>JBDTUG010000110.1:0-10094 GCA_040007855.1 Caldimonas sp.
GCAGCTCGAAGTCGGCGAACAGCACCTGCGTGTAGAAGGTGCCGACGATCGAATCCACCGCCTTCTGCAGCAGCAGGAAGCGCTCCCTCGGGTCGCTGGTGCGGCGCAGCATCTCGTCGAGAAGCAGCCGCTCGTTGATGGTCGATGCCACCTCGGCCACGAAGATCGTGTAATCGGCGGTGGCGAAGGGCTGGCTGTCGTAGGCGAGCACCGAGTGCATCGCGTGGCCCGCCTCGTGGGCCAGGGTGAAGGCGGAGTAGAGCGTGTCGTCGTAGTTCATCAGCAGGTACGGGCCGACGCCGTACACGGTGGCGGCGTAGGCGCCGGAATACTTGCCTTCGTTCTCGTAGACGTCGACCCGGCCGCCGGCGACGAAGCGCTTATACCGGCTCACGTAGTCCTCGCCGAGCGGTGCCACCGAGGCCAGCGCCAGCTCGCGTGCCTGCTCGTACGGATAGGTCTTGCTGCCGCGAAAGAGCGGCACGAAGGCGTCGTACGGGTGGTAGCTCGGCAGGCCGAGCAGCTTCTGGCGCAGCCGCGCGTAGCGGCGAAGCGGCGCCGTGCCGGCGCGGGTCGCCTCGATCAGCGTCTCGACCACCGCGCGCGGGATCGCGTTGCCGTCGAGCGCGGCGTCGAGCGTGCTGTCGAAGTTGCGCGCCTGGGCCACGAACCAGTCGCGCTGCAGCAGGCCGTTGTAGATCGCGCCGTAGGTGTTTGCGGTGGCGCCATAGGTGGCCAGGTGCGCGGCCGCGGCCCGGCCGCGCTCGCTCTGGCTGGGGTTGCCCGCGAGCAGGGCGCCGTAGTTGGCGGGGCTGAGCACGATCTCGCTGCCGTCGGCCAGACGCAGGGTCGGGAACTTGATGTCGGAGCTGCTCAGCTCGTCGTAGATCGACGCCGGCGCCGCGTTGAGGCGGCTGGCCAGCGAGAGCAAGCGCTCGCCCTTGTCGTCGAGCACGTGCGCCTTGCGCCGATAGGTGTCGAGGATCGGGAAGCGATAGGGCGCGAGCTCGGGCGTCTGCGCCAGCCAGCCGGTCACCGTCGCGTCGGGCAGGCTCAGGAGCTCGGGCGTGAACCAGGCCGACGCCGTCTCGTACCTGGCCGACAGGGCGCCGATCCGCTGCACCCGCGCGGCGACCGCCTGGTCGCGGGTGTCGGTGTCGCGCTGCAGCTGCGGGTAGTTGTAGAGGCGATCCTTCAGCTTGCCGATCTCGTCGAAGGCGCGGTAGACGGCGAGCAGCCGGGCCGGGCCCTGGGCAAGCGTTCCCTTGAGCGCGAGGAAGGCGTCGACGCGCGCCTCCATCTCGCGCATGCCGGCCTCCCAGGCCGCCCAGTCGGGATAGATCGCGCTGAAGTCCCAGCGGAACTCGGCCGGGATCTCGGCGCGGTTGCGGGTCGTCGGCTTGGCGCCGATCGCCGCGGTGGAGACGGCGGCGGCGCACAGGGCGCCGGTGAGGGCAACGGACATCTTCATGAAATGCGGGCGCCGGGTGGGCGGAACTGGTTCGAGGCCCGAGTGTCCGGGGGCGATCGGGGCGGGTCAACCGGCGTACCGCCCGGCAGCAGGGCCGACGACGGCCGCCGCTGCGCACCGGAGGAGAGCCAGCCACGACCTGAGCGGCATGCGCACGGGACGGCAGGCCCACGAGCTTGCCGCCTCGCCGCCCTGGCCGGTGGCGGCCCGGGCGGCGGGCGCGGCCGGTGTCTTCGCCAGCTCTGGCCGGTGCAGCGGCGCAGCGTCCGGTGGGGCGTGCGACGATCCCGGCGGATGAAGATTGCCACCTGGAATGTCAACGACATCGTCAAGCGCCTGCCGCTCGTCCTCGAGTGGCTGGCCGAGGCCCGGCCCGACGTGGTCGCCCTGCAGGAAACCAAGGCCGCCGACGCCGCCTTTCCGCGCGCCGCGCTCGAGGCCGCCGGTTACGGCGCGCTGATCGCCGGGCAGCGGCCGTGGAACGGGGTCGCCCTGCTCGTGAGGGACGGCGAGCCGGTCGAGATCCGCCGCACCCTGCCCGGCGATCCGGCCGACCTGCAGCGCCGCTACCTCGAGGCCGCCTGCGCCGGCGTGATCGTCGCCTGCCTGTACCTGCCCAACGGCAATCCGCAGCCCGGCCCGAAGTTCGCCTACAAGATGGCCTGGTTCGAGCGCCTGCTGGCGCACGCCGGCCAGCTGATCGGGTCGGGCCATCCGGTCGTCCTGGCCGGCGACTTCAACGTCGTGCCGACCGATGCCGACATCTATTCGCCGGCGAGCTGGCTCGACAACGCCTTGCTGCAACCCGAGCCGCGCGCCGCCTTCGAGCGGCTGCTCGCGCAGGGCTGGGCCGACGCGATCCGCACCCGCCATCCCGACGAGCGGCTCTACACGTTCTGGGACTATCGGCGCAAGCGCTGGGCCCGCGACGCTGGCTTGCGCATCGACCACCTGCTGCTCAGCCCGGCGATGGCGCGGCGGCTGCGCGACGCCGGCGTCGACAAGGCGGTGCGCGGCCGGGAAGGCGCCAGCGACCATGCGCCCACGTGGATCACGCTCGCCGGCTGAGCGCCGCGCTCGACAGCAAGGCGCCGACGGCGGGCCCGGACCTTGTCGGACGAACCCGACACGCCGTTCGCCGAAAGGACGACAGACGCCCTCCAGAACCGCGCCTAGTCTCCCCCACCCAAGGAGATGCCATGAAGTCAGATGTTCTGGAACCGGGCGATTGGTGCAGGCGCTGCGCGCTGCGCCTCGCCGAACTGGATGGGCAGCTGTCGCACACCGAGGCCCTGACGATCGCCCAGGACGTGCACGCATTCGAGCGCACCCGCGCCATGGACCCCGAGACCGCGGCCGAGTTCGTCGCCGACATGATGAGCAAGACCGAGCCGCCGCGTTTCGAGCGGCGCTCGCCCGACCGGCCCGACCGGGCGCCGTTTCTGCGCTCGCTCATGCGCATGCTCGGGCCGACCCGCCGCCTCGCCTGAACCGCCGGCCTGTGGCGGTCTTTGTGCCGCCACGACGCCCGCCGCTCAAGGGCCGGTGTCGGCCTGGCCGACCGAGCCGAGCGAGTTGATGCCCCAGCACATCGGCACGCCGCCGAGCGTGATCGCGCAGGTCGCGACGCCGCCGGCGCTGACGACGCGGAACTTCAACCCGCCAGCGACCGCGACCGGCACCAGGCTGGTCTGATCGGTACCGCCGCCCACCAGCGGCGCGGTCCCCCAGCACCAGGCGGTGCCGTCGGCGGTCAGCCCGCAGGTGTGCTGGTAGCCCGACGAAATGCTGGCGAAGACATGGCCGCCGGCGACGGCTGCCGGCACGTCCTTGTGCTGGCCGACGCCATCGCCAAGCGACGCGGCGAAGCCCCAGCACCAGGCCGCGCCAGCCGCGTCGAGGCCGCAGTTGAAGACGCCACCCACCGCGAGCGAAGCGAACACGTGGCCGCCGACGACCGGCGCCGGCACCAGCGACGCGCCCGAGACGCCGCGCCCCAGCTTGCCGTAGCCATTGCGGCCCCAGCACCAGGCCTGCCCCGCGGCGTCGAGCGCACAGGCATGCTCGTCACCGGCGCCGACCGAGACGAAGGGCTGTGCCGCCAGCACCTGCACCGGCACCCGCGACATGTCGGTCGTGCCGTTGCCGAGCGCACCGCCGCCGGCCGGCCCCCAGCACCAGGCACTGCCTGCGTCGTCGAGGGCGCAGCTGGTGAGCGAGCTGCGCCCGGCGTCGATCTGCACGAAGCGGTGGCTGCCGGCCACCGCCACCGGCGCGGCGCTGGTCGCCGAGCCGCCGTCGCCGAGCTGGCCGCCGATGCCGAAGCCCCAGCACCAGGCCTGGTCGGCGAGGTCGACGCCGCAGCTGTGGATCTGCCCCGGGCCGAGCGTTGCGAAGCGCAGCGGCACGGCGGCGTGCAGGGGCAGCGAGCTGCAGGCGACGTTGCCGCTCGAGCAGCGGTTGGCGGTGGCGGCGCCGAGCTGGCCGTGCTCGTCGTCGCCCCAGCACCAGGCGTCACCGGCCGGGGTGAGCATGCAGCTCGCGCCATAGCCCATGGCGACGCGGTCGAAGGCCAGCGCCGTCACCACCTGGGTCGGCTGGTAGTGGATCGCCGGGCCGATCCCCCCGCCGGCGCCCCCGCCGCCGCCGCCGCAGCCGGCCAGCAGCAGCGCGACGAGGCTCGGCCAACCCGGGATCCGGCGCAGCGACGAGGCGGTCCTCATGTCATGTCTCCCCATTCGCAGCGGCCTGCAATGCCGCGCTGTCGATCTTCACCCTCTTGAGCATCGCGTCGCAGGCGCGCCTGGCCCGCGCCTGGTCGGCCTCCTTCATCAGTTCGCTCAGCACGGTCGGCACGATCTGCCACGAAAGGCCGTACCCGAGAAAGGGCGTGATCTTATGCAAGCTGAATCTCCTTCGATGGGTGGACGGGTCGCCTTCGGGCGCCCTCTTCCACGACGAACGGCGAGCGAACATTTCGACACATTTTTCGGCGTGTCGTGCGCCACCATCGGCGCCGGTCTTGCGGCTCGCGACGATACCCGCGGCCGGTGTGACATATGCGCGTTTCGCCCGGCGCGCCGCCCTCAAATCGCCGACCCCCTTGCCGAAGATCCTGGGATCGGAAGCCCGCTTCCTGAAGATCGCCTCGCCTTTCGTCAACGCGGGCCGGGCGCACGTGCGCGGCGGCCCGCCGGAGCCTCTCGCAATGCCTGCCGTCGCCGATCGCCAGCCCCTGGCCCTGTTCCTGCGCCGCTTTCACGCCCTGAGCTTCGCGTCGTTCGCGACCGTGGCCCTGCTCACCCTGCTCACCCTGCTCGCCGGCTGCGGCGGCGGCGAGGACGCGCCGAACCTGCCCGAGGGCAGCGGCGCGGCGCCTTCGCTTTCGGGCACGGTGGCGGTCGGTGCGCCGATCGCCAACGCCTGGCTGCGCATCCTCGACGCGACCGGCACGGTCGTCGCCGCCGACCTGCCGGTCGATGCCGACGGCAAGTACGCCGCCGTCGTCCTCACCGGTCCCGCGCCCTATCGCCTGGAAGCCTGCGGTTACGCCGGGCCGCACTACCTCTGCGTTTACGCGGTGGCGGGCGGCGAAGGCACGGCCAACATCACTCCCCTCACCACCGCCACCATGCTGCTCGCCAGCGGCCAGGATCCGGCCTCGCTGATGTCAGGCCCGGTCAGCGGCCTCGGCGCCGCCGAAGTGGCGGCGGCGCAGGCGCAGCTCCAGGCCAGCCTGGGCGGCGTGATGGCCAGCGCCGGCCTGAGCGGCAGCTTCGACTTCGTCTCGGGCGCGCTCGACGCCGGCTCGCGCGGCGGCTACGACAAGCTGCTCGACGCGGTCGGCGTCCGGCTCGGCAGCGACGGCCAGGCCTTCGTGCAGATCACGCCGCGCCTCGGCGACGGCAACCTCTATCTCGAAAAGGGCAGCAGCAGCGGCACGCTGACGGCCGCCGCCGGCGCCTCCGCGCTGCAACTCTCCGGCCTGGAGACCTTGTTCGCCGACATGAGCGAGGCGCTCGTCAGCCCGGCCGCCTGCGCCGCCGACGCGACCGGCATCCGCCGCTCGCTCGCCGCCGGCGCCCAGCTTTCGATGGGCCGCGGCAGCGCCCTCGGCCGCGACGCGGTGGCGCTGGCGCTGTGCACCCTGTTCGCCGAAGGCGACGAGAGCGGCACGCCGATGTGGGGCGCGACCCTGCTCAGCCCGACCCTCGGCCGCTGCGATCTTTCCGCCGCCGTGCCGCTGTGCAGCGTCTCGTTCGTCCTCAAGGACGGCGCCGGCGACATCGTGCCGGTCGGCAACGGCATGGGCGTCACGCAGGAAGCGAATGTCTGGAAGTTCGTGGGCGACCTGCTGCCCGTGTCGATCCACGTCAGCGCCAAGGCGCAGCGCAGCAAGCGGATCGATTCGGCAACGCCGGTGTTCGAGTACGACCGCGCCCTTGCCTTCGAGGTGGCGGCGGCGCCCGGCCTGGCCTGCGCCCGGGTCGAACAGCGCCACCCGAGCGGCACGCTGTCGACCCTGGCCTTCTACAAGCGCCATCCGGGCGCGATCGACCAGGAGCGCCTCGCCCTCTTCACTGCCGACGGGTCCGGCACCACCGCCAGCCTCGACCCGCTGGTCGGTGCGACGCGCAGCGGCGACGACACCTGGCTCACGCTGCCGCAAGGCAGCGAGGGCGATGCCGTGATCCGCAGCTTCTACCGCGTCGGCCGCACCGTCGTCGTCACGCTCGACGCCGACGCGGCGTGCAGCACCGCCTTCGCGATCGGCGGGCGGAGCAGCTACGAAGTCGAGGTGGAAGGGGTGCCTCCCGTCTGGTCGGCGCTGGCGTCGCTGCCCTGGCCCGAGCTCGAGGCGGCCAGCGCCACGGCGCTGCGCGGGTTGGCGATCGATGCACTGGCGACCGGCACCTTCCACGCCGCCTGGGCCTTCCCGCGCGGCCCGCTCGGCCTCAACGGCACCACCGTGTGCGGCAGCCGCGCCGATTGCGGCCAGGGCGGCATGGCACGGATCGGCGAAGCGGCACTCCGCCCGAGCGCGACCGCCGTCTCGATTGCCTTGCGCAACCCCGGCCCGGTGATCGGCGCTGACGATCCGAAGACGCTCGCCCTCTATGGCCGCAACCGCGAAGGGGTCGACTTGCAGAGCAACTACAGCTCGTGCCCGGGGGTCGCCGCGGGCGAAGCCTGCCACTGAGCCGGGCTGACCCGGCCGGCGCCGCCTGCCATGGCGCTGCGCTGATTCCGGCCGACCGGCACGCCACGCCGGTCTGTCAGCTTTCCGTATTTGCGAACCGGCGCGAAGCAGGCGATGCTTCACGGTTCCGGGGCCACCCCAGGCCCTGCTGGAGCCGATCGATGGCGACTTCCCCGCGTGCTTCCGCCGCCCTCGCCCGAGCCTCCGCCTCGACCAGCGGGGCCTTCGGCGCCGGCCTGGTGCTGGTGGTCCTGCCGAGCCTGGCGCTCGTGTTCGGCGTGCACCAGTTCGCGAGGCATCCGGTGCTCGGCCTGCCGATCCTGGCGATCTTCGGAATCATGATCCTGTTCGGCGCGCTGGCGCTGATCTCGACCCTGTTCGCCCGCCTCGGCCTGGAAGACAAGGGCGAAGCGCTCGCCCTGCCGCCCGGCTCGGTGCGCGCGGCGATCGCCCTGGCGCTGATCGTCCTGTTCGCGCTGATCTCGGTGATGCTTTATCAGACCCTCGGCGCCACCTACAAGATCGAGGGCCTGAGCGAGGCCGAGAAGGTGGCGCTGGTGAAGGAGCCGGTCAACCGCGTCACCGCCGTCATCCCGATGCCCTGCCCGCCAGGCCCGGCGCGGCCGGCCTCGGATGCCGCGGCGCTGGCCGGCGCGTCGGCCGGCTCCGCGGCATCGGGCGCCGAGCGGGGCGCCGCGGTGCTGTGCAGCCCCGGCCAGTTCGTCTACACGGTCCATCTGGCGCAGGCGCCGAGCACCGAGTCGACCGACCTCGCCAAGCAGCTGCTGATCCTGATCGGCACGCTGATGACCTCGGTCACCAGCTTCTACTTCGCGTCGCGCGCCGCCGAGGCCTCGACCAAGAACGCGTTCGCCGCGGCCGTCGCCGGCGCGCCGGAGGTCGGCTCTGCGCCGACGCGTGCCGCCGTGGCCCGCGCCGGCCCGCCCGGCCCGACCGGCATGGCGGGCGTGGCGGGCATGGCGAGCCCCGCGGGTGCGGCCGACGCTGCCGGCGCCGCCCATCAGCACGGCGCCGACGCCGATGCCGACGGCTGCGACGCGGCGATCGAGAACCCGACCCTCGACGAGCACCTGCCGGCAGCGCGCGGCGGGGTCGCGTCGCCGGGCGCGATCGCGGGACCACCGGCCACGCCGGGCTCGACCGGGGAGGTGCCGTCATGAGCTTCGCCCTGACATGGCTGCTCCCCGTGCTCGAAGCCGAGGGGCTCAAGGTGGCCGAGGTGCCCGGCTGGGAGACACGCGGCCGGGCCGAGATGGGCCGGGTGTTCGGCGTGATCTGCCATCACACCGCCGGGCCGCTGCAAGGCAACATGCCGAGCCTGCGCACGCTCGTCGAAGGGCGCTTCGACCTGCCCGGGCCGCTCTCGCAGCTGGGCCTGGGCCGCGACGGCACCTGGTACGTGATCGCCGCCGGGCGCTGCAACCACGCCGGCGCGGGCAGCTGGCGCGGCGTCACCAACGGCAACACCAACTTCATCGGCATCGAGGCCGAGAACACCGGGCTCGCCAACGACCCGTGGCCCGAGTTCCAGCTCTCGGCCTACCGGCGCGGCGTGGCGGCGCTGCTCGCGCACCTGGGCCAGCCGGCCGACTTCTGCGCCGGCCACAAGGAGTACGCCCTGCCGCCGGGCCGCAAGGGCGATCCGAACTTCGACATGGGTGCGTTCCGCGCCGCCGTCGCCGCGATCATGGCCGGCACGGTGCCGCCGCCGCCGCTCATTCCGGCGGTCGAGCCGGCGGTCGTGCCCGGCCATGCGGCCCGGCCGACCCTCAGGCGCGGCGACTTCGGCGACCTGGTCCGGATCGTCCAGCGCGCCTGCGGGGCGGTGGCCGACGGCTCGTTCGGCCCGCGCACCGAAGCCGCGGTGCGCGAGTTCCAGCGCCGCAACGGGCTGGTGCCGGACGGCATCGTCGGGCCGAAGAGCTGGCGGGCGATCGACGCGGTTTAGGCAGCCGCCGGCGGGCTCACGCGCGTCGCGATCCACACCACCATCGCGTCGAGCATGGCCTCGCGCAGCGCGGCGTCGTTGCTGCCGCTGCGGGCACGGACGTGGAAGGCATGGTCGGCGTCGTCGAACATCCCCAGGGTGGCGAGCGGGCCGAGGCTGGCGACCGTGGCGGCGATCAGCTCCGCCTGGGCGAGCTCGTCGCGCGTGCCCTGCAGGAACAGCATCGGCACCTCGACCTGCGTCAGGTGCGCAGCGCGCTCGAGCGAGGGCTTGCCGGCCGGGTGCAGCGGAAAGCCGATGAAGACCAAGCCGCGCACCCCGGGCAACGGCTGCTTCGCCTGGGTCTGCGAGCTCATCCGCCCGCCGAACGACTTGCCGCCGGCGAACAGCGGCAGACCCGGCAGCCGGCGCCCCGCTTCCTCGACCGCGGCCCGCACCGTGGCGTGGGCGAATGCCGGCGGGTCGGGGCGCCGGCCGCCCTTCTCCATGAACGGAAACTGGTAGCGCAGGGTCGCGACTTCGCGCGCCGCCAGCCCGACCGCAAAGGCGGCCATGAACGCGTGGCCCATGCCGGCACCCGCGCCGTGCGCGAACACGTAGCAGGCCTGGGCGCGAGGCGGCCGCAGGAGCAGCGCCGAGACCGTCTCGGCGCTGCCGACGCGCAGGGTCAGCGGCTCGGTGTCTCCAGTCGGCATGTGAAGGGCGAAGTCGATTCGGTCCTGGAACGAACGGTGCGGGAAGGGCGCAGCGACGCTAGTGGAGCGCTCCTGCCGGCGCCGCGGCGAGCGCTTCGCTGCGCCGGCCCCGGGTGGTCAGGAAGTAGGCGTGGCCGAGCGCCATCAGGGCGACGAACAGGCCGGCGACGAGCAGGTTGAAGTACACCATCGTCGCCAGGCAGACCAGCGCGGCGGCGAGCGCGAACGCCGGGAACAGCGGATAGACCGGCGCGGCGAAGCTGCGCTCGAGGCGCGGCTCGCTGATGCGCAGCTTGAACAGGCTGGCCATGCTGAGGATGTACATGACGATGGCGCCGAACACCGACATGGTGACGATGTTGGCGGTCAACGACTGGCCGCCGAACTTGACCCACTCGTCGCTGAAGATCGCCGCGATGCCGACTACGCCGCCGACCAGGATCGCGACCCAGGGCGTGCCGAGCTTCGGATGGATGCGGCCCATCGCTTTCAGGTAGCCGGCACGCGCGAGCGCGAAGATCTGCCGCGAGTAGCCGATGATGATGCCTTGGAAGGAGGCGACCAGGCCGAACAGGCCGAGCCAGACCAGCATGTGCAGCCAGCCGCTGTTGGTGCCGACCACGATCTTCATCGCCTGCGGCAGCGGATCGTTGATGTTGGCGAGCTGCTTCCAGTCGCCGACGCCGCCGGCGAACACCATCACCCCGAGCGCCAGCGCCACCAGCGTCAGGATGCCGCCGATGTAGGCGATCGGCACCG
>JBDTUG010000111.1:0-10011 GCA_040007855.1 Caldimonas sp.
CGATCCATCGGCGCAGGCTGGCCGATCCAGCGCTCGGGCTCGATCGACCGGCCGACCATCCAGCCCTCGGCGTCGATCAGCGAAATCACGGCGCCGTTCGGCAGCGCTTCTTCGGGGTCGAGCAGGTGGGGCAGGGTCTGCAGCCGGGTTGCCACCGAGACGACGCCGATCGTGCGGGCGTCGCGGACGATCCGCAGGGCGAACACGGCGGTCCACTCGCCGCCCTTGCTCAGGCGCACCGGCGCTTCGCTGGCGAGGCCCGGCTCGCGCATCGCGGCGACGAAGAAGTTCCGGTCGGCGGCGTTCAGGCGCGCCCCCGCCGGGGTCGGCTCCGAGGAGCCGATGTTGCTGCCGTCGGCGGCCCAGATCGAGACGCCCGAGACATTGGCCGGGAACTGCGGCGCCAGCCTGCGCAGGGTCGCGTCGTTGCCCTCGATGTCGGCCGCCTGGATCGGCAGCGTTCCGGCCAGCGTGTTGAGCAGCTGGTTCACGTCGCTCAGGTGATCGTCGAGGCGCGAGCCCGCCAGCGCCGCCACCAGGCGCATCTGCTCGCGCAGGTGCAACAGATCGCGCCCCGACTGGCGCGCCGTGTTGAAGGCGATGTAGAGGACGAACAGCAGGCCGATCGCGAAGGTCACGAGCAGCAGGCGGGACTGGATGCCGAAGTGGACCGGCTTCGGGCGCGGGGTCGGGAGCACGGGTGGGCTGGGCGTGGGAGGAGGGCGGCGGTGATTCGTCGCGCCCCGCGATGCTGGGCCTTGCGCGTCGTCCTGTCCTGGCGAACAAAGGGGCAAACGTGTCGCAGTTCGCGTGCGTCCCGGCACCGGTGCGCTGCGAGACAATCCGGCGACCATGCCTGTGCCTGCCGATCCGCGACTTTTCCTGCGCTCGCTGTTCGATGCGGCAGTGGCCGCGGCACTGCCGAGTGCGGCCTCGATTGCGCCCTTCCTGCCGGCGCCGCCGCCCGGCCGCACCGTCGTGCTCGGAGCCGGCAAGGCGGGCGGGGCGATGGTCGCCGCGGTCGACGCCGCCTGGCCGGCCGAGGCGCCCCTGAGCGGCCTGGTCGTCACGCGCTATGCCTCGGTGCCGCCCGCCTTCGCGCTGCGCCAGCAGCAGGGCGCGGCGCGGATCGAGGTCGTCGAGGCGGCGCACCCGGTCCCCGACGCCGCCGGGCAGCGCGCCGCCGCGCGGATCACCGCGCTGGCCCGCGGGCTCGGCCCGGACGACCTGGTGCTCTGCCTGATCTCGGGCGGCGCCTCGTCGCTGCTCGCCTTGCCGGCCGAAGGCCTGAGCCTCGACGAGAAGCAGGCGATCAGCCGCACCCTGCTGAAGAGCGGCGCAGCGATCGACGAGATGAACTGCGTGAGGAAGCACCTGTCGGCGATCAAGGGCGGCCGGCTGGCCCGCGCCTGCGCGCCGGCGCGGGTCGTCAGCCTGCTCGTCAGCGACGTCCCCGGCGACGCGCCCGCCACCATCGGCAGCGGCCCGACCGTGCCCGATCCGAGCACCTGCGCCGACGCGCTCGAAGTGCTCGACCGCTACGCGATCGCGCTGTCGCCGGCGATCTGCGCTCGCCTCGACAGCGGCGCCCTCGAGACGCCCAAGCCGGACGATGCCGCCTTCGCCGGCCACGCCGTGCACCTGATCGCGACGCCGCAGCAATCGCTGGAAGCGGCCGCGGCGCTCGCCCGCGCCGCCGGCATCGAGGCGCACATCCTCGGCGACGAGAACGAAGGCGAGTCGCGCGAGGTCGCCAAGGTCCACGCCGCGCTGGCCCGGCAGATCGCCCGGCGCGGCCAGCCGTTCGCCCGCCCGTGCGTCGTGCTCTCGGGCGGCGAGACCACGGTGACGGTGCGGCCCGGGGCCGGCGTGCCGGGGCGCGGCGGCCGGGCCGGCGAATTCCTGCTCGGCTGCGCGATCGCCCTGCAGGGCCTGGCCAGCGTGCACGTGTTCGCCGCCGATACCGACGGTATCGACGGCAGCGAGGACAACGCCGGCGCCGTCGTCACGCCCGACACCCTGGCGCGCGCCGCTGCGCTCGGCCTGGCGCCGCGCGCCTTTCTCGAGCGCAACGATGCCTATCGCTTCTTCGAGGCGCTCGGCGACCTGGTCGTGACAGGGCCGACCTTCACCAACGTCAACGACTTCCGGGCCATGCTGATCGTCTGAAGGTCCGGTCGTTCGATCGTCCGCCCCGCCCTTGGCGAGAGGGCGTCCAGCTTGGTACGCTCCCGGGTCCGCCGACCCCGCCGAGCCTCGACATGACCGACACCCTTCTCTTTCGTGCCGACGCCCTGACGGCCGCCGTCACCGCCGTGATCCGCGCCGCCGGATCGTCGCCGGGCGAAGCGGCGCAGGTCGCCGCCAACCTGGTCGAGGCCAACCTGCGCGGCCACGACTCGCACGGCGTCGGCATGGTGCCGCGCTACATCGACGCGGTGCTCGAAGGCGGCCTCGCGGTCGACGCCCGCGTCGCGCTCGTCGCCGACAGCGGCGCCCTGCTCACGCTCGACGGGCAACAGGGCTACGGTCAGGTGATCGGCGCCGAGGCGATGGCGCTCGGCATCGAGCGGGCGCGCGCCCACGGCGTGTGCGTGGTCGGGCTGGCCCACTCGCACCACCTCGGCCGGATCGGCCACTGGGCCGAGCAGTGCATCGCCGCCGGGCTGGTCTCGATCCACTTCGTCAACGTGCTGGCGCGGCCGATCGTCGCGCCGTTCGGCGGGCGCGATGCGCGGCTCGGCACCAACCCGTTCTGCGTCGGCATCCCGCGGCCCGGTCAGGAGCCGATCGTGCTCGACTTCGCGACCAGCAAGATCGCCCAGGGCAAGACGCGGGTCGCCTTCAACAAGGGGCTGCAGGTCGAGCCCGGGACGCTCATCGACGACCGCGGCGAGCCGACCACCGAGCCGCGCTACGCCGTGATCGAGCCGACCGGCGCCCTGCTGCCGTTCGGCGAGCACAAGGGCGCCGGGCTGGCCCTGATCTGCGAGCTGCTCGGCGGCGCGCTGGCCGGCGGCGCGACCGGCGGCCCGGTCGGCGACGGGCGGCGGCGTGTCCTCAACAGCATGCTCTCGATCCTGGTCGATCCGGAGCGGCTCGGCACGGCGGCCAACCTGGCCCGCGAGATGGAGTCGTTCGTCGCCTGGTCGTGCGCGTCGCCGCCGGCTGCCGGCATCGACCGGGTCAGGACGCCGGGCGAGCCCGAGCGCGAAACCCGCGCCGCCCGGCTCGTGGCAGGCGTGCCCGTCGACGCCGTCACCTGGGCCGAGATCGTCGCCGCCGGCGGCAAGGTCGGAGTCGCGCCAGGGGCCATCGAATCGATCCTGGGCTGACGCTGCTACCCTCGCGGGTTTCGATTCCTGGGCTCTCGTCGATGCCTGTGTTCCCGATCCCGGCCGTGCTGCAAATACGCCGGCGCCCGACCCGCCCGGCCGCCCTGCTGACCCTGCTCCTGCCGCTCCTCGGCGCCGCCGGGAGCGCGCCTTGCGCGGCCGCGCTGCCGATCGAGAAGCTGCGCGTGCCGCCCGGGTTTCGCGTCGAGCTGCTGACCGATGCCGTGCCGAATGCCCGGCAGATGGCGCTCGGCCGCGGCGAGGACGGCAAGGAGGTTCTCTACGTCGGCAGCCGCAGCGCCGGCAAGGTCTACGCCGTCGCGCTCGAGAACGGCAAGGCGCAAACGGTGCGGACCATCGCCAGCGGGCTCGAAATGCCCTCCGGCGTCGCCTGGCGCGGCAGCAGCGTGTACGTCGCCGAGGTCTCGCGGATCCTGCGCTTCGACCTCGTCGACGGCCGGCTCGGCCGGCCGGCGGTCGTCACCGACCGCTTGCCGACCGAAAGCCATCATGGCTGGAAGTTCATCGCCTTCGGCCCGGACGACAAGCTCTACGTGCCGGTCGGCGCGCCCTGCAACGTCTGCGAACCCGACCAGCGGCACGGCCTGATCCTGCGCATGAACGCCGACGGCAGCGGCGTCGAGACGGTGGCGCGGGGCGTCCGCAACTCGGTCGGCTTCGACTGGCATCCGGGCGACCGGGCGCTCTGGTTCACCGACAACGGCCGCGACCGGCTCGGCGACGACCTGCCCGGCGACGAGCTGAACCGGGTCGCCCGGCCCGGCCAGCACTTCGGCTTTCCGTACTGCCATCAAGGCGATCTGGCCGATCCGGAATTCGGCGCGCGCCGCGCCTGCAGCGAGTTCACCGCGCCGGCCCTCACCCTCGGCGCGCATGTCGCCGCGCTCGGCATGCGCTTCTACACCGGCAGCCAGTTTCCCGAGAGCTACCGCGGCAGCGTCTTCATCGCCCAGCACGGCTCCTGGAACCGCAGCAGGAAGAGCGGCTATGTCATCGTCCGCGTCGCCGTCGACGGGCAGGGGCGGGCCGGCCGGGCCGAGCCCTTTGTCGAGGGCTGGCTGCAGGACGAATCGGCCTGGGGCCGCCCGGCCGACGTCCTGGTGATGACCGATGGCTCGCTGCTGATCAGCGACGACCTGGCCGGCGCGATCTATCGCGTCCGCTACGCGCCATGACGACGACCGCCTGGCTGTGGGTGGGCCTGGTCCTGCTGGGCCTGGTCGTCGGCGGCTGGCTGGCCACGAGGCGCAAGCGCGGTGGCGACAGCGCAGCGCCGCGCGAGGCGAGCGCGGCGAGCGAGCCGGCGCCGGCGGCCCTGGCCGATGTGCCGGTCGCGCGGCCTGCGCCAATCACGGCGCCGCCGGCTTCGATCGTGCCGGCCGCGCCGCCCGTCGTCGCTGCGCCGTCGCCCGTCGCCACACCGCCGACCGCTGTGCTGCCGCCTCCGGTCGCGCCGCCGCCGCCTGCCCCCGTTCCGCCGCGCGCGGCGCCGGTGCCGCCGCCTGCGCCGCCGCCCCCGCCCGAAGAGCCGGTGCCGGTCACGGTGATCATGGCGCCGCGTCCGCCGGCGCCGGTGATCGAGCATGTGATCGCCCTCGAGCCGGCCAGCCAGGCCGACTGGAACTCGGCGCTGCCGCTGCCGTTGTCGGTGGCGCAGGCGGCCTCGCTCGCGGCCTCGCTCGCCGCTGCCGGCCGCGACGCGCTGTATGGCATCGTCTTCGAAGCGGGGGCGACGATCGCGATCGGCCGCGCCCACCCGGCCTTCATGCGCTCGCTCGCGGCGGCATCGGCGCAGGTGCCGCCGGGCCCACGCCGCTGGCTCGACAGCAGCGCGGCGGCGGCGCTCGCCGCGACGGCGCTGGCCGGGCTGGCCAACGAGCGCTATCTCGAGGCGCTCGGCGACGAGGCACGCGAGCTCAAGACGCAACTCGCCGCGCTTTCGCCCAAGCTCGCCGCGCTCGCTGACAACCGCCTCAAGACGTTGGTGCAGGACCTGTCGCGCTTCGCCCGCGAGGCGCGCGACAACTACCCGTCGGCGCTCGGCAAGGCGGCGTTCCGCGAGCGCGTCGTCGAGGCCGGGGAGCGCGCACTCGAGGTCTGGCGCGCCCTCCTCGAGCGAGTCGACGCGATGCGCCAGCAGCTCGCCCAGCTGGCCCGCGGGCAGCGCTTCGGCGAGCTGCAGGTCGAGCGCGCGCTGGCCCAGCTGCGCGAGCTCGGTGACCTGGAACGCTGCCAGGAGATCGCCGCCCGTTCGCTGGCCGCCGCGCACGTCCTGCGCATCGTCATGGGCGAGCCTCCGGTGCCGGGCGCCGTCGATCCGGTCGCCTCGGCGGCGGCGGCATTGCAGGCCGGAGTCGATCAGGACCTGGACCTGGCGCTCTCGCTCTCCGATGGCGAGAAGGCGGCGCGTGGCGATCCGTACGTCGGCAAGGGCGAGTTCGAGGCGAACCGCGCCGCGCTGCGCAAGCTGATCGGCCGGCCGGTGGCCGAGCGCGCGGCGCCAGCGCTGGAGCGGCTGGAAGCGGCCCGCACCGCCGAAGCGCTCGACCCAGCCGGCGCGCCGCCGCGTCGTCTGCTGGTCCGCCTGGCCGGCGGCGCCTGCGCGATCCGCTGGGCGGTCGACGCACCCAGGGCCTGATCGAGACCGGCCGGTCTGCTGGCCCGCTGGCCCCGCCGGCCCCCGCCGGCCCCGCCGGTCAGGCGCCGCTCGAGCCGCTCAGCGGGCGATGATCCGGGCCCCGGTCAGTTGCTCCTGCGCCTCCACCAGGGAGGGCACGAACTTGCGGCCGTGGCCGAGCGCGCTGGCCAGGACCAGCGACTGATGCACCGCCTCGCCGACGACGGTCGGCACGCCCAGGCCTTCGGCGAGGTGGGTGTAGTAGCGGATGTCCTTGCGCGCGTTGTCGAGCTCGAACCTGATGCCGGCCAGGTCGCCGGTCAGCGTCTTGGCCATCGCCTGGAACAGGCCCGAGTTGACGCCACCCGCCGACACCAGCTCGACCAGCTTCTTCGGGTCGATCCCGGCCCGCGCGCCGACCGCGAACGCCTCGGCGGTGGCGGTGCAGATCGCCTGGGCGATGAAGTTGTTGAGCAGCTTGACGATGTGGCCGGCGCCCGGCCCGCCGACGTGGAAGACGTTCTCCGCGAAGGCGCGCAGCACCGGCTCGAGGCGGGCGAAGGTGGCGTCGTCGGCGCCGATCATGACGTTCAGCTTGCCGAGCTCGGCCTCGACCGGCGTGCGCGCCAGCGGTGCGTCGACGAAGGTCGTGCCGGCGGCCGCGCAGGCGGCGCGCAGCTGGGTCGTGGAGTCGGGTTCGCTGGTCGAGCAGTCGACGATCAGCAAGCCGGGCTTCGTGCGGGCGCCGGCGAGCAGGCCCTCGGGGCCGTGGACGGCGGCCTCGACCTGCGGCGAGCCGGTGACGCACAGGAACACGATCTCGCACGCTGCGGCCAGTGCCGCCGGCGACACGCTTTCAGTGGCGCCGGCGGCCAGCAGGTCGGCGACCCGCTCGCGGTTGCGGTGCACCGTGAAGGCGAGCGCGTGGCCCTTGGCCAGCAGGTTCTTCGCCATGCCGTGGCCCATCAATCCCGATGCCCCGATGAAGCCGATGTTCGCCATGTGTCCTCCGTTGTCGAAGCGCGATTGTGGGCCGCCGGGACGGCGCTGCGAGCCGCCCGGACCGGGACGACGCGGCCGCGATATGCTGGGCGACTTCGCCCCCCGCGCCGACTGCGTCTTCCGTCCCGAGCCGCCATGCACGCCGAGCAGAACGAACTGATCACCCGGATCGGACCCGGCACGCCGTGCGGCGCGCTGATGCGCAGCTACTGGCAGCCGGCGGCGCTGCTCGACGAATTCGATCCGCGCCTCGACCCGCGCATGGCCGGCCGGCCGGCCAAGGCGATCCGCCTGCTCGGCGAGGACCTGGTGCTGTTCCGCGACGGCGCCGGCCGCTTCGGCCTGATCGAGCGGCCGTGTCCGCACCGCGGCGCCGACCTCGCGTTCGGCCGGCTCGAGCCGGACGGCCTGCGCTGTCCCTTCCACGGCTGGAAGTTCGCGGTCGACGGCAGCTGCCTCGAGACGCCGGCCGAGCCCGAGGGATCGCAGCTCTGCAGTCGCGTGCGCCAGCGCAGCTATCCGCTGCAGGAGCGCGCCGGCGTGCTGTTCGCCTGGCTCGGCCCGGAAGGCTCGGAGCCGCCGCTGCTGCCGCACTTCGACGCCTTCGTCGCGCCGGCCAGCCACAGCTTCGCGTTCAAGGGCCTCTGGAACTGCAACTGGCTGCAGGCGTTCGAGGTCGGCATCGATCCCGCCCATCCTTCGTTCCTGCACCGCTACCTGGCGGACGATTCGCTCGCCGACGCGTACGGCCGCCAGTTCCGCGCCGCCAGCGTCGGCGAGGCGGGCGGCGAGCGCTGGCCGATGACCCGGGTGATGCGCGAGTTCTGCCAGCCCGAGATCCGCTTCGAGAGCGTCGCCGAGGGGCTGCTCCGGCTGACCGCGCTGCGCATGATGAACGAGGCGAGCACGCACGTGCGCGTCACCCACGCCGCGTTCCCGGCCACCTTCGTGATCCCGCTCTCGGAGACGATCACGATCACCCAGGTGCACGTGCCGGTCGACGACACGCACACCTACTGGTACAGCTTCTTCACCAGCTTCGCCGGCCCGCTCGACAGGGAGACGATGCGGGCGCAGCGCCTGGCCTGCGTCAGCCTGCCCGACTACGCGCCGCACAAGGGCCGGCACAACCTGTGGGGCTTCGATCCCGAGGAGCAGCGCACCCGCACCTACCTCGGCATGGGCGAGGAAGACATCAACCTGCACGACCAGTGGGCGGTCGAGAGCATGGGCGCGATCCAGGACCGCACCCGCGAGCACCTCGGCAGCACCGACAAGGTGATCATGGCCAACCGCCGCACCCTGCTGAAGGCGATCGAGACGGTGCGCGCCGGCGGCCGGCCGCCGATGGCGCTGGCCGACCCGGCCGAGGCAGCGGCGCTGACCGGCCCCGACACGATGGACTGCATCGCCCCCGCGGCGACCTGGCAGGAGTGCTGGGCGAGCGCCGCCGCGGCCAAGCGCGACGGCGCGGCCTGGCTGAACCCGGCGCAGCGCGCATCGGCCGTCGCCGGGTCGCCGGCGTGAGGCCGCCGGCTTGACGAGCTTCGCCGAGGCCTGCGGCGCCGCCGATGCGGCGCGGGTTGCGGCCTGCGCAGCGCTGCCCGGGCGTCTGCGCGACGAAGGGATCGAGCGCGTGCGGATCGGCTGGTGCGACCTGCATGGCGCGCTGCGCGGCAAGACGCTGAGCACGGCGGCCCTGTCGGGGGCGCTCGCCAACGGGGTCGGCATGGTGAGCACGATCCTCCTCAAGGACACTTCCGACCGCACCGCCTACCGCGTGTTCGAACCCGGTGCGGTGGCGTCGCTGCCCGGCTTCGGCTTCGCCAACAACTTGCTGCTGCTGCCCGACCCGGCGAGCTTTCGCGCCTTGCCGTGGGCGCCCGGCACCGGCTGGCTGCGTGCCGAAGCCTGGTTCGACGACGCCACGCCGGTGCCGATCGACACCCGTTTCGTCCTGCGCCAGGCGCTCGCGCGGCTGGCCGCCGCGGGCTACGGCCTGAAGTGCGGGCTCGAGATCGAGTTCCACATCTACCGGCTCGCCCATCCGCCGCACGCCGACCCGTCGCTCGACCCGCAGCGCGCCGCCTGGCCCGGCGAGGCGCCGCCGCTGACGATGGTCCACCCCGGCTACAACCTGCTCGCCGAAGCCTGGGCGGACCGCTCCGACGAGGCGCTGCGGATCGTCGAGCAGACCGCGCAGGGCCTCGGCCTGCCGCTCCTCTCGCTCGAGATCGAGCTGGGGCCGAGCCAGTTCGAGGCGGTGTTCGCCGCCACCGATGCGCTCACCGCGGCCGACCAGATGGTCGCGTTCCGCAACGGCGTGACCCAGGCGTTGCGCCGGGCCGGCTATCACGCCAGCTTCGTCTGCCTGCCGCCGTTCGCCAACGTGATGGCGAGCGGCTGGCATCTGCACCAGTCGCTGGTCGACCTGAAGACCGGCGCCAATGCGTTTTGCCGCGACGCCCCGGCCGAGGGGAGCGGCGGCGACGATGCGCGGCACACCCTGTCGAGCGCCGGCGACGCCTGGCTGGCCGGGCTGCTCGCGCACGGCCGGGGGATGGCCGTCTTCTGCGCGCCGACGATCAACGCCTACGGCCGGTTCCGGCCGAACGCGATGGCGCCGAACGCGGTGCTCTGGGGCCGCGACAACCGCGGCGCGATGCTGCGCGTACTCGGCCGCGCCGGCGACCCGGCGACGCGGATCGAGAACCGGATCGGCGAGCCGGCCGCCAACCCCTACCTCTACCTCGCGGCGCAGATCCACGCCGGGCTCGACGGCCTGGCGCGCGGCCTGAGCGCGCCGCTGGCCACCGCCGCCCCCTACGGCGACGCCGACACGCGCCTGCCCGCCAGCCTGGGCGAGGCGCTGGCCGCGCTCGCCGCCGACCCGGTGCTGGTGGCCGGCTTCGGCGCGCAGCTGGTCGACTGGCTGACCCGCGTCAAGCGCTTTGAGCTGGCCCGCCACGACGAGGCCGACGACAAGGACGACTGGCAGGCGCGCGAATACCTCGGCCGCTTCTAGTGGTCTGCGCC
>JBDTUG010000112.1:0-9972 GCA_040007855.1 Caldimonas sp.
CGCTCGGCATGCTCTTCGCGCTCATCGCATCGGCGCTGTGGATCGTCAATTCGCTCTATTCGATCGGCTACATGCGCGCCAACCAGGAGGCGAACCAGACGCGCTTCTACGTCTGCTTCGCCCTGGCGCTGGCCGCCACGATGGGCATCGCCTGCTCGGCCAACATGCTCACGCTGTTCCTGTTCTACGAGCTGCTCACCCTGGTCACCTACCCGCTGGTCACGCACAGCGGCACGGCCGAGGCCCGCCGCGGCGGGCGGATCTATCTCGGGTTCCTCCTGGGCACCTCGATCGTCCTTCTGCTGCCGGCACTCGTCTTCACCTGGGCAGTCGCCGGGACGACCGACTTCAGGCCAGGCGGGATCCTCGCCGGCAAGCTATCGGATGCGGCACTCGGGGGGCTTCTGGCGCTCTACATGTTCGGCATCGGCAAAGCCGCGCTGATGCCCTTCCATCGGTGGCTGCCGGCGGCGATGGTGGCTCCGACGCCGGTCTCGGCATTGCTGCATGCCGTCGCGGTGGTCAAGGCCGGCGTGTTCAGCGTCGTCAAGGTGCTCGTGTTCGTCTTCGGCATCGACACCCTCGCTGCCGCGCGAAGCTCCGACTGGCTGGTCGCGATTGCCGGCTTCACGATCATCGCCGCGTCCCTGGTCGCGCTGCAGGCTGACGACCTGAAGCGCCGGCTGGCCTATTCGACCGTTAGCCAGCTGTCGTACGTCGTTCTCGCCACAGCCTTGCTGGCGCCGCTGTCGATCATCGGTGCGGTGCTCCACATCGCGGCGCACGCGTTCGGCAAGATCACGCTCTTCTTCGCCGCCGGCGCGATCTATACCGCGTCGCAGAAGACCCGCGTCAGCGAGCTCGATGGAATCGGGCGGCGCATGCCGTGGACGATGGGAGCGTTTGCGGTCGGCGTTCTGTCGATGATCGGCCTGCCGCCGGCGTTCGGCTTCATCTCCAAGTGGTACATGCTGTCGGGGGCGATGGCCTCCTCGCAGTGGCTGGCGGTGGCGGTGATCATCGCCAGCACCTTGCTCAACGCCGCCTACTTTCTTCCCATCGTCTATCGGGCGTTTTTCGCTGCATCGACCGACGAAGCCGAATCCGGGCATGGCGAAGCGCCGTTGCCGATGGTGCTGGCCCTCACGGCCACGGCCGCGGGAACGGTGCTGCTTTTCATGATGCCGGGCATCCCGCTGGCGCTCGCGCGACAGCTGCTCGGGGGAGGATGACGTGAACGACGAGACCGCACACTGGCTCGACAAGCCGCGCAACGTGAGGCTGCTTTGGCGACTGTTCCTTGCCGTGCTCGCGTTGACGGTGCTGGCCGAGCTTGCGATTCGACTGCATCCGCACTTCCCGATCGAAGGCGTGTTCGCCTTTCATGCCTGGTTCGGCCTGTTGTCCTGCGCCGCGATGATCCTCGCTGCGCGCGGCCTGGGGCTGCTGCTCAAGCGGTCCGACGACTACTACGCCGAGGGCGATGACTGACACCCTGTTCCACCCCGGCCTCGTGCTGATCGCCGGCGCGCTGGTGTTGCCGTGGCTGCGCGGCACGCTGCGAGGCATCGCCGTGGTCGGCCTGCCGCTGGTGGTGCTGGCGTTGGTCTGGCAGATTCCGGACGGCCCCGCGTTTCGACTGCACTTTCTCGACTACACGCTGACGCTGCTCCAGGGCGACAAGCTCTCGCGTCTCTTCGCCACGATCTTTGCCTTGATGGCTGCCGGGGGCGGGCTCTTCGCGCTCGGCCAGACGAGCCGGGTCGAGGTCCCTGCCGCCTTCGTCTACGCCGGCTCGGCGATCGGTGTCGCCTTCGCCGGCGACCTCTTCACCGCGTTCGTCTTCTGGGAACTGATGGCAGTGGGCTCGACTGTCGTGCTGTGGAGCCGGGCAACGCCCGCCGCTGCCGCTGCAGCGCGGCGCTACCTGATGATCCACCTCCTGGGGGGCGTCATCCTGTTCGCCGGCATCACCGGTCACGTTGCCCAGACCGGCAACATTGCCTTCACACGCATGGCGACGGACTCGCCGGCGCACTGGCTGATCCTGATCGGCTTCCTGGTCAATGCAGCGGCGCCGCCGCTCTCCGCCTGGCTGCCGGACGCGTACCCCGAGGCCTCGTGGAGCGGCACGGTCTTTCTCTCCGCCTTCACGACGAAGGCCGCGGTCTATGTCCTCCTGCGCGGCTTTCCCGGCACCGAAATCCTGATCTGGATCGGCCTCTTCATGGCCTTCTACGGCATCGTCTATGCGCTGCTCGAGAACGACATGCGGCGCATCCTGGCGTACTCGATCGTCAACCAGGTCGGCTTCATGATCGTCGGCATCGGCATCGGCACCGAGATGGCGCTCAATGGCGCCGCAGCGCACGCCTTCGCGCACATCATCTACAAGGGGCTGCTGCTGATGTCGGCCGGCTCGGTGCTCTACGTGACGGGCCGTAGCAAGTGCTCGGAACTGGGCGGCCTCTTCCACAGCATGCCGCTGACGACGATCTGCGGCAGCATCGGCGCGCTCGCCATCTCCGCGTTCCCGCTCACCTCGGGCTTCATTTCGAAGTCGATGGTCTCGCAGGCCGCGTCGGACCGAGGCATGCTGACTGTCTGGCTGCTCCTGACGGCGGCTTCGGCCGGCGTGTTCCTGCACGCCGGCATCAAGTTCCCCTGGTTCGTCTTCTTCCAGAAGGACTCGGGTCTGCGCCCGCCGGAGCCGCCAGCCACCATGCGGTGGGCCATGGTGACGTTCGCCTTCCTGTGCATCGCGCTCGGTGTCTGGCCGGAACTTCTGTACCGCATGTTGCCGTACGGCGTCGACTACGTCGCCTATTCCGGCGCGCACGTGCTGACGCAGCTCCAGCTGCTGCTGTTCTCGGGGCTGGCGTTCTTCGCCATGCTGCCCCTCCTGCGGCGCACTCCGACCCTCACCCTGGATGCCGACTGGATCTACAGGCAAGGGGTGCCTGCGATGGCGGCATCGCTGGCGCACTGGTCCGCGCCGGTCCGCTCGCGCGTCAGCCGAAGCTTCCGCTGGGCAGGATCACGCGTTTTGATGCAGCTCGAGCGGCGGCGCGACCAGCTGACCGGAGTGCCCGCACGCGTCTCCGCGACCCGCAGCATGGGGATCTGGGTCCTGATTCTCCTGTTGGGCTATCTGGTCGCCTACTACGCCTGAGGCATTCGCGCCCGGCGCTGGCGTCGCGAGATGGAAACGGGGGACGCAGCGGATCGTCCTTCGAACGATGCCGCCGAGCGTGAGGCCTGTCCCGGTATCGAAATGACAAGGACGCAACCAGGTCAAGGCGAGGACGTGTCCCGAGCGGGCCCGGCAGGCAGCGAAAGTGCCAGCGCCACGGAGATCGCGCCGCGCAGCTCTGCCCCACATGTCAGCACGCGAGATGATCCGGGAGGCAGCCTGAAGAGTCGGTTCGCTGCGCTCACCGGAACGCCGCCCGTGAGCCAGCGCGCGAGCAGCGTGACGACGACGGCGGCCGCGCCCGCCATGAAGGCGCTCACGCCCAACGTCCAAGATCCGAGCACGGCGCAGGGCTGCATCGATCATCTATCGGCGCTGATGGTGAGACTATCGGGCCGGCGGGTCGTCAGCCCAAGGCGCTTCCGTGAGGGCCGATCGAGGCTCGTCGCCCGCAGCCCGGACTATCCGACGATACTGGCGCTGGCGATCGAGACCACCACCCACCACGCCAGTGACCATTCAGAGATCTACCCAGCATCTGGTCGGCGCGCTCGTCCGGGTGGCGCTGCCACCAGGGACGAAGCGAGGCGCGGCGCCGTGCGCCGGCAGCTCGACGCGCTCGTGGCCCGTGCGGCCCGTGCCGATCTACCGGCGCGAAGCCGCCAGGGCGCAGGCCGACGCCCGCCGACCTGCGCTGGGCACTGCAGAGCGGCTCGGCAAGCCGGACGCCGCCGGCTTCTGACTGATGGCCTGAGAAAGGAAACACTTCCATGCGCGTGCGAACCTTGATCCTGATCGTCCTCGTCGCGCTGCTCGCGGCGTTCACCGCCCTCAACTGGGCCGCCTTCGTCACGCCAACGAGCCTGAGCGCAGGCGTGACCACCTTCGAGGCACCGCTCGGCGTCGTGATGCTGGCGATCGTGGTCGGCATGGCCTTGCTGTTCGCCGGCTACATGGCCTTCTGGCAGGGACGGCTCCTGGTCGAGGCGCGGCGCCATGCCAAGGAGCTGCAGGCTCAGCGCACGCTCGCCGACCAGGCCGAGGCCTCGCGGTTCACCGAACTGCGCACCGCCTTGACGGGCGCCACCGAGCGGCTGGAGGCGCGCTTCGAAGCGACACGCGACGCCCTGCGCACCGAGATCAGGGAAGCCACCAATTCGCTGGCGGCGATGATCGGGGAGGTCGACGACCGGGCGAAACGCGGCGGCGACCGCCAGCCCTGAGCGCGCCGGCGCGGCGGCTCGCGCCACGGGACGCCGGCGTTCGTCGTCGAGGCTGCCCTTGCCGCCCTCTTGAATTTGCACGAGTCCGATCGGAGCCGGCACTCGACGCAGTCGCAAGGCGGGGAACGAGAAAGCACCCTGGCGACGCCGGTTCGGCGGTCTCGGGCCGCGCGATCTGATGCTGCGCAGCTGGCGCAGCGGCCCCGAGCACAGCGGGCAAGGGCAGGCAGCACCGCGGCTTCGGTGCCGCCCGACTTGGCCGGGTCGCCGCCGGGCACGACAAGGTCGCCGTCGAGCTCGAGCGGGACACCGGCGAGCGCGCTCACTGCGCTTTGGAACGCGGCGTTGCGACCCGCGTATTGACCGGCGTTGAAGTCGGCGAAGCTACGGATAGTCGCGAGTTTTCACGTGCGTTTTCGGCGGACTCGACGCTTGCCTGCATGGGTCCCCGGCGTGCTCGGCGCGGCGATCGATCTCTTCCCGCGCGATCCTGCCGACCGGGCACCATCGGGTCAGCGGGATACGTCGACTCCCGCTCGGACGACAGCGGCTATCTAGCTAGGCTGCCATATCGACCCGCCCCGAGGGCTCGGCCACGGCGCTTGACACCGTCAAGGCCGAACCACCGGTTGATGCCTGGTCAGGAACTCGAGTGTCCGCTTCCACGCGTCGTCGGC
Source organism: Caldimonas sp. (assembly GCA_040007855.1). Taxonomy (GTDB): domain Bacteria; phylum Pseudomonadota; class Gammaproteobacteria; order Burkholderiales; family Burkholderiaceae_C; genus Schlegelella_A. Next base: position 5,094 of record JBDTUG010000112.1, read on the forward strand.
GTCCGCTTGCCTGTACTCGAACGGCGGCGGGACCATCTTCAGATTGAACGCATGATTGGCCTCTGGATACACGACCAACTGGAACGGGACAGACTTGGGCGCCGCCTCGAACGCCTTCATCGTTTCTATCGTGCAGCAGCCCCTGAAGTTGTCCTTGCCGCCCGCGAAGACAAGAGTTGGAACCTGCATTGCCGATGACAGTACCGTCAGGTCTCGACCGACACGCGTGAGTGCGGGATAGAACAGGACGACTCCGGAAACCTGCTCCTCGAGCGGCGTCCCGAAGGCGAGAGTGCCAATACCGCCGAGCGATAGCCCGATCAAGGCGACCTTACCGGGTGTTGCTCGCGGCGACGCCGTGGCGACGCGAATCACGCTTCGCATGTTGGCGGGTCCGTCCCTGCTTCGATCGTCTGGCCGTATCGAAATGTCTTTTCCGTCCACGAGGACGACGTAGTAGCCCTGGGCCGCCAGATTGGCACTGAATTCGCGATAGAGCTCCGTACCGGAAGCGCCCGAGGCAACGATGACAACCGGGCCACGCTCGGTCGGCGGTGCAAACGTTTCCTGCGCAATCGCGGGTGTTTGCGCAAGAGTCGCACCGCTTGCAAGAGCGAGTACAAAACCCGCGAAAGCGCTCACCGCATGACCTCGCGCCGAGTGTCTCCAGGCTGCTCTCATCGCCTCTCCTTCTGATGACGGGTGGCTAAACACAAACGGGTTACAGCAGACTCGTTGCAACCCCATCGCCAAGCCACGATAGCGCGAGCTGCGCCCGATCGAAAGCAACCTCCGACTTCTCCTCGTAGAGGCGAGCTCTGCACGGCTTGATTTGGTTCTTGAGAGACTGCGCGCGTATCCAGTGACGGGGCCGTCGCTGCGGATGTATTGGTCGCTCGTCAAGCCGCGCCCTGAACGACTCAGAGGCTCTAGCTCAGAGCGACCAGTCGTGAGCGAAGGCTGATTTCGTTCGCGATCACGGGTGTTTTCGCGGCCTCACTCTGGCCTACGCCCCCTGTCCCGCGCGCGCTTCTTGCAGCAGCTGCTGGATCACTTGCTCGGAGCGCTCGTACTCACCCTCGCCGAAGTGGTGAAAACGAATTCGACCCTTCGCATCGATAAAGTAGTTGGCAGGCCAGTACTGATTGGAGTAGGCACGCCAGACCGCGAAGTCGTTGTCGATCGCTATCGGAAAGTTCAATCCGAGCTCGCCCACTGCGCGCTTCACATTGCCGAGCTTGCGCTCGAACGCGAACTCGGGCGCATGCACTCCGATCACGACCAACCCCTGGTCCTTGTACTTCTCCGCCCAGGCGCGCACGTGAGGCAAGGCACGCTGGCAGTTGATGCAGGCAAAGGTCCAGAAGTCAACGAGAACGACCTTGCCGCGAAGCGATTGCAACGTCAGCGGCGAGGAGTTCAACCAGCCAGTTGCACCCGAGATTTCGGCGGCAACGCCTTCCACAGGCAGAGGTGCCAATGGCGCCGCCGCGGCGGCGGTCTTGCTGAAGGCCGCCGGTACGTTTGACGCCAGTCGCGCGTGGTCTGGCCACTCGGTGGCCGACAAAGGCTTCGCGTTCAGATGCTCAAGCAGCTTCTGTTCGATCGAGTCGCCAACCACCGGCGACAGCATGGCCAGCAGGCCCGTGTCCCACCCCAACGCCACCGTCGTCACGCCCGCCAGGACGGCGACACCCAGGCCCCGACGCAGCCATTCTCCGAAGCCGAGCGAGCGCTTCATGACCTCGAGCACACGACCGCCCACCCACAAGGCCAGTGCCAGCGAGGTGGCAGCACCGGCCGCGTACGACAGCAGCAACAACGACGTGCGAGCGCTGGCGCCTTGCAAGGCGGCAGTCGTCAGCACGAGCCCGAGCACCGGCCCGGCGCAGGGCGCCCACAACAACCCGGTTGCCACACCCAGTGTCAGCGAAGGAAGCACCGAGCGACCGGTGGAGCGAGTGTCGCGCTGCGCGGCCTCGGAAAGCCGCGCGCCGAGCGCCACGAGCGGTCGCATCAGTCGGTCCGCAACGCGTGGCACCAGCAACGCGACACCCATGGCGGCCAGCACGGCGAGCGCGACATTGCGTCCAACGTCGTTGACCTCGGCTGCCCACGATCCACCGAGCGTCGCCAACGTGGCCACTCCGGCAAAGCTCAGTGCCATGCCTGCGAGCAGTGGCAAGCCGCTTCGAAGGAAGGGCTGATCGACCCGTGCAAACACAAACGGCAGGACGGGCAGGATGCACGGTGCAAGAATGGTCAACACCCCGGCCAAGTACGACACGACAAAGAGCACCATCACAGACCTCGATTCAGAACAAGTTCGCGTGGGCGGCCCGACAGGCGCCGTGCCATCGGCACGCCGACTGACGGGAACTGCAAGTCACGGTCTGGCATTCGATAGACGTGCCTTCGACCGATTTACTTCTTCATGGCGTCCGGGGCCATCGCATCCTTCTTTGTCGCGTCTTTGGCCATGTGATCCTTCTTCATGACGTCCTTGGACATGTGGTCCGCCTTCATCGCGTCCGACGCCTTCGCGCCTGGCGCCATAGCGTCCCTGTGCATGGCGTCCTTCTTCATTGCGTCCTTGCCCACGGCATCCTTCTTCATGCCATCCTTGGCGTCTTTCGCCATGCTGTCTTTGCCCATAGCGTCCTTCGACATGGCATCCTTGGTCATCGCGTCTTGCGCGAACGAACTCCCGGCTGCCAAGACGATGCAGGTGGAGAGCAAAGCAGTTGTGAACTTGTTCATGATGTATTCCTAAGTTGATGCAGTGAAGTGAATCGCGGAATGCCGAAGAGTCAGAGCAGCTGAGTCGCCTCAGCTGCCTCCGAACCAGTTGTATCCCTGGTCTTCCCAGTAGCCCCCGGGATAGGTGTTGGTGACATAGATGGCCCGGATGTGCTTCGGGTTCTTGTAGCCCAGCTTGGTGGGCATGCGCAGCTTCACCGGGTAGCCGTACTTTGGAGGCAGCACCTGTCCGTCGTAGGTCAGCGCGAGGTTGGTCTGCGGATGCAGGGCCGTGGCCATGTCGATGCTGGTGTGATAGTCGTCGGCGCACTTGAAGCCGACATACTTCGCGGTCGTGTCGGCGCCCACGCGCTTGAGGAAATGAGCGAACGGCACGCCGCCCCATTTGCCGATGGCGCTCCAGCCCTCGACGCAGATGTGCCGTGTGACCTGCTCCTGCTGCGGCATCGCACGCAGGTCCGCCAGCGTCCAGTTGCGGCGATCCGCGACCATGCCACTCACTTCGAGCCGCCACGCGTCGCCATCGACTTGGCGGATCTCGCTCTCGCCGTAGTACGCGTTGAACGGAAACGGCCGCGTGATCATCGACTCGGGGTAGGTCGGCGCCAGCATGTTCGGATCGAACAGCGCACCCTGCACGCGGTCGTTCAGGCGCGAGATGCTGGCCAGTGCGGTCTCGACGCTGGCGCTGTCGGTCAGGCTGCAACCGCTCAGCATGGCAACGCCGCCGAGCGTGAGCGAGCGCTGCAGGAAGGCACGCCTCGCCGGTTGGTCGATGCGGCGCCAGAGCAGTTTCAGGGCGTCCTTGATGAGGGCCTCGCCGTCGACGCCGTCGATCGCAGAGCGCTTGTTCGTGTTCATGACGTCTCCTTCAGCGGCCGCGAATCATCGCGACCAGGGTGCGAGGCACGAGCGCCACCATCGCGAGATGCCCCAAGACGAAGGCGACCAGTGCTGTCATGGCAACGAAGTGCACGCGTCGCGCACCTTCGTAGCCACCGATGAGCTCGCGCAACAGCGGGAACTGGACAGACTTCCACAGCACCAGCCCCGACAGGAACAGCAACGCCAGATCCAGGATCACGGCCAGATACGCCAGCCGTTGCAAGCCGTTGTAGTGCCGCGGGTCGGCATGCGAGAGGCGGCCACGCGCCGCAGCGACAACGTCGCCCCAGACCACGGCGGCCTTGATGGGCAAGAACTTGCCCGCGAAGCGGCCGCTGGCAAGATTTAGCCCGAGGTAGACGAGGCCGTTGAAGACCAGCAGCCACATGCCCGCGAAGTGCCACTGCAGTGCGCCGCCCAGCCAACCACCCATCGTGAGTTCGCGCGGGAAGCGGAGATCGAAGATGGGCGCCGCGTTGTACACGCGCCAGCCGCTGCCCACCATGATCACCACGGCGACGACGTTCAGCCAGTGGGTGGCGCGCAGCCATACCGGATGAATCGAAGGCGTGGACTCGGCAACCGCAACACGGTCTTCGTCCTGTGGTGCGGACCGGCCGGTTCCTGCGGAGCGAAGATGGTTCATCTGAATTTCCTCTTGCGTCAGTCGGGCCAGAAGAAAAGATCTGTCTCCGAACCTGCAGCGCATGGGTGAACTCTCGCCGGTCCGAAGTGAACTTGGAATCACCTCGGCGCCCAAGACACCATTCCGATTGAAGGAACAGTGATAGCCCAGCGCAGCGACGTTCTTCTCGAACCGCCGTGTCGACGGGCTCCGAAGCGGGTTCGAGCAGGCGATCGAGAGCAACGCGGCAGCGCACGGCCGCGCCGGCTGTCCTTGTCAGCGCGTTCGGGCCCGGATGTCAGTCGAGAACGAGCGTTCGAGCCAGGTGGGCGTACACCGTCGACACGCGCCGCAGATGCTTCGACTCGGGGTGAGTCAGGATCCACAACTCGGTCTGGCACTCGTCGAGCACCTCGGTGAGCTGAATCAGGCTCGGTTGGGATTTGGCCAGGAACAACGGCAATACGCCCACGCCGAGCCCGAGCGCCACCAGTTCCATCACCGTTAGGATGCTGTTGACTCTGTAGTGAGGCGACACCTTCGGAAAGTGTCGCTTGCGCCAAACGACCGAGGGGTGCTCGGGCAGCGCGTCATCAGGTGCCACCCATG
>JBDTUG010000113.1:0-9894 GCA_040007855.1 Caldimonas sp.
GCATGTACGAGTGCTCCTTGCCGCACAGCTGCGTGCACTGGCCGTAGTAGCTGCCCACCTTGTCGGCGCGAAACCAGGCATCGCGCACGAAGCCGGGGATCGCGGTCTCCTGGACGCCCAGCGACGGCACGTAGAAGGCGTGGATGACGTCGTTGGCGGTGGTGATCACGCGCACCTTCTTCTCGACCGGGACGACCAGCGGATTGTCGACGCGCAGGAGGTAGTCGTCGCCCTCCGGCTTGCCGGCGTCGGACATCTCGCGCTGCACCGGGTCGAGGGTCGAGACGAAGCCGATCCCTTCTCCCTCGCCCTTGAGGTAGTCGTAGCCCCACTTCCACTGGATGCCGGTGACCTTGACCGTGAGGTCGGCCGCGCTGGTGTCCTTCATCGCGACGACGACACGGGTGGCCGGCAGCGCCATCAGGATGACGATCACGAACGGGACGATGGTCCAGGCGATCTCGACCGTCGTGCTCTCGTGGAAGTTGGCGGCGCGCGCCCCCTTCGAGCGGCGATGCTTGAAGATCGAATAGAACATCACCCCGAACACGGCGAGGAAGATCACCGTGCAGATGACCAGCATGAAGTTGTGCAGCCACTGCTGGTCGGCGGCGATCGCCGAGGCCGGGGGATGCAGGTTGTACTGGTTCACCGCCGGCCCGCCGGCGAGATCGCCGACCGCCCAGGCGGGATACGCGAGAGCGCTGCCGAGGGCCAGGCCGAGCCGGCCCGACGCACGCCAAAGGGATCGCATCGTCATCATCTGTGGTGCCACGGTTTTCCCGGAATCGTTCGTCGTTGTCAGGGGCGCGCCGCAGCGTTGCAGTGGCGCAGCGCGGCACGCAATTCGTCGGCCAGGGCACGCCGTTGCTCGGGCCGCACGAACCGGCCGACGGCGGCACGCCGGCCCTCGCCCGACAGCTCGATCAGCGAACCGTCGGCCTGCGCCGGCTCGACGCGCACCCAGGCGGGCGTGAATTCGACCTGCTCGGTGCGTCGGCCGAGCGTGCACACCACCGTGAACCGCCCGGGCCGCAGGACCATGCTCTCGAGATCGGCGGCGTGGCGCGCGTAGACGAAGAAGGCGCTGCCGACGACGAGCAGCTCGACCCCGGCGAAGGGCAGCACGAACGGGGCGCCGCGCAGCCAGAACAAGGCGCCGATGGTCAGGCCGAGCAGGCACAGGCTGAGGTAGACGGCGAACAGCTGGCGCGGCGCGAACGAGCAATTGCGCTTCATCAGCCATCGCAGAGAGCCGTCGGCCTCGTCGCGCGCGCCGGCGAAGCGCGGCAGCGAGGGCGGCGCTGCGCCGCGCGGTGCGTGAACACTGAGAACTGACATCCTGCGCTTGATCGCCTGAAGGGGCCCGTCGATGGGTCGTGAACGCTTGCCTCGGCGGGGGCCGGGGCCAAGAGTCGCCTTGGGGCCCGAGCGGCCTCGACAAAGCAAGGGATTTTAGCGTCAGCCGTTCAGCGCGGGCGGGGGGACCGGCTGACCATCGCCCGCATGTCGTCCAGCGAGACCGCGACCTCGCCTTCGCGCAGGCGCGGCGCGGTCTTGAAGCCGTGTCCGTAAGCGACCTCGAAGCTGAGCATGATCCTGCCGTCGGCGTCGGCCCGCTCGGCGAGCGCGGCGAGCAGCCGGCGCCGCCAGGCCGGCGTGCGCAGGCCGGCAAAGCGGTCCGGCGCGGCATTGCCGCCGAGCTCTCTCAGCTCGGCCAGCAGCGCTTCGGCGCCCGGCCAGCTGAGCGACAGTGTTTCCTGGTCGAGCACCGGATCTGCAAAGCCTGCGCCGACCAGCATGTCGCCGAGATCGTGCATGTCGATGAAGCCCGGCGTCGGCGCCGGCCAGCGCATCGCCTGGTAGAGCTCGCGCAGCTCGCGCAGCGTGCCGGGGCCGAGGCAGGAGAAGGCGACGACGCCCTCGACAGCGAGCAGGCCGTGCCAGCGCGCGAACAGCGACGGCGGATCGACGACGCCGTGCAGGACCATGTTGGCCCAGACGAGCTGCGCCCGACCGAGCCGGGCGTCGCTGTCGGCGACCTGGCGCGGCGCAGCGCCGGCCGGCTTGCCGAACGCCCACCAGGGCCGCCCGGCGCTGCCGGCGGCGCGGGCGCCCCAGGCCGGGTCGGCCTCGACGGCGACGATCTCCGCCTTCGGGTAGCGCGCGCGCAGGACCGCAGCGCCCGCACCCGGCCCGGCGCCCCAGTCGAGCACGCGCTCCGGCCGGGCCCGGATCGGTGCCAGGCGCTCGCCGAGGCGGCGCGCCACTTCGGCGTGCAGCCAGGGCGGGCGCCCGCGGCGCGCCATCCGACGCAGGGCGGCGTCGACGGCAACCGCATCGAGGCGGCGCTCGTTCATGTCCAGCCTGCTGCGCAGTGCGGCGGAGGCGCCGGCACGGCACCGGTCGCAGGCCCCGTCGCCCCCTGCGGCGAGAGGCCTGCTTCGCGCGGCCGGTCGAACGGCGCGCGATCGGCCTCGGTCATGGCGGGCAGTATATTGAGGCGATGCTTGCGACGGGCCTGAGGCGCGCCTTGGAGGGCGCCGCGCTGCGGCGCTGGCCGAGTCTGTGCGCGGTCTGCCACGGCTGGGGCAAGGGCCGGATCTGCGCCGAGTGCCGGGACCGCTTCGGTCCGGTCGTGGCACGCTGTCGGCGATGCGCCTTGCCGGCCGCCGGCGGCGTTGTCGAGTGCGGCGCCTGTCTCGCTGCGCCCCCATCGTTCGATGCCGCCTTCGCCCGCGTCGACTACGCCTTTCCCTGGGATCGACTGATTCCGGCCTTCAAGTTCCACGCCGCGCTCGACCTGGCGCCGATCTTCGCCGAGGCGATCGTCGAGGCCAGGCACGGCGGCGGCACCGGCGCGCCAGTGCCGCTCATCGTCGCGGTTCCGCTGAGCGAGGCCCGCCTTCGCGAGCGCGGCTACAACCAGGCTTGGGAGGTGGCGCGCCGCGTCGCTCGCCGGCTCGGCGCGGTGGCCGACTCGTCCCTGCTCCTGCGCCTGCGCGACACCCCGCACCAGCTCGCCTTGCCGCCCGACGAGCGCGCCGCCAATGTGCGCGGCGCGTTCGCGGTCGAGCCGCGCCGGCTCGGCGCGGTCCGCGGCCGCACGATCGCCGTCGTCGACGACGTGCTGACGACCGGCAGCACCCTGGCCGAGATCGCCCGCACCCTGAAGCTCGCCGGTGCGGCCCGGGTAGAGGGCTGGGTCGTCGCCCGGACGCCGCGGCCCGACGACGCGTAGGGCGCCAGCCAGGCACGCCGATGTTCAACATCGTCCTCGTCGCGCCGGAGATTCCGCCGAACACCGGCAACGTCATCCGCCTGGCCGCCAACACCGGCGCCCGGCTGCATCTGGTCGAGCCGCTGGGCTTTTCGATGCAGGACCGGCTGCTGCGCCGCGCCGGGCTCGACTACCACGAGTACGCCGAGCTGCGCCGGCACGCGTCGTGGCCGGCCTTCCTCGCCGCCAGCACGCCGGCGCCGGATCGATTGTTCGCGTTCACCACCCGGGGCACGACGCCGTTCGCGGCGATCGCCTGGCGCGCCGGCGACTGGCTGGTGTTCGGCTCGGAGACGGCCGGCCTGGCCGCGGCAGTGCGGCAGTCGATCCCGGCGCCGCAGCAGGTCCGCCTGCCGATGCGGCCGGGCCAGCGCAGCCTCAACCTGAGCAACGCGGTCGCCGTCGCGGTGTTCGAGGCGTGGCGGCAGAACGGCTACGCAGGCGGCGGATAGCTAGCTAGCTAGCGCGCCGACCGCCCCCGACGGTGAGGCGCGAAAGGTCTGTTCTTCGCTAGCCGACCTCGGCACGGGCGTCCCGGCCGAGCAGCTCGCCGAGCGCCTGGGCCGGCGCGATCCGGCCGTCGAGGACGCGCACGACGGCGTCGACGATCGGCATCTCGATGCCGCGCGCATGGGCCCGCTGCAGCACCATCGGCGCGCTCGTCACCCCCTCGGCGACGTGGCCGAGCTCGGCCAGGATGCGCGCCAGGGGCAGGCCCTCGGCCAGGCGCAGCCCGACCGTGCGGTTGCGCGACAGGTCGCCGGTCGTCGTCAGCACCAGGTCGCCGAGCCCCGACAGACCCATGAAGGTCTGCGCCTGCGCGCCCAGGGCGACGCCGAGGCGCGACATCTCGGCCAGGCCGCGCGTGATCAGCGCGGCGCGCGCGTTCAGGCCGAGTTGCATGCCGTCGGCGATGCCGGTGGCGATCGCCAGAACGTTCTTGACCGCGCCGCCCACCTCGACGCCGACCGGGTCGGCCGAGGTGTAGATGCGCAGGCTCGCCGCGTGCAAGGCCTGGACCGCCGCCTCGCACAACGCGGCGTCGCTGCTCGCCGCGACCAGCGCGGTCGGCTGGCGGCGCGCCACCTCGATGGCGAAGCTCGGCCCGGACAGCACGCCGACCCGCGCCGTCGGCACGGCCGCCCGCGCGACCTCGTGGCCGAGCCATCCGGTGCCTTCCTGGAAGCCCTTGCAGAGCCAGAGCACGCCAGCGTCGACGCTGTCGGGCAGGCGGCGCAGCACACCGTCGAGCCCGGCCATCGGCGTGGCGATGACGATCAGGCCACCGCGCGCGTGACGCACGGCGGCGGCGAAATCGCTCGTGATCTGCAGCGCCGGCGGCAGCGCGATACCCGGCAGGTAGCGGGCGTTGCGGCGCAGCGAGCGCATCTGCGCGGCCTGGCCGGCGTCGCGCGCCCAGAGGCGCGTTGGCTGGGCGGCCGACGCGTGGACCGCGAGCGCGGTGCCCCAGGCACCGGCGCCGAGCACGGTGAGATTCATCGACGCGCCCGCGCCGCCGACCTCAGTTGATCGTGCCGGTCGCCCCCGAGCCGTTGGTCAGCGCGGCCGCGGCCTGCGCCTGCTGATCGGCCTGCTGGGCCTCGTACATGGCCTGGAAATTGACCTCCGAGAGCACCACCGGCGGGAAGCCGGCGCGTGTGCAGACGTCGGAGACGATCGCGCGCAGGTAGGGATAGACGATGCCCGGGCAGGCGATGCCGAGGATCGGCTGGAGCTGCTCCTGCGGGATGTTGCGGATCTCGAAGATGCCGCCCTGCTTGGCCTCGACCAGGAACAGCGTCTTGTCGTTGATCCGGGTCGTCACCGTCGCCATCACGGTCACCTCGTACATGGCGTCGCCGATCGGCTCGGCGCCCAGCGTGAGGTTGATCTCGACCTGCGGCTGCCCTTGCTCGAGCAGGATCTGCGGCGAGTTCGGCTGCTCGAGCGACAGGTCCTTCAGGTACATCCGCTGGATCTGGAAGAGCGGGTTGGTGTCGGTGTCGTCGGCCATGCGGAGCTCGCTGGAGAAAGAGAGGGAGCGCGAGCGCGGGGCGCGGCGCGCAGGAACCCGGCTGCCCGCCGGGGCGGCGATTATCGCGTGCCGGCGAGCAGCGGCTCGAGGCCGCCGGCGCGGTCGAGCGCCACCAGCTCGTCGCAGCCGCCGACGTAGGTCTCGCCGATGAAGATCTGCGGCACGGTGCGGCGCCGGGTGATGCGCATCATCGTCTCGCGCTCGCCCGGCTGCTCGTCGACGCGGATCTCGTCGATCGCTTCGACGCCGCGTTGGTGGAGCAGCGCTTTGGCACGCAGGCAGTACGGGCAGTTCGCCGTGCTGTACATCCGGACCGGCTGCAAAGCGGCGCTCACGACGACGCCTTCGCGTTGCGGGCAGCGGTCGCCGCCGCGCCGACGGCCGACCGGCTCATGCCGACGCCGTCCGTTCGACCGGCAGGTTGGCGGCGCGCCAGGCGGCCAGCCCGCCGGACAGCACGCGGGCGTTCTCGAAGCCGAGCTTCTTCAGCACCGCCAGGGCGCGCGGCGCACGCGATCCGGTCGGGCAGACGACGACGAGCGGCAGCGACTTGTTCTTCGGCAGGTCGCGCGATCCCTCCAGGCTGGCGAGCGGGACGCTGCGCGCGCCGACCGGGTGCGCCGCGGCGTACTCGGCCGGCTCGCTGACGTCGATCAGGACACCTTTTTCGCGGTTGATGAGGTGCACCGCGTCGGCGGCCGAGACGCGCGCGCCGCCGCCTTGCGAGAGCAACGGCCACAGCAGCAAGCCGCCCGATGCCAGGGCGGCAGCGAACAAGTGCAGGTTCTGGAGGAAGAAATCCAAGGGCGGTCGAGGCGCGTTCGCGCTCGCTCGAAGAAAACGCGAATTATAGAATTCCACTCCCCGCGCCGCCCGAGCAGCGGGCATCGCCTTGCATCGTGGCGGCCCATTCCCTCCCTTCCTTCCTGCGAACTCCGCCATGCACAAGCTCGTACTGGTCCGCCATGGCGAATCGACCTGGAACCTGGAAAACCGCTTCACCGGCTGGACCGACGTCGACCTGACGGCCAAGGGCGTCGCCCAGGCGCGTGCCGCCGGGCGGCTGCTGAAGGAAGGGGGCTACGAGTTCGATCGCTGCTACAGCTCGGTCCTCAAGCGGGCCCTCTGGACGCTCTGGTACGCCCTCGACGAGATGGACCGGACCTGGCTGCCGGTGGTCAACGAGTGGCGCCTCAACGAGCGCCACTACGGCGCCCTGCAGGGGCTCGACAAGGCCGAGACCGCACGCAAATACGGCGAAGCCCAGGTGCTCGCCTGGCGGCGCAGCTACGACGTGCCGCCGCCGCCGCTCGACCCGGCCGACCCGCGCTGGGAGCGCGCCGACCTGCGCTACCGCGACCTGTCCGACCGCCAGGTGCCGCTGACCGAATGCCTGAAGGACACGGTCGAGCGGGTCCTGCCGTTCTGGCATTCGACCCTCGCCCCTGCGATCCGCACCGGCGAGCGGCTGCTCGTCTCGGCGCACGGCAACAGCATGCGGGCGCTCGTCAAGTACCTCGACGGCATCGCCGACGCCGAGATCGTCGGCCTGAACATCCCGAACGGCATCCCGCTGGTCTACGAGCTCGACGCCGACCTGAAGCCGATCCGCAACTACTACCTCGGCGACGCCGAAGCGGCGGCGCAGGCGGCCGCGGCGGTGGCCCGTCAGGCCTCGGGCGGCTAGCTAAGCTAGCTAGTAGCAGCTAGTCGATCCCGAGCGCGGCGCCGATGTCGGCGCGCAGCAGCGTCGCCAGCGCGCGTCGCTCGACCCCGGCCGTCGGGCGCGCCGGCAGCAGCACCAGGCGGGCGACGATGCCGTCGCCGCAGGCCGACATCCACAGGCTCTCGACCAGCGTCGTCTCGCCGACGAACTCGAGCGCCTCGCTCACCCCATGGGTCGAATCGGAGAAGCGCAGCGCCACGGGCTGGACCGGCGTCGCCGTCGAGATCGCCGCCTGCAACAGGTTGGCGTGGAACGGCAGCAGGCCGTGTCCGGTCGAGGTCGTGCCCTCGGGAAAGATCGCCACCGTCTGGCCGGAGCGCAGCGCCTCGGCCATCACGTGGACGACGCGCAGGGCGTCGCGCTTGCGCTCGCGCTCGAGGTAGAGGGTCCCAGCCGAGTCGATCAGGCGGGCGATCAGCGGCCAGGAGCGGACGTCGGACTTGGAGACGAAGCGCGCCTGCGGCACGACCGCGTGCACGACCATGACGTCGAGCCAGGAGATGTGGTTGAGGACCAGCAGGCAGCCGCCGGCGGCCGGCGTTCCATCGACCTGCAGGGCGATCCCCATCAGGCGCAGCAGGCGGGCCGACCACCAGCGGATCGCGGCGTGCCGCTCGGGCTGCCCGAGCCGGGGGAAACGGGCCAGGACGATCCAGAGGCCGTGCAGGCCGTGGACGACGCAGCGAAGCAGGCGCGCGACGGCTCGGAGGCGGCGCATGCGGTCGCGCGAGGATTCCGGCGGCCGACGGAAGGCGCGGCTCGCGGCGCTAGCCGCGCCCCGCGTCGCCCCGGCCGGCGGCGTTGCCCTGGTGCGCGACCCGCCCGGCGACCACGGTCCAGCGCACCCGGCCGAACAGCTCGTGGCCGCTGAACGGCGTGTGCCTGCTGCGGCTGGCAAGCCGCGCCGGATCGAGCTGCCACGAGCGTCCCGGATCGAACACGCACAGGTCGGCCGGCGCGCCGTCGGCCAAGCCGTGCGGCTCGTCGGCCGCCAGCCGCGAACGGGCGAGCAGGGCCGCCGGCCGGCTGGTCACCGCGGCGAGGGTGCGCACCAGGCCGAGCGACGAGGCCTCGCCCCACTTGAGGGCCAGCCCGAGCAACAGCTCGAGGCCGGTCGCGCCCGGCTCCGCCTCGGCGAACGGCAGGTGCTTGGCATCTTCGCCGACCGGTGTGTGATCGCTCACCAGTGCATCGATCGTGCCGTCGCCGAGCGCGGCGCGGATCGCGTCGCGGTCGCGCTGCTGGCGCAGCGGCGGCACCACCCGCATGGCGGCGTCGAAGTAGCCGATGTCGACGTCGGTCAGGTGCAGCTGGTGGATGCTCGCGTCGCAGGTCACCGGCAAGCCCTCGGCCCTGGCCCGGCGCACCAGCTCGACGCCGGCGGCGCTGCTGAGGCGACACAGGTGGACACGCGCGCCGGTGTCACGCACCAGCTCGAAGATCGTCGCCAGGGCGATCGTCTCGGCCAGCACCGGCACGCCCGAGAGGCCCATGCGAGTGGCGAGCGGGCCCTTGGCGGCGACGCCGCCGCCGAGCCAGGCATCGTTCGGGCGCAGCCAGGCGGTGTAGCCGAAGGTCGCCGCGTACTGCAGGGCGCGGTGCAGGACCAGCGTGTCCCTGATCGCGACGTCGGCCTGGGCGAAGCCGACGCAGCCGGCCTCGCTCAGCTCGACCATCTCGGTCAGCGCGACGCCCGCCAGGCCACGGGTCAGCGCGCCGAGCGGGTAGACGCGCGCCAGGTCGAGGCTGCGGGCGCGGAACTTGAGCATCTCGACCAGGCCCGGCTCGTCGAGCACCGGGTCGGTATCGGGCGGGCAGACCAGGCTGGTCACGCCGCCGGCCACCGCCGCCGCCAGCTCCGATTCGAGCAGGCCTTCGTGCTCGTGGCCGGGCTCGCCGAGCCGGGCGCACAGGTCGACCAGGCCGGGCGCGACGACGGCGCCGGCGGCATCCAGGGTGCGCTCCGGCGTGAAGTCGGGCGGCAACCGCGCGCCGCTCGCGACGACCTTGCCGTCGGCGATCGCGACCAGCCCCGCTTCGTCGCGCCCGCTCGCCGGATCGACCAGCCGGGCATTGGTGATCAGCAAGCGTTCGTTCATTCTCGTCATGCGCTGTTGCCGGCGATGATCGACATCACGGCCATCCGGACGGCGATGCCGAAGGTCACCTGGGGCAGGATCACGCTCTGCCGGCCGTCGACGACCGCCGAGTCGATCTCGACGCCGCGGTTGATCGGGCCGGGATGCATGACGATCGCGTCCGGCTTGGCCAGCGCCAGCTTCTCCGGGGTGAGACCGAAGGTCTTGAAGTATTCGCCCGCGCTCGGCAGCATCGCCCCGCTCATCCGCTCGTTCTGCAGGCGCAGCATGATGATCACGTCGGCGCCGCGGATCCCCTCGGCCATGTCGTGGCAGACCCGCACGCCCATCTCCTTCAGGTCACCGGGCACCAGCGTCTTCGGCCCGACGGCGCGGATCTCCGGAACGCCCAGCGTGGTCAGCGCGTGAATGTCGGAGCGCGCCACGCGCGAGTGGACGATGTCGCCGACGATCGCCACCGTCAGCTCCCGGAAGTCCTTCTTGTAGTGGCGGATCGTGTACATGTCGAGCAACCCCTGGGTCGGGTGCGAGTGCCGGCCGTCGCCGGCGTTGACGACGTGCACGTGCGGCGCGCAGTGGCGGGCGATCAGGTAAGGGGCCCCGCTCTCCGAGTGGCGCACCACGAACATGTCGGCATGCATCGCCGACAGGTTGGCGATCGTGTCGAGCAGGGTCTCGCCCTTGGCGGTGGAAGAGCGGGCGATGTCGAGGTTGATGACGTCGGCCGAGAGCCGCTTGGCGGCGATCTCGAAGG
>JBDTUG010000114.1:0-9871 GCA_040007855.1 Caldimonas sp.
TCGCCGAGGAAGGTGCCGCCGATGCCGCTCGCTACCTGGTCGTTGCGCGAAGGCCTGGTGCGCTCGCCGGCGATCTCCCAGACGGCGCTGCCGGCGAAGGCGTAGCCGAGCGACTGCCAGTAGTCGTGGCCGGTCGCGCGGGCCAGGCCGTGGTAGATCGCGCCCTGGTAGGGATGGCCGAGCTGGTTGATGTTGAACGGGTCGCGGTCGGTGCCCCAGCCGCTGCGCAGGTTGTCGTCGATGCTCTTGCCGGTGACCCGGTAGTCCTCGCGGCCTTCGCCCAGGTAGCGGTTGCCGCGGTTGACCAGGAACTGGAAGCCGAGGATCTCCCACGCCGGCAGGAGGGGGTCGGGCTCGCTGCGCGCCCCCTGGCGGTCGAGGGGCAGGGCGAGCCGGAACGGCGCCGAGGCGGCGCTCGCGGCGGCCGCCGGCGCGGCGGCTGGCGGCTCGGGGGTGGCCGCCTGCGCCGACGCACCTGCATGGACTAAGGCAACGAGCAGCCCGGCGAGGACAGTCAGGCAGCGCGGCGCGTGGGGCATGGATGCAGGGCGGGCAACCGGCGTGCCGGCATTGAAGGCGGGGCGGCCGGCCGCATCTGATTGGTTTGAAAGGACCGCCGTGACCGACAGCCCCATCGTCCGCATCCAGCCGCTCGGCTTCCCGTGGCAGACGATAGATCCGTTCCTTTTCTGCGTCTATCACGACGACGCCTATCCGCGGGCCAACGCCGACATGGGCCC
Source organism: Caldimonas sp. (assembly GCA_040007855.1). GTDB lineage: Bacteria > Pseudomonadota > Gammaproteobacteria > Burkholderiales > Burkholderiaceae_C > Schlegelella_A. The sequence goes on from JBDTUG010000114.1 coordinate 741, forward strand.
CGACGCGCCGCTCGCCGGCCGCGACCTCGGCCAGGACTTCAGCCGCAAGGACGGCTGGAGCATGTACCACGGCGAGACCGTGCCCGGCTTTCCCGGCCATCCGCACCGCGGCTTCGAGACCGTGACGATCGTCCGCAAGGGGCTGATCGATCACTCCGATTCGCTCGGCGCGACCGCGCGCTTCGGCGGCGGCGACGTGCAGTGGCTGACCGCCGGCAAGGGCATCGTCCATTCGGAGATGTTTCCCCTGCTCGATCCGGCACAGCCGAATCCGCTCGAGCTGTTCCAGATCTGGCTCAACCTGCCGGCGCGCAGCAAGATGGCGGCGCCGCACTTCACGATGTTCTGGCACGAGGAGATCCCGCGCCTGTCGGCGCGCGACGCCGAGGGCCGGAGCACCGAGGTCGCCTGCATCGCCGGCCGGCTGCTGCCGGCGGCCGACGCAGCGTCGGTGCCGGCGGTCGGCGCGCCGCTGCCGCCGCCGCCCGATTCCTGGGCCGCGCACGCCGATGCCGACCTGGCGATCTGGACGATCCGGATGGCGCCGGGCGCGCGCTGGACGCTGGCCGCCGCCGCCGGCCACGACACGCGCCGGATGCTCTATTTCTTCAAGGGCGGCCCGGTCCGCATCGCCGACCGGGCAGTGGCAAGCCATGCCGCGATCGAACTGCGCGCCGACGCGGCGGTCGAGCTCGTCAACGGCGACGACGCGGTCGCCGAGTTCCTGGTCCTGCAGGGCCGGCCGATCGGCGAGCCGGTGGTCCAGCACGGCCCGTTCGTCATGAACACCGAGGCCGAGATCGCCGCGACCTTCGCCGACTACCGGCGCACCCAGTTCGGCGGCTGGCCCTGGCCCGACCACGCGCCGGTGCACGGGCGCGACCCGGCGCGGTTCGCGAGGCACGGCGACGGGCGCGAGGAGCGGCCGGGGGCGGCGCTCAGCCCAGCCACAGATCTCCTGGCGCGATGACGGTGCCCGGCAGCAGCGTGGCGAACAGGAGCTGCGCGCCTTCGCCGTTGCCGTCGGCGTCGTAGTAGAGCTTGCCGGTCGTCTGGTCGTAGACGATGCGGTCGGAGTCGTCGGCCGCCTCGGTGCCGAGCACGAAGACCGAGTCGGCCAGCACGCCGACCGGGCCCGCGGCCGAGAACTTGTCCTGGCCGAGGCTGATGCGGTCGTCGCCCGAGACGAAGTCGGTGATGGCATCGACGTTGGTGATGCCGTCGAAGTCGGTGCTGAAGAAGAAGGTGTCGCTGCCGCCTGCCCCGGTGAGCAGGTCGTTGCCGCGCCCGCCGTTGATGACGTTGTGGGCGCTGTTGCCGCGCAGCTGGTCGTCGAAGCCGCTGCCGGTCAGGCTTTCGATGCGGATCAGGGTGTCGCTGCCGGAGCCGCCGGTAGCCTGTGCGGCGCCGGTCTCGAGGGTGACCGTGACCGCGGCCTCGGCGTACCGGTACGACGCGGTGTCGGTGCCGCCGCCACCGTCGAGGACGTTGTCGCCGGCGCCGGCATAGAGGACGTTGCTCAGCTCGTTGCCGGTGCCGTTGACCGCGCCCGCCACCGTGAGGCGCAGGTTCTCGACGTTGGCACCGAGGGTATAGGCGATGCTGCTTAGAACGGTGTCGACGCCACCGATGCTGGCCGTGGCTTCCGTTTCGGCAACAACGTCGCCAGGGTTGTCGACGATGTAGGTATCCGACCCGTTCCTGCCGGTCAGGCGATCGGCCCCGGTGCCGCCGTCGAGCGTGTTATCCAGCCGGTTGCCGCCCAGCGTGTCGTCGAATGCGCTGCCGATCAGGCTTTCGATGCTGAAGAGGCTTTCGCGCCCCGAACCGCCCGTCGACTGCGAGGCCCAGGTGCTCAGCACCACCGCCACCGCCGATGCGGCGTATTGGTACGACGCGGTGTCGTTGCCGTAGTAGCCGTCGAGGCGGTCTCCGCCGGCGCCGGAGTAAAGGATGTTGTCGAGCCCGTTGCCTATGACATGGATCCCTTCCGCCGCCACGACGCGCAAGTTCTCGACGTTGGCGTCGAGGAAGTAGCGATCCAGGCTGGTATTGATCGTGTCGACGCCGCCGTTGGCCGGATCGGCCTCCGACTCCGTGACCACGTCGTCCATGTCGGTCACCACGTAGGTGTCCGAGCCCTCGCCTCCGGTCATGCTGTCCGCGCCGCCATGGCCATCCAGGATGTTGTCGCCGGCGTTGCCGATCAGCGTGTCGTCGAAAGCGCTACCCGCGAGATTCTCGATGTCGATCAAGGTGTCGTTGCCAGAGCCACCCGTCGCCTGCGCGCCAGCTATCGCCAGACTGACGGTCACGGCCGAATTCGCGTACAGGTACGACGCGGTGTCGCTGCCAACCGCCCCGTCCAGGACGTTGCTGCCGATACCCGAGTACAGGACGTTGTCCAGTCCGTTGCCCGTACCGTCGATCGCCCCCGCGCCCATGAGGCGCAGGTTCTCGAGGTTGCTGCCGAGCGCGTAGTCCATGTAGCTGAGAACCGCGTCGACGCCGCCGATGCGGGCAGCGTTGGTCTCGCTCACGACGTCTCCTGCGTTGTCGACCACGTAGGTGTCCGAACCGTCGCCGCCGATCATCAGGTCGGCGCCTCGGCCGCCGTCGAGCGTGTTGGCTCCGGCATTGCCGGTCAGCGTGTCGTTGAAGTCGCTGCCGGCGAGGCCTTCGATGCTCAGCAGGGTGTCGCTGCCGGAACCGCCGGTGGCTTGCGCAACGTTCTGCCCGACCAGGCTGACCGAGACCGCCGAGCCGGCGTACAGGTAGGACGCGGTGTCGCGGCCGGCGCCGCCATCGAGCACGTTGTTGCCCGCGCCCGAATGGAGGACGTTGCCGAGGGCGTTGCCGGTGCCGCGCAGCGGCCCCGCGCCGACGAGTCTCAGGTTCTCGACGTTCGTGCCCAGCGTGTAGTTGAAGGTGCTGACGATGGTGTCGATGCCGCCGGTCGCGGGGTCGGCGTTGCTCTCCGTGACGACGTCGCCCGCGCTGTCGACGACGTAGGTATCCGAGCCGTCCCCGCCGGCCATGCGATCGCCGCCCGCGCCGCCGTCGAGGACGTTGGCCGCCGCGTTGCCGATCAACGTGTTCTTGAGGGCATTGCCGGTGCCATCGATCGCGGCCGTGCCGTCCAGCGTCAGGAACTCGACGTTGTCGTTCAGCGTGAAGCTCACGGTGCTGATGACGACATCGGTGCCGCCTGCGGCCGTTTCGCTAATCACGTCGCGCGCATCGTCAACTCGGTATATGTCCGATCCGCTCCCCCCTCTCATGAGATCGGCCCCGGCCCCTCCATCGAGTACGTCGTCTCCGGCGCCGCCCGCCAACGTGTCGCCGAAGTCGCTGCCCACGAGGCTTTCGATGCTCAGCAGGGTGTCGGTGCCCGAGCCGCCGGTCGCCTGGGCCGTGCCCAGGACAGCCAGGCTGACCGTCACTGCTCCCGGGGCGTACAGGTACGACGCGGTGTCGTGGCCGCCGTTGCCATCGAGCAAGTTGTCGCCGGTGCCCGAATACAGGATGTTGTCGAGACCGTTGCCGATCGCATCGATGGCGCCGATACCCGTCAGGACCAGGTTCTCGAGATTCGCCTGCAGGGTGTAGCTGGTGTTGGAGCGCACCGTGTCGAGGCCGCCCGCCAAAAAGGGATTCAGCGCCATGAAGACATCAGAGACGACGTTGTCGTCGCCTGCGACGAAATTGGACGCCACGCTGTCGAAGATCAGGTACCTGCCATCCGGGCTGAAGCGGAAGCGGAAGATGACGCTCGGGCCGTTGCCGACGGTGCCTTCGGAGTCGATGGAGACGACTTGCAGCTCACCGCTCTGAAGGTCTTTGATGAAAACATCCGAGCTGCCGTTGTCGTCGCCAGGTGCCAGATTGCTGGCATAGGTCGAGAAAGCCAGGTAACGCCCATCCGGGGAAAACGCGGGTCGGACAACCGTGGCGTTTTCGTTTCCCTGGGTTCCATTCGTGTCCGTGCCTACGCGTTGAAAGGATCCGGCTCCCAGGTTCTTGAGGTAGACGTCCCATTTGCCGTTGGTGTCGCCGGGTACCAGGTCGCCCAGGCTGATGAACGCGGCGTAGCGCCCGTCCGGGGAGAGAGAAGCCTCCGTGCCGTAGCTGCTGATTCGTTGAATGGCGCCTGTCTGGAGATCCTTCAGAAAGCTGTCGCTGTGGTGCCCAGGGGGTTCCGGGACCAGGTTGCGGGAGGCCGATTCGAATATCACGTACCGTCCGTCGGCCGATAGCGAGCCCGCAAAGCTGTCGCTTTCGCCTTGAGTCCCGTTGGCCGCGCTGCTCACCAGTCGGATCGCCCCGCTTTGCAGGTCCTTGACGAAAACGTCGCTGCTGAAGTTCGTATCGCCCGCGACCAGGTTCCTCGCCTGGCTAGAGAAGACCAGATATCCGGCGCCGGCCGAGAGCACCCCGCCGCTGCTGTTGCCATTGGCCTGTGCGTTCGAGGCATCGGTGCTGACGCGCGTGACGGTGCCCGTCTGCAGGTCCCTCATGAAGACGTCGTACGCGTCGTTCGTGTCTGCGGCCACCAGATTGTTTGCCCAGCTCGAAAACACGACGTAGCGACCGTCCGGGGAAAATGAGGCCGAGAAGCTGAAGCCGTTGGCCTGAGCGCCGGACGAATCGGTGCTCACCCGGGAAACCGCGCCGGTCTGCAGGTCTTTCAGGAACACGTCGGTGACACCGTTGTTGTCGTCCGCCACCAGGTTGGTTGCATCGCTTAGGAACAGGAGGTAGCGGTTGTCGGGCGACAGTTCGCCCGAAAAGCTGTCGTCGTTCCCCGGACCGCCCACGCTGTCTCGGCTCACGAGCAGAAGCTCAACCTCCTCGCCGGACTCGACGATCGTGTCGATTCCGGGATCGACATAGGTGTCGTCGCCGGCGCCGCCCCTCAGGGTGTCGTGGCCTGCCAGTCCGAACAACTGGTCGTTGCGTATTCCTCCGACGACGTTGTTGGCGGCGGAGTCGTTCGCGCCCGTGCTGTTGTCGCCGATGACCAGCTGCGAGCCGTCGGCAAACCTGACGTTCGTCGTGGTCAGTTGGGTCAGCTTCACGGTCGAAGTCAGCGTGAAGCTCGTCCCACCAGCTTTTATTCCGATCGCGGTGAAGTCGGATGCATACGTCAGGATCAGCGACGCGGCGCTGATGGAGCCGTTGTCGAAGGTCAAAACATCCGAGAGGGGGTTGAAACCGACCTCGCTGGCATCGGCGATGCTGCTGAACAGGATGCTGGCCATCGTGACTCCTCCCGACCGTGGCCGGCTATCGCTTCAAAAGCGCGGGACTGCGGGCAGCGCCGCACGAGAATGAGCTGCGGGGATGCGGCAGGATATTAGAAGATATCAGGCTCGTCGACCAGCGCACCGAACGCCGTCTCCAGGAAGTCGAAGTCGCAGCCCTCGTCCGCCTGCCGGATGTGCTGGGCGAACATCCAGCCGTAGCCGCGCTCGTAGCGTTTCGGCGGCGGCGTCCAGGCGGTGCGACGCCGCGCCAGCTCGGCGTCGCTCACCTCGAGGTGGATGCGCCGCGCCGGCACGTCGACCGAGATCAGGTCGCCGGTTCGCACCAGCGCCAACGGCCCGCCGACGTACGACTCCGGCGCGACGTGCAGGATGCAGGCGCCGTAGCTGGTGCCGCTCATGCGCGCGTCGGAGATCCGCACCATGTCGCGCACGCCCTGCTTCAAGAGCTTCTTCGGGATCGGCAGCATGCCCCACTCGGGCATGCCCGGCCCGCCTTGCGGCCCGGCGTTGCGCAGCACCAGCACATGGTCGGCGGTCACCGCGAGGTCCTCGTCGTCGATCGCCGCCTTCATCGCCGGATAGTCGTCGAAGACCAGCGCCGGGCCGGTGTGGCGCAGGTACTGCGGCGCGCAGGCGCTCGGCTTGATGACGCAGCCCGAGGGCGCGAGGTTGCCGCGCAGCACCGCGAGCGCGCCCTCGGCGTAGATCGCCCGGTAGAGCGGGCGGATCACGTCGTCGTCGTGGACCGCCGCGCCGGCGATGTTCTCGCCCAGGGTCGCGCCGGTCACGGTGAGCGTGTCGAGCGCGAGGTGGTCGCCGAGCCGGCCCATCAGCGCCGGCAGGCCGCCGGCATAGAAGAAGTCCTCCATCAGGTAGGTATCGCCGCTCGGCCGGATGTTGGCGATCACCGGCACCTCCCGGCTGGCCCGGTCGAAGTCGTCGAGGCCGATGTCGAAGCCGGCGCGACGCGCCATCGCCACCAGATGGATGATGGCGTTGGTCGAGCAGCCCATCGCCATCGCGACCACGATCGCGTTCTCGAACGAGGCGCGGCTCAGGATCTTCGCCGGCGTCAGCTCGTCCCAGACCATGTCGACGATGCGCCGGCCGCACTCGGACGACATGCGGATGTGGCCGGCATCGGCCGCCGGGATCGACGAGGCACCGGGCAGGCTCATGCCGATCGCTTCGGCGATCGCGGTCATGGTGCTCGCCGTGCCCATCGTCATGCAGGTGCCGTGGCTGCGCGCGATGCCGCCCTCGACGCCGATCCAGTCCGCCTCGCTCAGGTTGCCGGCGCGCCGCTCGTCCCAGAACTTCCAGGCATCCGACCCCGAGCCGAGCACCTGGCCCTTGTAGTTGCCGCGCAGCATCGGCCCAGCCGGCAGGTAGATGCACGGCAGGCCGACGCTGATCGCGCCCATCAGGAGCGCCGGCGTGCTCTTGTCGCAGCCGCCCATCAGCACCGCGCCGTCGACCGGATGGCTGCGCAGCAGCTCCTCGGTCTCCATCGCCAGCAAGTTGCGGTAGAGCATGGTGGTCGGCTTGACCAGGCTCTCCGAGACCGAGATCGCCGGCAGCTCGACCGGAAAGCCGCCGGCCTGCAGCACGCCGCGCTTGACGTCGTCGGCGCGCTGACGGAAGTGGGCGTGGCAGGGCTGCAGGTCGGACCAGGTGTTGACGATCGCGATCACCGGCCGGCCCACCCAGTCCTCGGGCGCATAGCCCAGCTGCATGAGGCGCGAGCGATGGCCGAACGAACGCAGGTCGTCGGGCGCGAACCAGCGTGCGCTGCGCAGGGTTTCGGGGGAGCGTCGGGTCATGGAAAGGCTGCCTCCGGTCAGGGGTCGAGCGCTCGGCGGCCCGGTTCGTTCTCTCGTCGCGGTCGATTGTGGCGTCGGGCCGGGCGCCGCCGCGAGAATACGGCCCATGCGCCGCCTTGCCCTGATCGCCTGCGCCCTGCAGGCTGCCGCCCTGGCCGGCGCGGCCGTGGCGGCGCCTGCACTGAGCGGCCACGGCGCCGATCCGAAGCGGACCACCGTGTCCGGCCTGTCGTCGGGTGCCTTCATGGCGGTTCAGTTGCAGGTCGCCTATTCGGCATCGATCGTCGGCGCCGGCATCGTCGCCGGCGGCCCCTACTACTGCGCCGCCGACAACGAGTTCTTCACCGGGCTGTGCACCGGTCGGGCGTCGGTCTTCGCGCCGGGTGCCTCGTCGTCGGTCGGCTTCGCGAAGGCGTTCGCCATCACCCACCGGATCGATTCGCTGGACAACCTGAAGAAGCGCCGGGTCTACGTCTTCAGCGGCACCAATGACACGGTGGTCCTGCCGTCGGCGGCCGCCGCGACGGTCGAGTTCTTCCAGCGGCTCGGCGTGACCGCGGCGCACCTGAAGGTCGTCGACGATCTCCCTGCCGGACACGCCGCGATCACGCCGGCAGCGGGCAACGAATGCGCGGCGAACGCGCCCCCCTACATCAGTCACTGCAGCGTCGGCGGCGCCGGTTACGACCAGGCCGGCGAGATCCTTCGGCACCTGTTCGGCGCGCCGGCGCTGCAGCCGCGGGTCGCGACGCCGGCCGGGCAGCTGCTTGCCTTCGACCAGGTGGCGTTTGCGCCGCCCGGCGCGAACGCTGGCCTCGCCGACAGCGGCTTCCTCTATGTGCCGCCCGGCTGCACGGCGGCGGCGCATTGCCGGGTCCATGTCGCGCTGCACGGCTGCCTGCAGTCGGCCGAATCGGTCGGCGAGCGCTTCGCCCGCGAGACGGGCTTCAACCACTGGGCCGACAGCAACCGGATCCTGGTCCTCTATCCGCAGGTGAACCGGTCGACCCGGCCGCGCAACCCCTATGGCTGCTGGGACTGGTGGGGCTACACCGGGCCCGAGTACGCCTGGCGATCGGGCGCGCAGATGAAGGCCATCATGGCGATGGTCAGGGCGCTCGCACGCAAACCCTGAAGAGCCTAGAAGGAGACACCCGATGAGATCGCACGCAGGCCGGCACGACACCTACCGAACCCTGGACGCCGCGGCGCTTCTGCTCGCCCTGGCGGGGCTGACCGGCTGCGCCGCGACCGGCCCGGCCGCCCGGTCCGATGCGGCGGCGCTGACGCCGGCGCGGATCGCCGAGATCGTCGCCAGTCCCGAGCGCAGCGAGGCCGATCGGCGCAACGACCTGCGCCGCAAGCCCGAGCAGATGCTCGGCTTCGTCGCCGTCCGCCCGGGCATGGTCGCGCTCGACCTGAGCGCCGGGGGCGGCTACACCAGCGAGTTGCTGGCGCGCGCTGTCGGGCCGGGCGGCCGTGTCTACGCGCAAAGCCCGCCGCGGGTGGTGCGCCCGCCCCCTGCCCAGCCCGAGGGGATGGCGGCGCCAGTGGCCACCGCGCCGGCGCCTGCGGCCATGCCAGCGCCCGCAGCCCCGCCCGCCCCCGCCGGTGCGGCCGCTCCCCCGGTGCCGGCCGGGCTGGCGGCGCGGGCGCAGCGGGTCGCGAACCTGGTCGTCGTGGTCCAGCCGTTCGAGAGCCCGGTGCCGGCCGAGAGCGCGTCGAACGGCCTCGACCTCGTCACCCTGATGTTCAACTACCACGACCTCGGCCACATGGGCGTCGACCGCGAGCGGATGAATCGCGCCGTCTTCGCGGCGCTGAGACCGGGCGGCGCCTACGTGATCGCAGACCACTCGGGACGGCCCGGCACCGGCATCTCGGAAGCGGGCACGCTGCACCGGGTCGAGGAAGCGTTCGTCCGCGCCGAGGTCGAACGCGCCGGGTTCAGGCTGGCGGGCTCGGCCGCCTTCCTGCGCAACCCGAACGATCCGCGCGACCGCAACACCCCCGAGCCGCCGCAACCGAAGGACGAGTTCGT
>JBDTUG010000115.1:0-9825 GCA_040007855.1 Caldimonas sp.
CGCGCCCCCTCGGGGGGCAGCGCAGCCGCGCTAGCGGCAAGCGTGGGGGCCTCATGAGCATCTCCTCCCTGCTCAGCATCGGCTCGCGCGCCATGAACGCGAGCTACGCGCAGCTGACGGTCACCGGCAACAACATCGCCAACGCCAACACCGACGGCTACTCGCGGCAGAACGCCGAGCTCGAGACCTCGTTCAGCCAGCAGACCGGCGCCGGCTTCTTCGGCAAGGGCGTCGACGTCGCCACCGTGACGCGCGCGCACAGCGACTTCCTCACCCGTGAGGCCGCGACCACCCGCTCGCTCGCCTCGGGCGACTCGGCGCGCAGCGACCAGCTGCGCCAGCTCGAGAACGTGTTCCAGCTCGGCGAGGCCGGCCTCGGCTACAGCGCCCAGCAGATGTTCAACGCCTTCGTCGACGTCGCCAACAAGCCGCAGGACGCTTCGGCCCGGCTGTCGGCGCTGGCCCGGGTCGGCGAGCTCGCCGGCCGCTTCGGCACCGCTTCGGGCCAGCTCGACGCGCTGCAGACCGGCGTCAGCGACCAGCTGCGCAGCGCCGTCGGCTCGATCAACTCGCTGAGCGCGCAGATCGCCACGCTGAACACCCAGATCGCCAACCTGAAGGGCAGCGGCCACGACCCGAACGACCTGCTCGACAAACGCGATGCCGCGATCGGCGAGCTGTCCGGCCTGGTCCAGGTGACGACGGTCGCTTCCGCCGACGGCACGGTCGGCGTCTTCCTCGGCGGGGCGCAGAAGCTGGTGCTCGGCGGCGAGGCGACCTCGCTGGTCGCGGTGGCCGATGCCTACGATCCCGCCAGGCTGCAGCTCGGCATCCGCGAAGGCGGCACGACCCGCGCCTTCCCCGATGGCTTCGTCGCCGGCGGGTCGGTGGCCGGCCTGCTTCGCTTCCAGAACCACGACCTGGCCGACGCGCGCGGCCTGCTTGGCCAGCTCGCCTCGGCGATCGCCGGCCAGCTGAACGCGCAGCAGGCGCTCGGCCTCGACCTCGGCACGCCGGCGGCCGCCGGTGCGCCACTGCTCTCGATCGGCGCGCCTTCGGTCGCGCCGTCGTCGAGCAACGCGATGGCCGGCGGCGTGCCGGTCGCCTCGTACCTCAACGGCAGCGGGGTGCGGGTCTCGAGCGTGAGCATCGCCACGGTCGAAAGCAAGGCCCTGCAGCCGAGCGACTACGAGCTGAGCGCCGACCCCTCGCTGCCGGCCGGCCAGTACGCGCTGACCCGCCTCTCGGACGGAACCCGCCAGACGATCGCCAGCGGCGCCGTCGTCGACGGCTTCCGGATCGACATCGCGGCGCCGCTGCCGGCCGCGCGCGACCGCTTCCTGCTCCAGCCGGTGTCGAGTTCGGCGCGCAACATGGCGCGCGCCCTCGACGATCCGAAGGGCATCGCCGCCGCGGCGCCAGTCGCGGCCACGGCGAACGTCGCCAACACCGGCACCGCGAAGGTGACGTCGTTGTTCGCGGTCAGTGCCGCGATCAATCCGAACCTGACCGCGACGATCACCTTCAACGACGACCTCGGCAACTACGACTACAGCCTGGTCGACACGACCGGCGCCTTGCCGACTGTCAACGGCAGCCGCGCCTTCGTCGCCGGCCAGCCGATCGCGCTGAACGGCTGGGAACTGCGCCTGAGCGGCGTGCCGAAGGCGGCCGACGCCTTGCGCGTTGCCCGGACCGCCTACCCGGCCGCCGACAACGGCAACGCCAACGCGCTGCTCGGCCTGCGCGACGCGGCGATCGTCGGCCGGCAGACGCTGGCCGGCGGCGTCGTCGCGCCCGGCATGAACGTCACCGACGCCTACGCGAGCGCGCTCGGCACGATCGGCGTGCGGGTGCAGAGCGGCAAGGCCGCGGCCGAGCAGTCGGCCACGATCGCCGCCGACGCGAAGGCAGCGGTCGCCGAGAAGTCGGGCGTCAACCTCGACGAGGAAGCGGCCCGCCTGATCCAGTTCCAGCAAAGCTACCAGGCGGCCGCCAAGATGCTGCAGATCGCCCAGTCCCTCTTCGACAGCCTGCTCCAGCTCGGCCGTTAGGACCCCCATGAGAATCAGCACCGCCAACGCCTACGACGCCGGCATCGACAGCCTGACCCGGCGCCAGAGCGAGCTCTCGTCGCTGCAGGACCAGATGACCAGCGGCAAGCGGGTCGCCCGTGCCAGCGACGACCCGGCCGCGGCGGCGCGCGCCGAGCGGGCCCTGGCCAGCATCAGCCGCACCGAGACCAGCCAGCGCGCGGTCGATGCCAGCCGGGTCGCGATGACCCAGACCGAAAGCACCCTCGGCGCTGCCGACGACCTGCTGCAGCGGGCCCGCGAGCTGATGGTCTCGGCCGGCAACGGCAGCTACAGCGACGCCGAGCGCGCCACCGTCGCCGGCGAGCTGCGTTCGGTTCGCGAGCAGCTGTTCACCCTGGCCAACCAGAGCGACGGTGCCGGCACCTACCTGTTCGGCGGCCAGGGCGCGACCCAGAAGCCGTTCGTCGACGCGCCCGGCGGCGTCCAATACGCGGCGACGGGCGGCCAGACCCGTACCGAGGCCGGAACCGGCCTGCCCCTGACGAGCGACGGCGAGGCCGCCTGGCTGTCGGCACGCACCGGCAACGGCGTGTTCGTGACCAGCGCCGCCCCGGGCGTGGCCGGCGCGACCATCGACAACGGCCGGGTCGGCGATCCGAGCGCCCTCACCGGCGCCGACTACAGCCTCGACTTCTCGGTGAGCGGTGGCGTGACGACCTACGCGGTGCTGATGAACGGCCTGGCGACCGCGGTCGGCGCCGCCCCCTACGTGTCGGGCCAGGCGATCGACGTCGACGGCATGACGATCAGCGTCAGCGGCACGCCGGCCGCCGGCGACCGCTTCCTGATCGCTCCCTCGACGCCGACGCTCTCGGTGTTCGCGACGCTCGACCGGGCCATCGGCGGCCTGCAGACGAGCGGGCGCACGCCCTCGCAGATTGCCCAGGCGAACGCCGACAACCTGCGCAACGTCGATTCGGTGATGGGCACGCTCCAGGCAGCGCGCGCCGCCGCCGGTGCCGTGCTGAACCGGATCGACGGCGAGACCGACCGCCTCGCGGGCCAGAAACTGGCCAGCACGAGCGAGCGATCGAACGCCGAAGATGTGGACATGGTGCACGCCATCTCCGAGTTCCAGAACAGGCAAAGCGGCTACGATGCGGCGCTGAAGTCGTACGCCATGGTGCAGCGTCTCTCGTTGTTTCAGTACGTGAACGGCGGTTGACGGCAAGGCGGGCGACCGGAAGCCCGGGAGTTTTTTCACCTTGCTCGACGTCGCGATCCTCGGCCAGGTGGCCCTGGGCTATTCCCCGTTCATCGACCGCAACCGCACGGTCGCGGCGACGCGCCTCTCGATCTTCCCGCTGCGCCCCGACTCGACCCTCGACGTCGCCCAGCTGCTGCACGCCGTCGGCGATGTCTGGCCGGCCTCGGGTGGCAAGGTCTCGCTCAACATCGTCAGCGAGAGCCTGCTCCGCGACCTGCTGCAGGCGAGCCCGTCGGCCAACCTCATGGTCGAGGTGCCGAACTTCATGGCCTCGGACCCGGGCAACGTCGAAGCGCTGGTCCGCCTGCATGCCGCCGGCAACACGCTGCTCCTGAAGGGCCGCCCCAACTCGGAGCTGCCGCGCGAGGTGCTGCCCTGCTTCAAGTACTCGATCATCGACCTCTCCGACGAGCGGCGGATCGGCGAGGCCGGCAACCCGCCGGCCGGCGTCACGCGGGCGATCGCCCACGTGCAGTCGGGTGTTCGCACCGTGATCGACATGGAAGCGGCGTTCGCGCGCGGCGCTCATGCCGTGCTCGGCTGGCCGATCGACGACGCGATCGGCGCCACCGCGGCGCGCACCGGCAAGCCGGTGGTGCAGCCCGACCAGCAGGTGATCGTCGAGCTGATCCACCGGGTCGACAACGAAGACCCGATCGAGAAGCTCGAGAACACGCTCAAGCGCGACCCCTCGCTGGCGTTCAAGCTGCTGCGCTACATCAACTCGCCGGCGTTCGGCCTGCGCGTCGAGATCAGCTCGTTCCGCCACGCCATCATGCTGCTCGGCTACCAGCGGCTCAAGCGCTGGCTGGCGCTGCTGCTCGCCACCGCCAGCAAGGACGTCAACCTGCGCCCGGTGATGTTCGCGGCGGTCCGGCGCGGCCTGCTGATGGAAGAGCTGGTGGCCGGCTCGGGCGACGAGGAGATGAGGAACGAGGTCTTCATCTGCGGCGTGTTCTCGCTGCTCGACCGGATGTTCGGCGAGAGCTTCGCCAAGCTGCTCGGCTCCATCCCGGTGCCCGAGCGGGTGTACCAGGCGCTGGTCAAGAACACCGGTCCGTTCCAGCCGTATCTGGCGATGGTTCGGGCGGCCGAGGGCGAGTCGGTGTTCGAGTACCGCGAAGCCGCCGAGCATCTGCTGATGAGCGTGGCCGAGATCAATCGCGCCCAGCTGCGTGCGCTGATGGGCGCGACGGCGCTGGAGTGAAGCCGCGCGCCAAGGCCGATCGGGGCCAGGCCGCACCGCTGCCGACGAGCGTCCGCGAGACGCTGCAGTTCTTCTGGGACTCGCCGTTCCCGGCGACCCTGCAGGACGCCGACTTCCGCCTTCTCGATGTCAACGACGCGTTCGTCGAGTTCAGCGGTTACCCGCGCCAGGCCTTGATCGGCATCGATCCGGCCGAGCTGCAGCCGGCCGAGGACCGGGCCCACATGCGCGACCGGCGCGAGCGGCTGAAGTTGAGCGACGGCAAGGACTTCTCGCGCAGCTTCTCGGAGGGCCGGCTGATCGATGCCGGCGGTTTCGAGCGCTGGTTCAGCATCGCCCGGCGCCACCTTGCCGACGTGGCGGGCGCGCCGCTCTACCTCGCCGTCTTCCAGGACACGACCGGCGAGCACGCGGCGCGCGCGCGGGCCGACCGCTCGGTGCGCGAGATCGACGACTGGTTCGATCTCAGCCCGGTCGGCATGGTCCTGTTCGACGAGAGCGGCCTGCTGGTGCGGACCAACCTCGCGTTCGACGAGATGGCGGGCAGCAATCCGGTCTCGCTGGCAGAGGCCTCGCCCAGCCTGGCCGACCTGCTCGCCTGGGGCGAAGGCGGCGCCTTGCAGGCCTTGCAGCCGGGCTCGCGGCCGATCGAGTCGCAGGGCTGGGTGGCCCAGCCGGACGGCCGGATGCGGCGCCTGCGCGCGATCGTCCGCTGCTACCGGACGGCCGGCGGCGAGCGCCGCTACATGGCCATCGTCGAGGACCGCAGCATCGAGGAAGAGCGCGACCTCGCGCAGATGCAGATCGGCGCCCTGATGGACACCGCCGGGGTCGGCATCGCCACCTTCCAGGAGTCGTCGGGCTGGGTGCGGCAGCGGCCGGCCGGCGGCGGCAGCGGCGGCGCGTCGGTGGTGTTGCAGAACATCAGCCGGGAGATCGTCGCCCCGGAATCGATCGACGAATACGAGCGGCTCCAGCTCGCCTTGAAGGGGACCCAGCGCGCCGAGGTGCGCTACGCGATCGAGCATCCCGAGCTCGGCCGGCGCTGGCTGCTGACGCGGGTCGAGCCGGCGACCCTGGCCTCGGGCAAGAAGACCGCCTCGGTGGTGACGCTCGACATCACCGACCAGCAGCGCAGCCAGGTGCGCAGCGAGCAGCTGCTGCGCGAGATGACGACGATCCTGGAGAGCACGACCTCCGGCATCGCCTACCTGCGCGAGGGCCGGCTGGTGCGCTGCAACCGCCGCTTCGAGCTGATGCTGCGCCTGCCGCCGGGCACCAGCGCCGGCTCGAGCCTGGCCGAGCTGATGGCGCGCCACCCGAACGCCGAGGCGATGGCCACCGAGATCCGCGACGCGTTGCGCGCCGACGCCACCTACGAGATCGAGTTCGCGTTCGGCGACAGCGACGACAGCGCCGAGCGCGCCGGCCGGGCGCCGCCCGAGCTGCGCTGGTACTCGCTGTCGGTCCGGCGCGCCGGCTCGGGCTCGGGCCGCGACGAGGCAATCGCGGTGCTTGCCGACGTGACCCGGATGAAGACCCAGCAGGTCCAGCTCGAGACCCTGGCGCGCGACCGCGAGTCGATGGCGCGGCGCACCCGCGCCATCCTCGACTCGGTGCTGGTAGGCATCGTCACGGTCGGGCCGGCCGGGATCGAGTGGATGAACCGCTCGGCGCAGCGCATGTTCGGCGCCGAGCTCGCCGAATTCCTCGATGCGCCGATCTCGACCGTCGCCACCCCGGACCCCGACCACCCGTTTCGCCGCTCCCGCTACCTCGAGGAGCTGGTCGAAGGCGAGGCCGAGACGTTCGAATGCCGGGTTCGGGCCCGCGACGGCCGCGAGTTCTGGGTCGTCGGCAACGCCGTCGCCACCGGCCGTGACGACAGCACGCGCCAGCTCACCTACGCCCTGCTCGACATCGAGCGGCGCCGCCAGGCCGAGGCCGCGGTTTCGGAGGCGCAGGCCTCGCTCCGGCGGGTCATCGATGCCGCGCCGCTCGCGATTGCGCTGCTGGATGCCCGGAGCCTGCGCATCGTCCAGGTCAACGAGGTCGCAGCGCGCGCCGTCGGCGAGGCGCCGGAGCGGCTGATCGGCAGGGTTCCCGAAGAGATGTTCGGCGCCGGCGTCGGCGCCCAGCGCCGCCGCGACATGGAGAGCGCGCTCGGCGCGAGCGAAGTGACGGTGCGCGAGTACCGGGTCGAACGCGACGGCCAGTTGCAGGTCTGGGATGCGCGCTACCTGCCGCTCTCGGAGCAGCGCGGCGCGCCGCCCGACCAGCTGCTGCTCGTCGCCACCGACGTGACCGAGCAGCGCGCCGTCCAGGAGGCGGCCCTGGAAGCGGCGATCGCGCAGCGCGAGATGCTGGTCCAGGAGGTGCACCACCGGATCAAGAACAATCTGCAGGGCGTCGCCGGCCTGCTGCAGCAGATCGCCCAGCGCAAGCCCGAGGTGGCCGGCGCGATCGACGAGGTGGTCGGCCAGGTCCAGGCGATCGCCCAGGTCTACGGCTTGCAGGTCGGCGAGACCGGGCCGCTGTCGCTGGTGCGCGTGCTCGAGGCGATCACCGGCTCGGTGCAGCGCACCTTCGGCCGGGCGATCGAGTGCCGGATCGAGGGGCGCGGCGTGGCCGACTGGACCTTGCCCGAGGTCGAGGCGATCCCGATCGCCCTGACCCTCAACGAGCTGCTCACCAACGCGATCAAGCACAGCCCGGGCGGCGCGCCGGCCGACCCGATCTCCTGCACGCTCGAAGTCGGCGCCGGCGGCGTGCGCGTGACGATCGCCAACCGGGCCCGGCTGGCCGCCGACTTCAGCCTGGCCCGGATCCCCAATGGCGTCTCCGGCCTCGGCCTGGTGCGGGCGCTGCTGCCGCGGCGCAGCGCCACCCTCCACATCGAGCAGATCGACGAGCACGTGGTCGCGACGGTCGACCTGCGCGAGCCGGTCGTCGTGCGCCATGGCGGCGCATAAGATCGGGCCTGCGCCGGACCCGGCGCCGCATCGGGGAGCGCGCAGCGTGGCGGACAAAGGGACCATCCTGGTCGTCGACGACAACCGCCTCGTGCTCGCCACCCTGACCGCCGGCCTCGCCCAGGCCGGCTACCGCGTGATCGACGCGGACAACGGCGACGACGCCATCCTGCTGGCGCGCGAGCACAGGCCCGATCTCGCCCTGCTCGACATCCGGATGGAAGGCAAGAGCGGTTTCGACGTCGCCCAGTACCTGCGCACCCAGTGCCGGATGCCGTTCATGTTCCTGTCGGCCTTCTCCGACGCGGAGACGATCGCCCAGGTCGAGGCGCTCGGTGCGCTCGCCTATCTCGTCAAGCCGCTCGACATCCGGCAGATCGTGCCGGCGGTCGAGGCGGCCTTCGCGACCCTCGAGGCCGGCCACGCCGGGCCGGCTGGCGACGCGGCCTCGCCGGCGCGCCGCGCGGAGCCGGCCGAACCGCTCGATGCCAGCGTCGCGATGGCGGCCGGCGTGCTGATGCACCGCCATTCGCTGACCCGCGCCGAAGCGCGTGCGCGCCTGGTCCGCCTGGCCGCCGCAGAAGGGCTGAGCCCGCGCGAGCAGGCCGAGCTGCTGCTGGCTGCCGTGGAGCGTCTTGCCGGATCGTGAGGGCGCGGCGCTCCGGCCCGGCGCCGGCGGGGCCGGCTCAGCCGGGCGGCAGAGAGAAGTGAAAGCGGGCGCCGCGCCCGGGCTCGCCCTCGGCGCGCACCTCGCCACCGTGCCGGCGGACGATCCGTCGCACCGAGGCCAGGCCGATCCCGGTGCCCGGGAACTCGCTGGCGCTGTGCAGGCGCTGGAAGGCGCCAAACAGGCGATCGGCGTAGCGCATGTCGAAGCCCGCGCCGTTGTCGCGCACCGTGAAGGTCGCCGGCTCGTCGGGATGGCGGACGAACCCAATCCGCGCCGCTGCCGTATTGCCGGTGTATTTCCAGGCGTTGCCGAGCAGGTTCTCGAGCACCATGCGGAGCAGGGTCGGATCGCCGGTGGTCTTCATCCCCGGCCCGATCTCGACCTCCACCCGGCGCTCCGGAGCGAGCCGGCGCAGGTCGTCGACGATGTAGCCGGCGAGCTGCGACAGGTCGACCGGCACGCGCTCGATCGGCTGCGACGACAGCTTCGAGAGCGCGAGCAGCGCGTCGATCATGTGGTTCATCCGCTGCGCCGCACCGAGCACGCGGTCGAGGTGGTCGACCCCGATCCGGCCGATCGCCTCAGCATGGTCTTCCTTGATGATCCGGGTGAAGCCCTCGACGACCCGGATCGGCGCGCGCAGGTCGTGCGAGACGAGCGGACCGAACGACCCGGAGTCGCTTTCGCCCTCGAGCTCGGCGATCCGGGCCCGGGCCTTGCGCAGCGCCGTCGAGACCGTCCGCTGGCGCCGCCACAGGACGACGGCGACGACCGCGAGGGCGGCGCCGAGCGACGCCAGGAAGATCGAGACCAGCGTTCCGGGGCCGGTCACCGCAGGGCCACGAACGCCCGTCGCCGGGTCGTCGGCGCTGCGACGCAGGCGGGTCGGGCGGCGGCAACGCGAGACATTGACAACGATTGTAGGCAGGCGCCGCGGTTCAAGTCTTGCCTCGCCGCGCCGAAAATGAGAGTGCGGCAGGCGCGGCGATCCCGCGTCGCCTGGCCGCGCCCTTGCGCGCCATGACCTCCACCAGCGAATGTTTCCTGCCGTGACCAGCGCGACCCCGGTGCTCGACGAAGAAGCCTTGCAGCGCCTGCGCGATCTCGATCCGGGCGGCCGCAACCGCCTGGTCGAGCGCGTCCTGCGCGCCTTCGAGGCCTCGATCGTCCGCCTCGCGCCGCAGCTCGCGGAGGCGCGCGAGCGCCAGGACGTGCAGGGCGTGCGGCACGTCGTCCACACCCTCAAGTCGTCGTCGGCGAGCATCGGCGCGCTGCGCCTGTCGCGACTTTGTGCCGAAATCGAGGCCGCGTTGCGACAGGAGGCGGTCGAAGGCCTGACGCAGTTGCTGGACGACGTGGACCGCGAGCTGGAGGTCGTGCTACAAGCCCTGCAGCCGATGCGGGGAACACCGCCATGACCCAGGTCCGCTCTCCTCGTTCGCGCCGCCCCGACCGGCGGAGCGCTGCCCACCGGATGGCCGATCGCGCATCGCCATGATGACGCGCAGCCAGCCCCTGGCCGAGGACCTTCCCGAGCGACCGAAGGTGCTGCTCGTCGACGACGACCAGGTCAACCTGCTGCTCACCTCGGTCGCCCTGCAGGACCAGGGCTTCGACGTGACCGAGGCCACCGGCGGCGAGCAGGCGATCGCGATGCTGGTCGACTTCCTGCC
>JBDTUG010000116.1:0-9761 GCA_040007855.1 Caldimonas sp.
AGACGGCGCTGCAGACGATCCGCGCCGCCTTCGCCGACGCCGCCGCGGCCGCCGCGAAGGAAGACCCAAGCCTCGCCGCGGCCCCGCTTCGCCTCGAGATCTCGGGCGCGGCGAGCTTCGGCGTCGCCGCGCGCGAGCGCATCAAGGCCGAGGTCGAGCGGCTCGCGGTGCTCGGCACGCTGGCCATGCTCGCCTTCCTGTGGCTCGCCTTCGCGTCCTTGCGCTCGCTGGCCATCGCCCTGTTGCCGGTCGCGACCGGCGTGCTGGCCGGCATCGCCGCGGTGAGCCTCGGGTTCGGCCAGGTGCACGGCATGACCCTCGGCTTCGGCACCACCCTGATCGGCGAAGCGGTCGACTACGCGATCTACTACCTGATCCAGGCGCGGGCCTCGAGCCGCGCCAGCGGGTCGGCAGCGGGCGGCGGCGCGGCGAGCGGCGGCGAAGAGGCCGCGGCGCACTGGCTGCGCGCCAGCTGGCCAACCATCCGGCTCGGCTTGTTCACCTCGCTGATCGGCTTCGCGGCGCTCGTCTTCGCCGGCTTCCCTGGCCTGGCCCAGCTCGGCGTGTTCTCGATTGCCGGGCTGGCCGCGGCCGCGGCGACCACGCGCTTCGTCTTTCCGGTGATCGCGCCGCGCGGCGCGCCCGGGGTCGGTCTGCGCGACCGGCTCGGCCACTTCATGCGCCGGGCCACCGCGCTGCTGCCGCGCTGGCGCGCCGGCGTCGTCGCCCTGACCGCGGTGGCGGCGCTCGCCCTGCTCGCCTTGCCGAACCCCTGGCACGGCGAGCTCGCCGACCTGAGCCCGATCGCCGCCGCCGACCTGCAGCGCGACGCCGCCCTGCGCACCGACGTCGGTGCGCCCGACGCAGGAACGCTGGTCGCCGTCTCGGCCGCCGACCAGGCCGGCGCGCTGGCCGCCGCCGAAGCGGTGGGCACGCGCCTCGACGCGCTGGTGCAGGAAGGCGTGCTCCAGGGCTACGCCTCGCCCGCGCGCTTCCTGCCGAGCCCGGCGACGCAGCAGGCGCGCCTGGCCGCCCTGCCCGACGCAGCGACTCTGGCGACCCGGCTCGCCCAGGCCACCGAGGACGGCGCGCTGCCGGCGGCGCGGTTGGCTGCCTTCCTCGCCGACGTCGAGGCGGCGCGCAGCCAGCTGCCTTTCGATCGCACCGCGCTCGACGGCACGCCGCTCGCGACTGCCGTCGATGCCCTGCTCCTGCGCGGCGACGCGAGCCGGCCCTGGCGCGCCCTGCTCAGCCTGCAGGCGGCTGAAGGCAGGCCGCTCGACGCAGCGCGGATTCGCGCTGCGCTCGCCGGCGTTGCGGGCGCCCAGCTGGTCGCGATCAAGCCCGAGCTCGACGCGCTCTACGCCCGCTACCTGGCGCAGGCGCGCTGGCAGGCTGCGCTCGGCGCCGTCGCGGTGCTGGTGCTGCTCGCCGCCTACCTGCGCAGCGCCCGGCGCCTCGCGCTTGTGCTGCTGCCGCTGATCGCCGCCAGCCTGATCGTCCTGGCCGGGCTGGCGGCAAGCGGTGCCGCGCTCGGCATCCTGCACCTCGTCGGCCTGCTCCTCACCGTCGCGATCGGCTCGAACTACGCGCTCTTCTTCGACCACCTGCGCCGCGCTCCGCAGGTCGACCAAGACACCCTGGCCTCGTTGCTGCTCGCCAACCTCACCACCGTGATCTCGTTCGGCCTACTGGCCAGCTCGCAGATCCCGGTGCTGCGCGCGGTCGGCATCGTCGTCGCGCCCGGCGCCCTGCTGTGCCTGCTGCTGTCGGCGACCTTCATCGGCCGCGACAACGGCCAGCAAGCGCGTGGGAAAATCGCCTGATGCTCCCGGCCTACCTGACGGCAAGCGTCGCGGTGCACGCCGCCGCCGGACTCACTGCGGCGATCGTGCCGGCGGTCTGGCCGTGGGCGCTGGGCGCGGTCGCCGCCAACCACCTGGTGCTGACGGGCGCCGGGCTCTGGCCGCGCTCGACCTGGCTCGGCCGCAACTGGAGCCGCCTGCCCGCCGCGGCGGCGGCGCGCCGCGAGGTCGCGATCACGATCGACGACGGTCCCGACCCGGAGGTCACGCCGGCCGTCCTCGACATCCTCGACCGCCACGCGGTGCAGGCCACCTTCTTCGTGATCGCCTCGGCGGCGGTGCGCCACCCCGCCCTCTGCCGCGAGCTGGTGCGGCGCGGCCACAGCGTGCAGAACCACAGCGACCGGCACTCGCACCGCTTCTCCCTGCTCGGGCCGCGCGGCCTGGCGCGCGAGATCGGCGCTGCCCAGGCGCGGCTCGCCGTCCTCGCCGGCGAAGCGCCGCGCTTCTTTCGCGCCCCGGCCGGCCTGCGCAACCCGTTTCTCGCGCCGGTGCTCGACCGCCTCGGCCTGGAGCTGGTGAGCTGGACGCGGCGCGGCTTCGACACCGTCCGCCGCGAGCCGCGCGGCGTGCTCGAGCGGCTGACCGCCGGGCTCGCCGCCGGCGACATCCTGCTCGTCCACGACGGCAACGCGGCGCGGACCCGCGGCGGCGGCGCGGTCGTCCTCGGCGTCCTGCCCGAGCTGCTCGAGCGCTGCGCCGGCGCCGGCCTGCACGCCGTCACCCTGCCGCAGGCGTTCGCCCCGTCGAAAGGCGACGAATGAGCCCGCCGGGCCGCCCCCAGGGCGACTACCGGAGGGCGCAGCCCTCAGGCACTCCCATGAGCGCGGCGGCGCAGGCGCGTTCGTGGCGCGACCTGCTCGACAAGGCCAGCGCACCGTACGGACAGGCCGGCCGGTTCGCCCGCCACTTCGCGCGCGGCAAGCTGCGCTGGGATCCGGTGTTCCGCCACCTGCTCGTGCACGGGCTGATCGCGCCGCGCGCGCGCGTGCTCGACCTCGGCTGCGGCCGCGGCCTGCTCGCCAGTCTGGTGGCGGCCGCCGGCGGCGAAGCGCGGGACGGCCGCTGGCCGGCGGACTGGGCGGCGGCGCCGGCCGGAGCGCGCGTCACGGGCATCGACCTCATGCCGGGCGACGTCGCGCACGCCCGTGCCGCGCTCGGCAGCGGCGCGGTCTTCGTCTGCGGCGACATGCGCAGCGTCGCCTTCCCGGCCGCCGACACCGTCGTCATCCTCGATGCCCTGCACTACCTCGAGCTCGACGAGCAGGACGCGGTGCTGGCCCGGGTGTGCAGCGCGCTCGGCGACCGCGGCCGACTCGTCCTTCGGGTCGGTGACGCTGCCTCACGCTCCGGCTTCGCGGCGAGCCAGTGGGTCGATCGCCTGGTCTGCCTGCTGCGCGGCCACGGCGCGCAGCCGCGCGCCGGCCGCACGCTCGCGGCCTGGACGGCCCGGCTGGCCGGCCTCGGCTTCGAGGTCGCCAGCCAGCCGATGGCCGGGGGCACGCCGTTTGCGAACGTGCTGCTGATCGGCACGGTCGGCCCCGCCGGGGTGGCGCCGTGACGAGCGCCCGGCTGGCGCGGCTCGACCATCGCGGCATCGAGGCGCTGGTGCCGCACCGCGGCACGATGTGCCTGCTCGACCGGATGGTCGCGTGGGACGAGGCGCGCATCGAATGCATCGCCCGCAACCACCGTGACCCGGACCACCCGCTGCGTACCCGCTCCGGCCTGCTGGCGAGTGCGGCGATCGAATACGCGGCACAGGCCGCGGCCCTGCACGGCGGCCTGCTCGCGCAGGCGGCAGGTACGAGCGCCTTGCCCGGCTACCTGGCGAGCGCGCGCGACGTCCGCCTCGCCGCCTGGCGGCTCGACGACCTGCCGGCGGCGGCGCCCGACGAGCTGCACATCGTGGCCGAGCGCCAGGCCGGCGACGCGCAGCGCCTGCTCTATGCCTTCAGCGTCGCCCACGGCGGCCGCGAGCTCGCCACCGGCCGGCTGGCGGTCGTCCTCGGCGGCCCCGCCACGCCATGAGGCCGGCCGGCCCGGCACGGCGAAACCCCGCGAAGCGCGCACCCCAGGACCTTCCATGAACCCGCCGGGCCGCCCCAAGGGCGAATTCCGGAGTGCGCAGCACGAAGGTACACCAATGAACACCGAACCTTCCCTGCGCCGGCGTGCGCTCGTCACCGGCGGCAGCGGCGGGATCGGCCGGGCGATCGCCGAGCGGCTGGCCCGCGACGGCGCCCACGTGATCGTCCATGCCAATACCCGGCTCGATGCAGCCGAGGCGATCGCCGCGACGATCGTCGCCGACGGCGGCAGCGCCGAGGCGGTCGCCTTCGACGTCACCGACCGGAGCGCCGCAGGCTCGGCCTGCGCGGCGCTGGTCGCCGCCGCGGGGGCGATCCAGATCGTCGTCAACAACGCCGGCGTCCACGACGACGCCGCCTTCCCGGCCTTGCGCGAAGACCAGTGGCAGCGCGTCATCGACGTGTCGCTTAACGGCTTCTTCAACGTGACGCAGCCGCTGGTGATGCCGATGATCCGCACCCGCTGGGGGCGGATCATCAACCTCTCGTCGGTGGCGGCGATCGCCGGCAACCGCGGCCAGGTCAACTACGCCGCCGCCAAAGGGGCGATCAACAGCGCCACCAAGGCCCTGGCGCTCGAGCTGGCCAGTCGCGGCATCACCGTCAACGCGGTCGCGCCCGGCCTGATCGACGCGGGCATGGCGGCGGCGATCGACCAGGCGACGATCGAGAAGATCGTGCCGATGAAGCGCGCCGGCAGTGCCGCCGAGGTGGCGGCGCTGGTCGCCTTCCTGGCCTGCGACGACGCCGCCTACATCAGCGGCCAGGTGATCTCGATCAACGGCGCGATGATCTGAGCGCACGGGCCAGCGAAGCGGCGGCAGGAGCCGTCCGCAGGCGGCCCGCCGCGCGCTACGGCTTCGGACTCGGGCTGCCCTGGCCGGCCGGCACCAGCTCGCCCTTCTTGGCCGCATCGAGGGTTTCGGCCTTGCGCTCTGCACGCGTCTTGGTCGGCGGCGCGGCGCGCACCGCCACCTCACCCTTCTGGGTCGACCCGGCCGGCTCGAGCGTACCGGCCTTGCGTGCGGCGAGCGTCTCGGCCTTGCGCTGGGCCCGGGTCTTGGCCGGGCCGGAAGCGGCCGCAGTGACCGGCCGCATCCCGCCCTGCCCGGCCGGCGTGAGCTGGCCGGACTGCTGGGCGGCCTTCGTCTCGGCCTTCACCTCGGCCCGCGTCGCGGGAGCGGAGGCCTGGGCCAGGACCGGATGCCAGGACAAGCTCGCTGTCACGGCCAGCGCTGCCACCAGAATCGATTTCGAAGACATCGTCGCTCCCTGTTGTTGTGCGGGCGTTGCGCCACGCGGCGCGAGTGTCGCCGTATCGCCGGTTCGCCACAAGAGCCGCCGGCGCGTCGCGCCGCGAGCGTCCTAGCTAGCTAGTGGTCTGCCGCTAGCTATGGCTAGCGCTTCGCGCCGCCGAACGGCGGCCGGCCGGCCAGCCGGCGCGCCAGCAGCGACGGCAGGCGGACCAGGAAGCCGGCCATCAGGCGCAGGTGCATCCAGGTCAGGAGGAGGTTGTCGCGGCCATAGCGGAAATGCGACACCCCGCCTTCGGCTGCGCTCAGGTACCTGACCGGCGCCGCCACGTTGATCGGCGACACGCCTCCCCAGGCCAGGCGCACGACCGCCTCGGTGTCGAAGTCGAAGCGGCGCATCCAGCGCTGGTCCCGCATGATCTCGACCAGCGGCGCGATCGGATAGACGCGAAAGCCGTAGAGCGAGTCGTCGATGCCGGCGCCGAGCGTCTCCAGATCGGTCCACCAGTTCGAGACGCGCCGGCCGCGCACGCGCAGCAGCGGCGCCGAGGCATCGAACACCGGCCGGCCGAGGATCATGGCGCCGGGCGCGGCCAGCGAGTCGCGCATGAAGCGCGGGATCAGGTCGGCCGGGTGCTGGCCGTCGGAGTCCATCGTCAATGCGTGGCTGAAGCCGGCCGCACGAGCGGCCTGCAGCGCATGCAGCACGGCCGCGCCCTTGCCGGCGTTCGCCGGCAACACCTCGACGCGCAGGTGCCGGTCTTCGGCGGCCAGCGCGCGCAGGCCCTCGGCGGTGCCGTCGTCGCTGCCGTCGACGACGACCCAGACCGGCGACCAGTTGGCGCGCGCGGCCCGCACCGTCGCATATACGGCGGGACCGGTGTTGTAGCTCGGAATGACGACGAGATGGGTGCGCGAAGGGGTCATCTGCCGAGCTCTCGCGCGAAGTAGTCTTCCAGCGTGCGCAGCAGCGTCCGGTGGTCGGGCTGGGGGGCGAAGCGCTCGCCGAGGCGCACCCGGATCAGCACCGGCGCCGGCGGCGTGCGCAGCAACGGCCAGCCCTTGGTGAGGTAGGGCGAGTCGCTTTCGATGATGACCGTCTGGATCGGCACCTGCGCGAGCTCGGCGATCAGGGTGATGCCGGGCTTGAAGTCATTGATCGGCCGCCTGACTGTCCGCGTGCCCTCGGGAAAGAGGATCAGCTGGCCGCCTTCCTTCAGACAGGCGACGGCGTCGCGCACCATGCCGCGCCCGGAGTCGTTGCCGATGTAGCGGGCCAGCCGGGCGCCGTTGCCGAGGAAGACGTTGCGCATCAGCTCCGCCTTCATGATGCAGGCGCCGCGCGGCAGCCGGGCGACGACGATCAGGGCGTCGAGCATGGTCGGGTGGTTGGCGGCGACGATCAGGCCGCCCGGCTCGTCGCGCAAGGCGTCGAGCGCGCTCGAGTCGATCCGCATCATGCCCAGCCGCTCGGCGGTCGTCCAGGCCGAGCGATACATGAAGGAGATCGTCCAGCGACCGACGGACGCATGGCGCGAGCGCGGCAGGATCAAGGACAGCAGCGGCGCAACAAGGCTCCATACGAGCAACATCGCGCCCAGTTGCGCGATCACCGCGGCGAAGCGCAGGCGATGGAGCCCAGCGGGCGCCGGAGGCCGGGCCGCGGTCGTCAATCGCCCGTCACCACGCGCTGGCTCGAGACGGCAAAGATCCACGAAATGCCGAGTCCTGCAGTGAACAGATGCTCGCGCCGCACCAGCGGGCTCGCCTCGAAGGCTGCGCCGCGCAGGTCGTCGTAGCGGATGAAGCCGCCCAGCCAGGCGTTGCCCAGGCGGCGCGATAAGGCGCTGGTGGCGCGCCATCCGGCGTAGCCGCCCGACGCCCGATAGGCGGGGCGGGAGGCAGTCGCGAACTCGGGGGCGACCGCGTAGAAGTGCTCGTGATGGCGGCGATCGGCGAACAGCGGCCCGGCCAGCAGGCCGATGTTCCAGGCGCCGGCGAAACGGCGCACGTCGAGGTTCAGGTTGGGCGAGAAGGTGACACCGATCGCGCGCGGCGAGCGCTCGAGGGTGATCGCCTCGCGAACCGGCAGGCGCAGGTCGAGCTTGAGCTGGCGATCGGCCGACTGCCAGAGCTCGAGGTTGAGGTTGGGGCCGATCTCGAAGCTGCCCGGCAGGTCGGGCATGCCCTGGCGCGCCGCGTTGCCCTTGCTGCGCGTCGGCACCGAGGCCGACAGGCTGAGGTCGACGACCAGCCGCTTGCCGGCAAACACGATCGCCCGCGCGCCGTCGCGGTCGGCGCGCAGGAACCGGCCGCGGTAGGCGACGAAGGGCAGCGGCAGCGCGTAGGCGCTCGATTGGTCGGAGCCGCGATAGTCGGGAAAGCGCACCACCGCGACGCCTATGCCGAGCTCCCAGAGCGGCTCCTCGACGGCCGCAGCCGGCGCTGCCGGGTCGTCGGCCTTGACGATCCGGCCTTCGCCGGGCGGCCCGGGCAGCGGCAAGGTGTCGGCCTTTGCCGCCGCCGCCGCGACCAGGGCGGCCAGCAGCACGAAGGGTGCGAGGAGAGGCACGGAGACGGCCGGGCGCGACCGCGCAACGGACCTCACGAAGCCGGCACCTCGACGTCGCGAATGTTCCGGCGGCGGCGTTTCCAGAACGCCCAGCTTCGCCCGAGGTTGCCGAGCGAGACGAGGAAGTAGAGCGCCTTCAGGGCAAAGATCGACGGCCAGATCGGCGTCTTGCCGAAGATGTCTCCGGCCAGCAGCGAGACCAGCGCTTCCTTCACGCGCATCGGGTTTTGCGGCGCCATGAAGAACTCGCGCATGGTCGGGCTCGAGACGCGGAAGATGAACCACGAGAACTCGCGGGGGCCGCGCCGCATGAACCGGTCGAAGCGGCGGCGCGCCGCGGCCGCCCGGCCCGGCCGGTCGAGCGTGGTCTCGACCAGGTCGGCGCCGACGAAGCCGCTCTGCATCGCCAGATACACGCCCGAAGAGAACACCGGGTCGATGAAGGCGTAGGCGTCGCCGAGCAGCAGGTAGCGCTCGCCGCTCGAGATCCGGCTGCTGTACGAGTAGTTGCCGGTGGCGTGGACCTCGGAAACGAGCTCGGCATCGGCGAGTCGCTCGGCGAGCGCCGGGCAGAGTGCGATCGTGTCGCGGAAGAACTCGGGCAGTGGCTTGCCGGCGCGCGACTTCAGGTAGTAGGGCCAGCAGACCGCGCCGATGCTGGTCACGCCGTCGGCGAGCGGGATCAGCCAGAACCAGCCGTGGTCGAACCAGAAGATCGTGATGTTGCCTTCGAGCCTGCCCGCGAGCCGATGCACCCTGTTGAAATGGCCGTACAGCGCCGAGCTGTTGTGCCTGGGGTTCTTGTCCTTGCAGCGGAACTGGTTGGCGAGCAGCGTGTCGCGGCCGGACGCATCGACCAGAAAGCGCGTCCGCCAGGTCCTCTTCGCCCCGTCGTCGAGCTCGGCTTCGACGCTCGCCCCCTCGGCATCGAACTCGACCTTTCGGACCCGGCAGCCCTCGAGCGCGCGCGCCCCCTTGGCGGCGGCGTTGCGGAACAGCAGCTCGTCGAGCTCCGAGCGACGCACCTGCCAGGCATAGGGCATCGACTTGTCCCAGGCCTCTGCGAACTCGATCATCGCCCGGTGATCGTGGTCGGGCGAGACGAACTCGACGCCGTATTTGGCCATGCCGAAGCGCTCGACCTCGGCGCGCACGCCGAGCTTGTCGAACAGCTCGGCATTGGCCGGCAGCAGCGATTCGCCGATGTGAAAGCGCGGGTGGCGGCCCTTCTCGAGCAGCATCACGTCGCGGCCGCGCTCGGCCAGCAGCGCCGCGATCGTCGAGCCGGCCGGGCCGCCGCCGACGACCATCACCTCGCAATCGAAAGCCGCCGGCGAAAGAGGCGCCTGGGACTCGTGCGGCAGGGTCATGACGGATTCCGTGAGGTGCGCAGATGGCGGCCGCGGCACCCTGTTGCGCGACTCCAGCCAGGGCCGGATTCTATCGTCGCGAGGCCCGGGCTCCTTGCCGGCCGGCCTCGAGTCGGGCCCGGCGCGCGGCCTTCACTCGCCCAGGTAGGCGGCCCGCACCTTCGGGTCGGCGAGCAGCTGCTTCGCGTCGCCGGTCATGGTGACCTCGCCGGAGTCCATCACGTAGCCGCGCGAGGCGAGCTGCAGGGCGCGGCTGGCGTTCTGCTCGACCAGCAGGATGGTCGTGCCCTGCTTGTGGATGTCGTTGACCACCTCGAAGATCTTGTCGACCATGATCGGCGACAGGCCCATCGACGGCTCGTCCATCAGCAGCACCTTGGGCCGCGCCATCAGGGCCCGGCCCATCGCCAGCATCTGCTGCTCGCCGCCGCTCATCGTGCCGGCGAGCTGGTTGCGGCGCTCCTTCAGGCGCGGAAAGATCGTGAAGACGCGTTCGATGTCGGTGGCGATGCCGGCGACGTCGTCGCGCACGAACGCGCCCATCTGCAGGTTCTCTGTGATCGACATCCGGGTGAACGTGCCGCGCCCCTCGGGCACCATCACGAGGCCCT
>JBDTUG010000117.1:0-9707 GCA_040007855.1 Caldimonas sp.
CGTTGACGTTCGAGGTCTCGACGAAGCCCTGCTGCAGCGAGCCGAGGCCGTTCTGGCCCGGTGTGCCTGCGTTCGGAGTGCCCGACGCGGCGGTCTCGGCGAAGATGTTCTGACCCTTCGGCTCGAGGCCGGCCGGATTGATGAAGCCGGCAAGCTGGATCTGCCCGACCGTCGACGGCAGTGCCTGGCCGGGCAGGACGACGCTGACCGTGCCGTCGTTGCCGATCGTCACGCTCTGCGCCGCCGCCGGAATGGTGATGCCGGGCTGCACCGTGTAGCCATTGTTGGTGACCAGCTGGCCGGTGGCGCTGACCTGGAACGCGCCGTCGCGGGTGTAGCCGGTGGTGCCGTCGGGCAGCTGGATCTCGAAGAAGCCGTTGCCGCGCACCGCCACGTCGAGCGGGTTCGAGCTCTGCTGCAGGTTGCCCTGGCTGAAGTTGCGCGCGGTCGCGACGGCGCGGGTGCCGAGGCCGACCTGCAGGCCGGTCGGCAGCGCCGTCTGCTCGCTGCTCGCCGCGCCGGCCTGGCGCAGGTTCTGATACATCAGGTCCTCGAACACGGCGTGCGAGCGCTTGTATCCGTTGGTCGAGACGTTGGCGAGGTTGTTCGAGATGGTGTCGAGCTGCATCTGCTGCGCTTCCATCCCGGTCTTCGAAATCCACAGCGATCGCATCATGGCGCGGCTCTCCGGTCAATGACGAGGATGGTGGCCTGCGGCGGGCCCGGCCATGCCTCGAATAGACGGGTGGATCGCCGCCATCTCCCGGGCCGCGGCGCAGCGCGAGTCAGCCCCCCGACCCGGCTGCCAATCCTTGGAAATGGCTTGTTTACGGGGGTCAGAAAAGGCACGGCACAATGCGCCCCATGCCAAATATCGCCACCCTCCTCAAAAGCGAGATCTCGCGCGTCGCCCGCAAGGAAGTACGCGCCGAGACCCTGGGCCTCAAAAAGGCCACCGGCGCGTACCGCTCCGAAATCGCGGCCCTGAAGCGACGGACCCAGTCGCTCGAGCAGCAACTGCGCCGCCTGAGCAAGCTGAGCGCGAAGCTCGCACCGGCCGAGGCCGCCGAGCCCAGCACGGAAAAGCTTCGTTTCAGCGCCAAGGGTCTCGCATCGCAGCGGCGCCGGCTCGCCTTGTCGGCGGCCGACTGCGGCCTGCTGGTAGGCGCCTCGTCGCAATCGATCTACAACTGGGAAGAAGGCAAGGTGCGGCCGCACGACAGGCACCTGCCGGCGATCGCTGCGCTGCGCGGCATGGGCAAGCGCGAAGCCACGGCGCGCCTGGGATCGCTGAAGCCGGCCGAGTAGCCCGGCGCGCGCCACGCGGCGCGGCGTCTCAGCGCCGGTGTTCCTCGAGCGCGCGGTAGCTGGTGCCGGGAACCTGCAGGTGCTCGAGCAGCAGCCGGCCGATATGGTCGAGCGAGTCGAGCTCGCTCGATGCCCGCCGGCGACCGAACACCAGCTCGCTCAGGTCGATGCCGATGCCCACGTAGGGGGTGCGCTCGCGCCGCCGGTTCTCCGCCTCGGTGAAGCCGCGCGCGTAGTAGCCCGCGTGCAATTCGACGAAGCACAGCGGCGTGTTGCGCAGCGCCGCGAAGCCGCTCGGCCGCAGCGCGAGCAGGAAGCGCTGGCCGGCATAGTCGGAAAACGGGCGAAAGCCCTTGTGGCCGGAAGGCAGGTACTCGATCCGGAAGTCGATCCGGTCGCGCAGCCCCGGCAGCACCGAGCGAAGGTAGGACAGGCCGATGCCCGAGACGTTCATCGCCATGTCTTCGCGCGAGAAGCCGTGGTCCTTGGAATAGCCGTCGAAGACCTCGACATAGGTCATCACGCCGAGCGTGAGGACGGCGGCGGTGAGCGCGGCGTCCTCGCGGCTGCCGCCGCGAAAGTGCATGGCGTCGGTCAGCACGTTGCTGATCGCGAAGCTGCTGAAGGCGTGGCCGAGCTTGTCGCTGCCGCCGCTGCTCGTGTCGCGGCCGAACCAGCCCTCCGAGTGGGTGTGAAAGCTCCGCTTGCTGCCCCAGTTCCAGGTCTTCAGGCCGACCGCGGTGATGCCTGCGAGGATGAGCCCGGTCTCGACCTTGGCGTTGTCGGCGTTGGCCAGGAACGAATAGGCGCCGGTACGCGGCCCCCGCCCTTCGAAGACCGGCGTGCGCACCGATCCTTCGGGCGCCGGCGCGTCGTTCCCGGCTTCCTGCGCCTGCGCCAGGGCCGCCGACGCGCCGGCGCAGAGCAGTGCCGCCAGCCAGCAGATTCCCCTCCGACGCCAGATCATTCGGACCATTCCGCGTGTGCGACCGGCCTACTCTAGCCGGCCGGCCCGACCTTCTCGATGCAGACCGGATTCTTGGCCAGCCGCGGGCCGGCGGCCCGAGGGCGGCCGCGCCGTACGAATCAGGCGCCGAGGGGGCGATAGAAGTAGCGGGTATCGCACAGGCCGCCCTGCGGCCACAGGGCGTAGCCGGGAATCACGCCGCACGGCTGCCAGCCGAGGCGGGCGTACAGCCGTTCGGCGTCGCCGCTCGCGGTGTCGAGCACCAGCAGCGACTTGCCGCACTCCCGGGCCACCGCTTCGGCGGCGCCCATCAGCGCCGCGCCCCAGCCCTGGCGACGCGCCCGGCGGTGCACCAGCATCTTCGAGACGTCGGCGCGGTGCGGCTGGTTCTCGGGCTGGTCGAGCATGATCTGCACCGTGCCGACGATGCCGCTCGCGTCCTCGGCCACCAACAGGGCGCGCGCCCCGGTGTCGACGTCGGCGGCGACCCGGTCCCAGAACGCGAGCGCCTTGGGCAGAGCCAGCGGGGCCATGAAGCTCACCGAAGCGCCGCCTTCGACGCAATCGATCAGCAGCGCCGCGAGCACCTGGCGCTCCGCTGCCGTGACCGCGCGGAGGCGGCGGACCGGCAAGGCGGCGGAAGGCAGGTCAGGCATGGTCGTCTCCCGTGGACCGGTGGCTCGCGGGCAGCTCAGGCGCCGCCGCGCAGGCCGAAGAAATCGCGCAGCGCCGAGCGGTACTGCTCGGCGCCGCGCCAGGCGGCGCTCGAGTGGCTGCCGCCCTCGATCAGCAGGAAGCGCTTCGGTCCGGCGGCCTGCTCGTAGAGCTGACGGCCCAGGCGGCTCGGAACGATCGCATCGTCGCTGCCGTGGACGACCAGCAGCGGCGTCCGGATGCGGGCCACGGCGGCCAGCGAATCGAAGCGCTCGGTGATCAGCGGGGTGACCGGCAGCCAGCCCCAGCGGAAGGTGCGGAACAGGTCACCAATCGAGGTGAAGGTGCTCTCGACGATCACCCCCTGCGGCCGCTCGCCGGCGCCCTGCTGGTCGAGCTGCGCGGCCAGCTGGACGGCGACCGCGCCGCCGAGCGAGTGGCCGTAGAGATAGCGCGCGCGCCCGGACCGCTGGCCGGCCAGCCAGCGCCAGGCGGCCGCCGCGTCTTCGACGACGCCGGCTTCCGACGGCAGCTCGTCGGTGCTGTTGCCGAAGCCGCGGTAGTCGATCGCCAGCACCGAGAAGCCGAGCTCGCGCATCCGCTCGATGCGGTGGGCGTTGCGGCCGACGTCGCGCCGGGCGCCGTGCAGATAGAGCAGCAGCGGCGCCCGTGGATCGTCGTGCGGCGCCCAGAGCGAATGCAGGCGGATCGCCCGGCCGGCCGACGGCGAGACGTGCTCGATCCAGACGTCCTGCATCGCCAGCTCGCCGGCGAACCGGGCCAGCACCTCGGCCGACGCGGCCGGCGCGGGGCTGGCCTGGAAGATCCACTTGCGCTGCTGCGTCTGCAGGCCACTGCAGCCGCCGACCAGGGCGACGGCAAGGACGGCCAGACTCAGCCAGCGCCGTGGGCGGCGCCAGCCCGAAGCCTTGCGCGCCGGAGCTTCGTCAACGATCATGGTCTGCAAACATCAGGAGACATCTTGGCCTACTTCGATCCCGAGGACCTGGACGACCTGGCAGCCTACCAGCGCTCGCGCACCGAGGCGCTGAAGAAGATCACCGAGGAGCCGGTCTTCTTCGTCTATTCGTCCAGGCACGAGTTCAGCAAGCCGGCGAGGAAAACCGTGCCGATCTTCATCTTCGACAAGTCCAAGCTCAAGGACGAGGTCGTCAAGGCGGTCAAGGCCGAAGGCAGCGTCGCCGAAGGCACCTGCCGGATGACCAAGGACAAGACGCTGGTGTTCCGCGTCGCCAAGGGCACGCTCAACGACTTCAACATGTACAAGCCGTTCCAGATCGGCGAGGCGCTCGCCACCGAGCGCGAGAACGACGACACCGCGATCGACCTGCCGGCCAGCAAGCTCAAGGAGCTCGTCGACATGCTGGCGCGCCAGAAGAAGCGCCTCGAGACGGCGAGGGCCGCCAAGGACGATCTCGACAGGAAGCTCGAAGACGTGAAGGCCTCGATCGTCAAGCTCAACGCCGATGCCGAAGAGAAGATCAAGGCGGGCGACGCCGACGCCAAGAAGGGCAAGGAGTTCCTCGCCGCCGCGGCGGCGGCGCGCGACGCGCTGCGCAGCGCGGCCGAGGCGCAGAAGGCGAATGCCGACCTGGTGAAGGTGCTGACCGGGATGCTCGCCGCCGCCGACAAGGCGGCCACGCCGAAGGAAAAGGTCGACGTCCTGTTCGAGAAAGGCAAGTTCGGTGAGGCGATCAAGGAGCTCGAGGGCAGCGCCTACAAGGCGATGATGGCCACCGACGACGCGATCATGGTGCTCGGCCGCACCGAGGACACCTGGGCCCTGCACATGACGCAGGCCCAGCAGGCGCGCGCCCTCTCGGTCAAGCCCGAGCTCTACTCGCTGCCCGCCAACGACGCCTTCATGAAGGGCGGCATCGACATCAAGGCGCGCTTTCGCCTGCTCTCCAGCTTCACCTCCGACACGATCAAGCACCTCAAGGGCAGCCCGAGCGAGGCCGAATTCCTGAAGTACGTGGATAACACGAAGGAGAAGGAGCCGGCGCTCTGGAACACGCGCAGCAACTCGCCCGCCGTCTCGGCGCGAGAAGTCGCGCAGCTGCTGGCCGACGGCTACTGGTTCGGGGTCTATCCCAAGGATCCCAAAGACCCCAACTCGGCGCTGGTGCAGATGATGTTTCCGAAGGCGCTCAAGGCCGACGTGCACAAGGAGCTGCTGACGGTGTTCGCCAAGATGAGGAAGACCGGCGCCTGACCGGTGCAAGCCCGGCGGTCGCGATGGCGGTGGGGCCGACCCCCGTGCCGTGACCGCAAGCGCCAGCGCGCCTCAGGTCCTTCCCTGCTGCGCCTCGCGCACCAGCTGCTCGAGCATCGGGATCACCTCGGCCGGGCCTTCCAGGTCCGGATTGACCTCGACCGCGCGGCGGAAGAACGCGAGCGCCAGCTCGGGATAGCCGAGCTGCAGGTGGATCTGTCCGGCCCCTGCCAGGGCCCCGAAGTGCTTGCGATTGCGCTTGAGCACCTCGTCGCAGTCCTTCAGCGATTCCTGGTGGCGCCCCATCAGGAACAGGACGGTGGCGCGCTTGTTCCAGCCCTCGGCAAAGCCGGGCTTCTTGCGCACGATCGTGCTGAAGGTGGCCAGGGCGTCGTCCCAGGCCGAGGCCCGCATCTGCTCCAGCCCGAGTGCGAACAGCTTGTCGACCGCCGGATCGCCCGAGCGGCTCCAGATCTGCCAGGTCGCCGCCGCGGCGAGCGCCCGCACCTCCGGCTCGGCGTCGTTCAGCCGGACCAACAACCGGTCGACGTCGGCCATCCGGCCGACTTCGGCCAGCCGGCTGATCGCGGCGACCCGCGCGCTCGCCGCCACTTGGTCGAGGGCGCGCAACGCCTGCTCGCGGCTGAGCGGCGCCGCCGACGCGGCACAGGCCGCCAGGGCAAGGACGAGAGCGCACAGTCGAACGATTCGCATCCGGGGGGCTCGGCGCTGGCGGTAGCAGCGCGGCAGCCGGCTCATTGTGGCAAAGCGGCGGCCCGCGCGCCGGCCGATCCTGCCAGCGCATGCCAGGCCTGTCCGGTCGGGTCGGCAGCCGAGGCGAGGAGCCGATTGGCGGTCGGGCGACCGCGAAGTTCAGTTCAGCGAGAGCAACTGCGCCGCCGCCTTGTCGTTGCCTTCGGCCGAGGTCAGCGCCTTCATCTGCGCCTCGAACTGGCGGGCGGCGGAAATCATCGCCACCATCGTTTCGACGGCGCTGACGTTCGAACCTTCGAGCGCACCGTCCTGGACCTGCGCGCTCGCGTCGGCCGACAGATCGCCGTCGGGGGCGCGAAACAGCCCGTCGGTGCCGCGCATCAGCGGGCTCTCCGGCGTGACGAGCTTGAGCTTGCCGATCGAGGTGCTGCGGCCGTTGGCGGCGGCAGCGCTGACGGTGCCGTCGGGCGCGATGCTGACGGCGGTGTTCGGCGGCACCTGGATCGGCCCGCCGTCGCCGAGCACGGTGAGTCCCGACGTGGTGACGAGGTTGCCTTCGGCGTTGACGTCGAGCGAGCCGCCGCGGGTGTACGCCTCGGTGCCGTCGAGCCCCTGCACCGCGAGCCAGGCCGCGCCTTTCATCGCCACGTCGAGGTTGCGACCGGTGGCGCTCACCTGGCCCGGCGTGGCGTCGTAGCCGGGCGTCGATTCGAGCGCGTAGACACGGGTGCTGGCGCCGCCGCCTTCCACCGGCACGGCGCGAAACGCCGCCAGCTCGGCGCGAAAGCCCACCGTCGAGACGTTGGCCAGGTTGTTGGCGAGCGTCTCCTGACGCTGCATGGTCGCCTTCGCGCCCGACATCGACAGATAGATCATCCGGTCCATGCTGCGCCTCCTTCGGACGCGCGCGCCCGAGCGCCGGGCCGCCCCGAGCCGGGTGCCGCCCCCGCGTGGGGCAGCGAACGCAGTGAGCGTGGTGGCCTCATGACTAACGCAGATTGACGATCGTCTGCAGGATCTGGTCCTGGGTCTTGATCGTCTGCGCGTTCGCCTGGTAGCTGCGCTGCGCGGTGATCATGCTCACCAGCTCGGCGGTCAGGTCGACGTTCGATTCCTCGAGCGCGCCGGCCTGCAGCACGCCGAGGTTGCCGGAGCCCGGCACGCCGACCACCGCATCGCCCGACGCGGCGCTGCGCACCCAGCCGTTGCCGCCCATCGGCTGCAGGCCCTGCGGGTTGCGGAAGGTCGCGAGCTCGAGCTGGCCGGCCGGCTTGGTCTGGCCGTTCGAGTAGCGGGCGTTGATCACGCCGGCGGCATCGATCTGCGCGCCGATCAGCTGGCCGGCGGCGTAGCCGTCCTGCGCCAGATCGGTCACACCGAACTGCGAGCCGTACTGCGTCGCGCCCGAGAGGTCGAGGGCCACGCCCGTGATCGGCACGGTGACCGCGCCGACCGAGTTGGTGACCGAGGGGATGTCGAGCGCCACGGTGCCCACCGGTGCGGTCGGGGTGCCGCCGTTGGTGGGGAAGGTGATCGTGGTCGACGGCGCCGGATTGCCGCCGGCGGTCGCCAGCGGCACACCGTTGGCCGCGACGTAGACGTTCCAGGTATTGGTGGCCGCCTTCTGGAAGTAGTAGGTGAGCGCCACGTCCTGGCCCTGGGCGTCGTACACCGTCTGCGAGGTCGCGTTGTTGTAGGTCGTCCGGTCGGCGAAGTCGATCGGCGCGCCAGCGCCAGGCAGGGTGACGCCCTGGCGCGCGTCGAGGTTCATCTCCATGTCGATCCGCGAACTCACCGCGGGGGTGATGCCGGCGGTCGGCATCTGCAGCGGGCCGGCTGCGCCGGGGATGACGACGCCGGCCGCATCGGCCGGGTAGCCCATCAGCCTGCCGCCCTGGTTGTTGACGATCATGCCGGTGTTGTCGACCTTGAACTGGCCGTTGCGCGAGTACGAGGTCGCGCCCGAGGTGTCGCGCACCTGGAAGAAGCCGGCGCCGTTGATGGCGACATCGAGCGGGTTGTCGGTGGTCGTGATGTTGCCCTGCGTGAACTGCTGGGCGACCGCGCCGATCGTCGTGCCGATGCCGACCGCGTTGCTGGTGCCGCCGATCGCGTTCGCGTAGACGTCGGCGAACTCGGCGCGCGAGACCTTGGCGCCGTAGGTGTTGGCGTTGGCGATGTTGTTGCCGATCACCTCGAGGCTCTTGCTCGAGGCGTTGAGTCCGGAAAGACCTTGCTGGAAGCCCATGGCGGTTGTCGCTTTCTTCAGGGTCGCGGCGGGTGTCGCGACGTCGTTGCGGGAGATGCGGTGGTGGTGGCGGCGGCGGCGGCGGAGGGTGGCGGCGCCGGTCAGTTGATCGCCTTGACCGAGCCGTAGGGCACGCTGCCCGACTTCTCGAGCTCGAGCTTGAAGACGTTGCCGCTGGTGCTGACCGCGTCGACCCGGTCGCGCATCAGCGCGGTCGAGGCCATCGCCACGCCGCCGCTGGTGGCGCTGACGCGAAAGCTCAGCCCGGCAGCGTCGGTGTTCGTGCCAGCCGGCCAGTCGAAGCTGTGCAGGCCGGCGCCCTGGGCGCCGAGGTTGAGGGTCTGCAGCACCGCGCCGCTCGGCGAGAGGATCTCGACCTTGACCGCATCGGCCGGGGTCGCGATCTCGAAGCCGCCCTGGCCGACCGCCGTTGCGGCGTCGATGTCGAGTTTGTTGCCGGGCACGATCACGTCGTGGCCGACCAGCGACGCGCCCTGCACCGCCTGCAGCTGCATGAACTGCGACGACAGGCCCTGCACGGTGCTGTTGAGCTTGTCGATCCCGGTGACGGTGTTGATTTGCGCCATCTGGCTCGTCACCTGGGCGTTGTCCATCGGGTTGAGCGGATCCTGGTTCTGCATCTGCGCGACCAGCAGCTTGAGGAAACGGTCCGAGGTGATGGTCGCGTCGCTCGCCGCCGAGGCGGTGGGCGACGAGGCGACGGTGACGTCGCTGCGGGAGGCGGTGGCGGCGATGGCCATGGTGTGGTTCCGGAGAAGGCTCAGCCCTGGCCGAGCTGGAGGGTCTTGAGCAGCAGTGTCTTCGCCGTGTTCATGACCTCGAGGTTGTTCTGGTACGAGCGCGAGGCCGAGATCATGTTGACCATCTCCTCGATCGCGTTGACGTTGCTGTAGGTGACGTAGCCGTCGGCGTCGGCACCCGGATGCTTGGGGTCGTGGACGCGCCGGCCGGGCGTCTGGTCCTCGCTGACGGTGCTGACCCGAACCCCGGCAGCGCTCGGGTCGTTCGCCGTCTCGCCCATCAACTGGGTCTGGAAGGTGACCTGGCGCGCCTTGTAGGCGCTGCCGTCCGGCCCGGCGACGGTGTCGGCGTTGGCCAGGTTGGAAGCGACGACGTTGAGCCGCTGGCTCTGCGCGCTGGCCGCGCTGCCCGAGACGTTGAAGATCGACAGCATGCTCATTCTTATTGCCCCGTGATCGCGGACAGCTGGGTCCGCACCGACGCGTTGATGAAGCGCAGGGTGGCTTCGTACTTGACCGCGTTGTCGGCGAAGCTGGCCCGCTCGCGATCCATGTCGACGGTGTTGCGGTCGAGGTTGGTCTGGCCGGCCGTGGCGTAGAGCAGGTCGGCGCCGACCCGCCCGCCGCTCAAGCCGGCGCCGCCGCTGCCGATATGTCCGGCGTGGCTGGTGGAAGCGCTTTGCGCGGCAGGCAGCGCGGCGGTTGCGGCGCGCAGGGTCTTGGCGAAATCCATGTCGCGGGCCTGGTAACCCGGCGTGTCGGCATTGGCGATGTTGCTCGCGATCAGGCGCTGGCGCTCCGAGCGCAGGGTCAGCGCCT
>JBDTUG010000118.1:0-9661 GCA_040007855.1 Caldimonas sp.
ACCGGGAAGGTGGTTTCGCCGAACTCCGCCGGCGCCTCCAGGTCGTCGGCGTCGGTCACCATGCCGACGACGATCGTGTCGCCGCTCGTGCGCGCCTCGATGCCTTCGACCTTGCGCGTCGGCGCGAGGCGGCGCATCCAGCGCACCCGGCCGTCGTCGTCGGCGATGCCGAGCAGCGCGCCCCGGCAGCTGCCGTCGTCGTAGCTGTTGTCGGTCTGCTCGGCCACCGCGCTGAACAGCCACGTGCCGTCGGCCAGCGCGGCGCCGTCGGTGAAGCCGAACGGCACACCGTCGACGGCGCCGAGCGCGACCTCGGTGATCGAGACCGGTTCGGGCGGCGTGCGCGAGCCTTCGGCCAGCCAGGCGAGCAACGGCGCCAGGGCGAAACGGATGCAGGCATTGGGACCCTTAGCCCCGCCGCGCTGGAGCAGGTGCAGGGCAGCGCCGGCGATGAACGCGCCTTCGATGTTCAGCTCGGCGAAGCGCGCGCCCTGCGGCCGGTACAGCGGCGCCAGGTCGATCGCCCGCGCCGGCCCGTGGACCTCGCCCTGTCCGTCGAGCGCGAGCAGGGCGCCGCGGCAGCGGTTCGGGCGCGAGCCCGAGCCGAGCGCGAGCAGGGCGCCGTCGGGCCAGTCGGTGCCGGGCGGCAGGCGCAGCAGCACCTCGAGGTCGGCCTTGCGCTTCTTGCGCTTGCCGGCCGACTCCGGTAGGTCGCCTTCGAACAGCCGGACCAGGCGCACCGGGGCGGCGCCGCCGGCCTCGAAGACGCCGAGGTGATGCTCGTCGTCGGCCACCACGTGAAGGCGCTGGCCGATGCGCACGAGGCCGCTCGCGGCGCTGAGAAACGAGAGCCCGTGCGGATGCTCGGCGGGATCGACGTCGAGCTCCCGGACCTTGCGATAGATCAGGGGATCGCCCATCGCCGCTACTTCGCCCGGAACACCTCCGAGCAGCGCGAGGTGCTCTGCCGGCCCGGGTTGTCGAGGACGATCTCGGCGAGGGCGATCTTGCCGCCCTTGTCGACGACCACGCGCAGCCGGCAGGTGCCCTCGTACAGTCCGGCGTAGGCGGCGTCGGTCCGGGGGCTGCCTGCAGACACCCAGTCGTAGTCGGTGGTCCCGTCGAGCCGCTCGGCGCGCGTGCGCCAGGCGCCGAACTGCTGGAAGAAGTCGCCCGCCGACAGGCCGACGACGCGCTGGCCGACGATGGCCTGCGCTTCCTCGTTGTGCTTGAAGAGGCCGCAGCCGGCCAGGACAGCAGCCAGCAGCAAGGCGGCCGCGGCGCGGCCGGGAACGCGAGGGGGCAGGGGAATCACGTTCGCTCTCCGGAAGGAAGTACGGCGCGATCGTCGCATGCCTTTGACCGACCCCGGGGCCTCGCCCGGTCGGGGTCGCCGCGCCCTGTGGCATCCTCCGCGGCGCCATGGCCGACCCTGCCACCCGCGCCCGCACGGCGCTTTCGCGCTACCAGCAGAAGCGCGACTTCAAGCGCACCCCCGAGCCGGCGGTCGAGCCGGTTGCGCCGGAAGGCGGGGGCGCCGGGGCGCTGTCGTTCGTCGTCCAGAAGCACTGGGCGAGCCGCCTGCACTACGACTTCCGGCTCGAGCTCGACGGCGTGCTGCTGAGCTGGGCGGTGCCCAAGGGGCCCAGCTACGACCCGGCGAAGATGCAGATGGCGATCCACGTCGAGGACCATCCGCTCTCCTACGCGTCGTTCGAGGGAACCATCCCGGCGAAGCAGTACGGCGCGGGCACGGTGATCGTCTGGGACCGCGGCACCTGGGAGCCGGTCGGCGATCCGCAGGAAGGACTGCAGAAGGGCAAGCTGCTGTTCGTCCTGCACGGCGAAAAGCTGGCCGGCCTGTGGGAGCTGGTGCGCATCGCCAAGCCGGGCGACCGGCAGGACCCGTGGCTGCTGTTCAAGAAGCGCGACGCGTGGGCCCGGCCGCTCGCCGAGTACGACGTCATCGCCGCCCTGCCCGACAGCGTCGTCGCGGCGCCGCTCGGCCGGGTCGAGGAGCGCGAGCCGCGCGCGGCGCACGGCGCCGTGAAGGCCGCGCCGGCCATGGCGGCGAAGGCGGCGGTGCCGACCCGGGCGGACCTGGGCAGGCTCCCGAAGGTGCCGTTGCCGGCCCGGATCGAGCCCCAGCTCGCGACCCTCGCGGCCGCACCGCCCCCGGGCGACTGGGTCGTCGAGACCAAGTTCGACGGCTACCGGCTGATGGCGCGGATCGAGAACGGCAAGGCCAGGCTGATCACCCGCAACGGCCACGACTGGACCAAGAAGATGCCCGCGCTCGCCGCGGCGATCGACGGGCTCGGCCTCGCCTCGGCCTGGCTCGACGGCGAGATCGTCGTCATGAGCGCGGCCGGCGTGCCCGACTTCAACGCCCTGCAGAACGCGATCGACAGCGCCGCCGGCGACGCCATCGACTATTTCCTGTTCGACCTGCCGTTCCAAGCCGGCCGCGACCTGAGGAAGCTGCCGCTGCGTGCGCGCCGCGCCCTGCTGGCCGAGATCGTCGAGGCGAGCGGCTCCGACCGGATCCGCCTCAGCCAGAGCTTCGACGCGCCGCCGGCGCAGATGCTGGAGGCGGCGCGCCAGATGGGCCTCGAAGGGATCATCCTCAAGCGCGGCGATGCGCCCTATGTCTCGGGTCGCACCGAGACCTGGCTCAAGCTGAAATGCCACGCCCGCCAGGAGCTGGTCGTCTGCGGCTTCACCGACCGCGCCAACGCGCCGGCCGAGGTCGGCAGCCTGCTGCTCGGCTACCACGCGGGCGGCGTGCTCGAGTACGCGGGCAACGTCGGCACCGGCTGGAACGCGAAGACCGGGCGCGACCTGCACGCGCGGCTGGTCGCGCTCGAGGTCCGGGAACCGCTGTTCGATGCCGGATCGCTCAAGCCCGGGCGCTGGTCGCGGCGCACCGCCGGCGGCGAGCGCTGGGTCGAGCCGACGCTCGTCGCCGAGGTCTCGTTCGCCGAGTGGACGCCCGACGGCCATGTCCGCCAGGCGGTGTTCCAGGGCCTGCGCCTCGACAAGCCGGCAGCGACGGTCACGCGCGAGCAGCCGCGCCTGCACGTCGGCACGCCGGCGCGGCCCGGCCCGGCACCGGCGGCCGCCGCGCCGGTGAGCATCAAGGTGACCAACCCGGAGCGCGTGATCGACCCGTCGACCGGCCTCACCAAGCTGGCGCTGGTGCGCTACTACGAGAGCATCGCCGGGCGGATCCTGCCGCATCTCGCCGATCGCCCGGTGTCACTGGTCCGCGGGCCCGAGGGCATCACCGGCGAGCTGTTCTTCCAGAAGCATCCCGAGACGCGCATGCCCGGGCTGCGCGTGCTCGACACGGCGCTCTGGCCCGGCCATTCGGCGCTGCTCGCCGTCGACACCGTCGACGCCCTGCTGTCGGCGGCGCAGATGAACACGATCGAGTTCCACACCTGGAACTCGATCGCCAGGCACATCGACCGGCCCGACCGGGTCGTCTTCGACCTCGACCCGGGCGAAGGCGTGTCGTGGGCGCACGTTCAGGAAGCGGCGCTGCTGGTGCGCACCCTGTTGCAGGAGCTGGCGCTCGAGAGCTGGCTGAAGACGAGCGGCGGCAAGGGCCTGCACGTCGTCGTGCCACTTCTCCCGAAGCTCGGCTACGAGGCGGTGAAAGGCTTCTCGCAGGCGCTCGTGCAGCACCTCGCGAAGACGATCCCGCAGCGCTTCGTCGCCAGGAGCGGCGGCGCCAACCGGGTCGGCCGGATCTTCGTCGACTACCTGCGCAACGGTCACGGCCAGACCACCGCCACCGCGTTCTCGGCGCGCTCGCGGTCGGGGCTCGGGGTCTCCATGCCGGTGGCCTGGGAGCAGGTCGGCGCGCTCAAGGGCGGGTCGCAGTGGAGCATCGCCACGGCCCGCGACTACCTGAGCTTCCAGGCCGCCGACCCGTGGGCGCAGTACTGGAAATCGAAGCAGACGCTCGCCGCCGGCATGAAGATCCTGGGCTACACGCCTGCTGCGCTTTCGCAACGGTCGGGGTGACAAGGCACGGCTCTTGCCCGTATGCTCGCCGTCCGCCAAGCAGGGGCCTGCGGGCCGCGAGGCGCTTCAAGGAGACCGCATGGCTGCCCGTTCGATCGCTTCGCTGTCCCTCTCGTTCGGCCTCGTGTCGATCCCGGTCAAGCTCTACTCGGCGACCGAGAGCTCGGCCACCGTCCGCTTCAACATGCTGGCCAAGGACGGCTCGCGCCTCAAGCAGCAGTACGTCTCCGAGAAGGACCAGACGGTCGTCGAGCGGGCCGACATGGTCAAGGGCTACGAGTTCGAGAAGGACCGCTTCGTCATCTTCTCCCCCGAGGAGCTGAAGGCGGTGCAGGAGAGCCCGAGCCACACGGTCGACATCGTCGCCTTCATTCCCGACAAGGCGATCGATCCGATCTTCTACGACAAGGCCTACTTCCTGGCCCCCGACAAGCGCGGCGCCAAGCCCTACAACCTGCTGATGGAAGCGATGCGCCAGAGCAGCCGGTGCGCGCTCGCCAAGTGGGCCTGGAAGGGCAAGCAATACGTCGTGCAGGTGCGCCCCGCCGAAGACGGCCTGGTCCTGCAGCAGCTCCTCTACGCCGAGGAAGTGCGCTCGCTGAAGGAGCTCGACATCGAGAAGGTGACGGTCTCCGACGCCGAGCTCAAGTTGGCCATGCAGCTGATCGACCAGATCTCCGAAGACACCTACGACCCGACCATGTTCGAGGACGAGGAGAAGAAGCGCATCCTCTCGGCGATCGACGAGAAGATCGCCGGCAAGCAGGTGATCGCGGCCGAGCCCGTCGAGCCGGCGGGCGGCGCCCAGGTGATCGACCTGATGGAGGCGCTGCGCGCCAGCCTGGGCACGCGCGGCGGGGCGAAGGGAAAGCCGGCGCCGGCCAAGGCGGAGCCCGCGCCGGTGGCGGCCGAGCCGGCCAAGGAACGCAAGGGCGTCAAGCGCGCCGCCAAGGTCGAAGAGGTTGCCGCGCCGGTTCGCGCCCGGGCGAGGAAGTGACGAGCGAGGCGGACCGCAGCCCCTACACGATCCGCAGCATCCAGGAATTGCTGGGCCTCTCGCGCGGGGTCATCGCCGGCCTCGTCGCCTCCGGCTTCGTCACCCCCAGCCGGGGCCCGCGCAACGAGTACCGGTTCAGCTTCCAGGACGTCGTCCTGCTGCGCACCGCGATCGACCTGCAGGGCGCGCGGATCGCGCCGCGGCGGATCCTGAGCGCGCTGCGCCGCCTGAAGGCGACCCTGCCGGCCGAGCTGCCGCTCACCGGCCTGCGCATCACCGCGGTCGGCAACGACGTGACCGTGCGCGACGGCCGCTCGCAGTGGCAGGCCGAGTCGGGCCAGCTGGTGATGGACTTCGAGGTGGCGCCGGTCAAGGGGACGGTGGCCTTCCTGCAGCGTGTGCCGGCCCGGCCGGTGCCGCAGGACGACGCCGTCAGCGTGTTCGGCCAGGGCGAGGCGCTGGAGGCGAAGGACCGGCGCGCCGCCGAGGCCGCCTACCGCCGCGTGCTGGCGCTCGACCCGGGCTTCACCGACGCCTACCTCAACCTCGGCGCGCTGCTGTGCGAGTCGCGCCGCTGCGCCGAGGCGGTCGCCCTCTACGACGAGGCGCTGCGCCGCTCACCGGGCGAAGCGCTGCTCCATTTCAACCGGGCCGTGGCGCTCGAGGACCAGGGTCGGCCGGTCGACGCGCTGGCCGGCTACAACGCCAGCCTGCAGCTCGCCCCCGAGCTGGCCGACGCCCACTACAACGCGGCCCGGCTGCACGAGCAGCTCGGCGACGCCAGGAAGGCGCTGCGCCACCTGAGCGCGTACCGGCGGCTCGAACGCCGGCGCTGAGCCGGGGCTGACCCAGCATCGGGCTGGCGTCGCGCCGAGGTGGGTACGGCACACTGCGGGGCCGGCATGCTCCCGGCTGGCGCGCCGCGACGCGCGACCCACCTCGACGCGCCCCCCGTGCGAAATGACCGGGATCGGAACCGGCGCCGTGCGGCAGCCGCATAGCATGGCGGCCCGTGGAACCCGACTCCCCTTCGACCGGACGCGAAGCGACGCTCGCGATTGAGCTGGCCGAGGCCCGGCGCGAACTCGAGCGCGCCCGGCAACGCTTTCGCGGCGCCTTCGGCCACCAGTTCCAGTTCATGGCGATCCTCTCGCCGCAAGGCCGGGTGCTCGACTTCAACGAGCAGCTGGCGCCGGGCGAGGGCGCGCCGCGCGAGCAGATTGTCGGCCGCCTGTTCTGGGACACCGTCTGGTGGCAGGGGCAGCCGGCGATGCAGGCCGCCTGGCCTGCGCGACTGCAGGCGGCAGCGGCAGCCAGCAGGCCGCTGCTCAGCGAGGATGTCTTCACCTCGTCGAGCGGCGAGAAGCGCTGGGCGACCGCGGCCCTGCACGCGGTGCGCGACGCCGACGGCGGGCTCGACTGCTTCATCGTCCAGGCCAGCGACATCACCGAGAAAAAGCACGCCGAGGCGGTGCGCGCGTCGCTCGAGGCGCAGCTGCGCGAGACCCAGAAG
Organism: Caldimonas sp.; assembly: GCA_040007855.1. Taxonomy (GTDB): domain Bacteria; phylum Pseudomonadota; class Gammaproteobacteria; order Burkholderiales; family Burkholderiaceae_C; genus Schlegelella_A. The sequence continues at coordinate 6,543 of JBDTUG010000118.1, forward strand.
ATGCAGGCGATCGGTACCCTGGCCGGCGGCATCGCCCACGACTTCAACAACATCCTGGCGGCGATCCTCGGCAACCTCGCGCTGGCCGCCGACGCCGTCGGCCCCGGCCATCCGGCGCTCGCGCCGCTGGCGCAGATCCAGCGCGCCGGCAGCCGGGCGCGCAGCCTGGTGCAGCAGATCCTCGCCTTCAGCCGACGCGAGCCGCACGAGCTGCACGTGCAGCCGCTGCAACCGGTGCTCGAGGAGACGATCGGCCTGCTGCGCACGACCCTGCCGGCCGACGTGAATCTGGCGACCCGGCTCGATCGGGCCTCGCTCTGGGCGCGCTGCGACGCCACCCAGATCCAGCAGGTGGTGATGAACCTGTGCATGAACGCCTGGCATGCGCTGAACGACGGGCGCGGCCGGATCGAGGTCGGCGCGGGCCACGCGGCCGACGGGCGCGTCCACCTCTGGGTCGGCGACGACGGCAGCGGCATGAGCGCCGACATCCGGCAGCGCATCTTCGAGCCCTTCTTCACCACCCGGCCGGTCGACATCGGTACCGGCCTCGGCCTGTCGGTCGTGCACGGCATCGTCGTCGAGCACGGCGGCACGATCGAGGTGGACAGCGCGCCCGGCGCAGGCAGCGTGTTCCATGTCTACCTGCCCGGCGTCGACGCCGAGCCGGAGCCCGAGCCGACCTGCCCCGCCGAGCTCGGCCTGGCGCAGGCGACGGCCGACGGGGCCGGCCGGCACGTGCTCTTTCTCGACGACGACCCGGCCATGCTGCCGCTCGCCAGCGCCCTCCTGACGCGGGCCGGCTACCGGGTCACGACCTTCCACGACCCGGAGCTGGCGCTGGCCGCCCTGCGCGCTGAGCCTTCGGTCTTCGACGGCATCGTCACCGACTTCAACATGCCGGGCCGCAACGGCCTTGACGTGCTGCGCGAGCTGGCCTCGATCGCGCCCGGCCTGCCGGCGGTCATGGCCTCGGGCTACATCGACGACGCGCTGCGCGCCGAGGCGGCCCGGCACGGCGTGCGCCACCTGCTGCACAAGGAGAACATGCGCGACGACCTGTGCCGGCTGGTGCAGCTGGCGCTCGACGACGACTGAGGCCGGCGCCGCGAGGCCGGCGCCGAGGCGGCCGCGGCTCGCGCACGACGCCGGATCGCGATCCTTGCTAAGGTCGCGACGATCGTCACCCCCGGGCCCTTCATGAGCCGACTCTTCGAGCCTTTCCAGATCGGCAGGCTGCGCCTCGCCAACCGGATCGTCATCGCGCCGATGTGCCAGTACTCGGCGAGCGAAGGTTCGGCGGTCGACTGGCACCTGATCCACCTCGGCCATCTCGCGCTCTCGGGCGCCGCCATGCTGATCGTCGAGGCGACCGCGGTCTCGGCCGAGGGGCGGATCACGCCCGGCGACCTGGGCCTGTACAGCGACGCCAACGAGCAGGCACTGGCGCGCGTGCTCGGCGCGCTGCGCGCGTGCTCGCCGATCAGGCTCGGGCTGCAGCTCGCCCATGCCGGGCGCAAGGCTTCGAGCCGCGTGCCCTGGGAAGGCGGGGCGCAGATCCGGCTCGGCGAGCCGGACAGCTGGCCGGCGCTGGCGCCGTCGGCAACGCCGCACCTGGCGGGCGAAGACCTGCCGCATGCGCTCGACGCCGCCGGCCTGGCGAAGGTCCGCGCCGACTTCGCCCGCGCCGCGCAGCGCGCCGCCCGGCTCGGCTTCGACGGGCTCGAGGTGCATGCCGCGCACGGCTACCTGCTGCACCAGTTCCTCTCGCCGATCGCCAACCAGCGCAGCGACGCGTACGGCGGCAGCCTGGAGAACCGGATGCGCTTTCCGCTCGAGGTCTTTGACGCGGTGCGCAACGCCTTCCCGGCCGACAAGCCGGTCTGGGCGCGGATCTCGGCGACCGACTGGGTGCCTGGCGGCTGGGACATCGACGGCACCGTCGCGCTCTCGAAGGCCTTGCAGGCGCGCGGCTGTGCGGCGATCCACGTGTCGAGCGGCGGCGTCTCGCCGCAGCAGGCGATCCCGGTCGGACCGGGCTACCAGGTGCCGTTCGCGCAGCGGGTGCGGGCCGAGGTCGGCGTGGCGACGATCGCGGTCGGCCTGATTACCGAGCCGGAGCACGCCGAGGCGATCGTCGCCAGCGGCGAGGCCGACGCCGTCTCGCTCGCCCGCGCCATGCTCTACGACCCGCGCTGGCCCTGGCACGCCGCGGCGAAGCTGGGCGCCCATGTCGTCGCGCCGCCCCAGTACTGGCGCTCGCAGCCGCGCCAGCTCAAGGACCTGTTCGAGAACGCGAAGGTCGGCGGGCGCTGATCAGGCGGCGGTCGGCGTGGCCGCGTCGAGCGGCAGCGACGCGCTGAAACGCGTTCCTTCGTCATGGCCCGAGCTCACCGTGAGGGTGCCGCCGTGCGCCTTGACGATCTGCTCGCTGATGTGCAGGCCGAGGCCCAGGCCTTCGCGCCGCGCCGAGGTCGAGTGGCGCCAGAACGGCGCGAAGATGCGGTCGATGCTCGCCGGCGGAATCGGCTCGCCGGCGTTCCAGACCTCGATCACGAGCGCCTCGGCGTCGATGCCCGCGCGCACGCGCACCGGTCGATCCTGGGCGCCGTGGACGAGGGCATTGGCAAGCAGGTTCGAGACCAGCTGCTGGATCCGGCTGCGGTCGCAGCGCACCGGCCGACGCACCTCGATCGCCGCCTCGATCAGTCGCGCCGGGTGGCCGTCGCGCAGCTCGGTGACCACCGCGGCCAGCGCCTCGTCGAGGTCGCTCACGAGCTCGGCATGGACGACGATGCCCGAGCCGAGGCGGCCGCGCGCGAAGTCGAGCACGTCGTCGATCAGGATCGACATGCGCCGCACGTTGGTCTCGATCCGGCCGCCGAGGGTGGCGATCATTGCGGCATCGCCTGCCTTGCGCTGCAGCAGCTGGCTGCAGGCGGCGATCGCCGCCAGCGGGTTGCGCAGGTCGTGGCCGAGCACGGCGATGAACTGCTCGCGCAGCTCACCGGTCCGCTGCTCGTCGAGCAGCTCGGCCCGGGCCCGGTCGTGACTGCGCTCGTTGTCGAGCTGCAGGGCGATCAGCTCGGCGAACAGCTTGAAGGTGTTGACGACGCGCG
>JBDTUG010000119.1:0-9597 GCA_040007855.1 Caldimonas sp.
CACGGTCCGGCGCGCCCGACTTTCAGCGTCGAACGGACGGTTCGGGCGTCCGCCCTTCGCCGGGCGCCCCACGCCGCTGCGGACGGCGTTTTTCCCGGCCCGCCGCCGCGCCTCGATGTAAGCGAGGCGGGCTCCGGAAGTACCCAACTGACATCCTGCGTTGCGCTGCAGGCCTGCCTCCCTGATGCCATCGCGCCGCTCCGCCCGACTCGCCAGCGTTGCCGCGATCGCCGCCGCGCTTGCGGTGGCGGCCGGCCTCGCGACGGCGGCCGATGCCGCCGACGAGCCGGAGCGCTTCGCCAGCCTCGCCGACCTCTCGCTCGAACAGCTGCGCGACGTGGTCGTGACCACCGTCTCGCGCGTCGAGGAGCGGCTCGATCGCGTCGCCGCGTCGGTCTACGTGATCAGCGCCGACGACATCCGCCGCTCCGGCGCGACGACCCTGCCCGAGGCCTTGCGTCTGGCGCCGACCCTCGACGTCGCACGCGCCGACGCCAACCAGTACGCGATCAGCGGCCGGGGCTTCAACAACGTGCTCGCCAACAAGATGCTCGTGCTGATCGACGGCCGCACCGTCTACACGCCACTGTTTTCGGGCGTGTTCTGGGAAGCCCAGGACGTGATGCTCGAAGACGTCGAGCGGATCGAGATCGTCACCGGCCCGAGCACCGCGCTCTGGGGCAGCAATGCCGTGAACGGGCTGATCCACATCATCACCCGTACTGCCGCCGGCACGCAGGGCCTGTCGAGCTCGCTGCGCGCCGGTAGTCAGGAGCGCGGCACGGCGCTGCGCTACGGCGGGGCGCTCGGCGAGAGCGCGCACGTGCGCGCCTACCTCAAGTCCTACGACCGCAGCGAGACCCATCGTGCCGCCGGCGCCTCGGTCAACGACGCCGGCAACGGCGTCCAGGCCGGGTTTCGCGCCGACTGGGGCCGGCTGCGCGACGTCGTCACGCTGCAGGGCGATGCCTACAAGGGCCGGATCGACCAGGGCCCGGGCCAGCGCGAAGTCTCGGGCAGCAACGTCACGGCACGCTGGCAGCGCGGCTTCGACGACGGCGGCGCGGCCAGCCTGCAGGTCTACGCCGATCACATCGAGCGCAGACAGCCCGACGGCTTCGCGGAGCGGCTCGACACCCTCGACGCGATCGCCCAGTACGGCTTCAGGCCGAGCCAACGCCAGGCGATGGTGGTGGGCGGTGGCCTGCGGCGCTCCCGCGACCGGGTGACGACCAGCCCGGCGTTCGCCTTCGATCCGGCGCAGCGCTCTCTCTCCTGGAAGCGCCTGTTCGCCCAGGACCAGATCGAGCTGACCCCGGCGCTCGCGCTCACCCTCTCGGCCAGCGTCGAAGGCAATCCCTATACCGGCTCGGAGACGCTGCCCGGCGCCCGCCTGGCCTGGGTGCCGGTGCCAGGCCAGCTGCTGTGGGCGGCGTACTCGCGCGCGGTCCGCGCGCCCTCGCGCGTCGACCGCGAGTTCTTCGTGCCCGGCCAGCCGCCCTATGCGGTGGCAGGCGGTCCCGGGTTCCGTTCCGAGGTCTCGAACGTGATCGAGATCGGCTGGCGGGCGCAGCCGAGCCAGTCCCTGTCCTACTCGCTGACCCTGTTCGGCGCCGAGCATCGCCGCCTGCGCAGCCTGATGCCGACCGCCGGTGGGTTGCAGTTCGAGAACGGCATCCGCGGCACGACCCGCGGCCTCGAGAGCTGGGCGCGCTGGCGGGTCATCCCGCGCTGGCGGCTCGACGCCGGATTGGTGCTGCAGAACCAGAAGCTCCAGGTCAGCCCGGGCTCGGTCGACGCCGGCGGGATGGCTTCGCTCGGCAACGATCCGCACGGCTACGCGACGCTGCGCTCGGCGCTCGACCTCGGCCCGGCCTGGAGTTGGGACGTCGACGTTCGCCGGGTCGGCGCCCGGCCCAACCCGGCTGTGCCGGCCTACACCGCGGTCGATACCCGGGTCGCCTGGAAGGTGACGAGCTACGCCGACCTCACGCTCGGCGTGCAGAACCTGTTCGACCGTCGCCATGCCGAATGGGGCGTCGCGGCGAACCGGGTCGAGGTCGAGCGAAGCGCCTTCGTGCAGTTGCGCTTGCGTTACTAGTCAATGGATTAGGTCACGGCCCTGCGATGCCGATCGAGCGCCTGCCGTCTTCTCGTGGGGTCGCGACACTGCGGCGCGCCCTGGCGGGCTGCCTGGCGGTCGGCGCGCTGGCGCTCGCCGCGACGCCCGGGCCGGCGAGCGCGCAGGAGACGCTCGAGGCGGGCGTCAAGGCGGCCTACCTGTACAAGTTTCTCGCTTACGTCGTCTGGCCGGCCGAGTCTTTCGCGAGCGGCGACGCGCCGCAGGTGATCGGCGTGATGGGCGCCGACGACGTCTACGCCGAACTGCTCCGGCTGGTCGCCGGACGCCAGGTCAACGGCCACACCCTGATCACCAAACGGATCGCCTCGGGCGAGCCAGTCGAGGGCGTGCACGCTCTCTACGTCGGCCGGGTTCCCCAGGCGCCGGCCCTGCTCGCGTCGCTGAGCGGCCGGCCGATCCTGACCGTGACCGACACGCCGGCCGGCCTGAGCGAGGGCAGCGCCCTCAACTTCGTCCTGGTGCAGGGGCGGGTCCGGTTCGAGGCCTCGTTGCCGGCCGCCGAGCGGGCCGGCCTGAAGCTGAGCGCACGACTGCTCTCGGTGGCGCAACGGGTGGTCATGCCATGAAGCGGCTGAGCTCGATCCGGCACAAGATGATGCAGGTCGTCATGACGACCACGCTGGTCGCCCTGCTGGTCAGCGCCGGCTCCCTGTTGCTCTACGAACTGCGCACCTACCGCACCTCGTGGGTCGAGGACCTGACGACCCAGGCCGACCTGGTCGCCCGCAGCAGCGCGGCGGCGCTTGCCTTCGACGATGCCCGGGTCGCGGGCGAGAACCTTACCCTGCTGCGCCTGCGCCCGCAGATCGAGGCGGCGGCGCTCTACGGCGGCGACGGTCGCCTGTTTGCCCAGTACGCCGCGCCCGGCCAGGCGCCGATCCGCGCCGGCCCGGACGACCGCGCCCAACGCCACGTGTTCACCGGCGAGCGGATCGAGCTGCGCCAGCGCATCGAGCAGAACGGCGAGCTGCTCGGCACGCTGGTGCTGCGCGCCCGCTACGACCTCGCCCAGCGACTGCGCGACTACCTTGCGATCCTGGCGGGCGTGACGCTGGCCAGCCTGTTGCTCGCCAGCCTGGTCGCGCGGCGCCTGCAGCGCTCGGTGACCGAGCCGATCGTCGCGGTGGCGGACGTCGCCCGCGACGTCGTGCAGCAGCGCAACTATGCGCTGCGCGCGACCAAGACCACCGACGACGAGGTCGGCGAGCTGGTCGAGGCCTTCAACGACATGCTGAGCGAGCTCGGCGGGCAGGCGGCCGCGCTGCAGGCCGCCGACCGTCGCAAGGACGAGTTCCTGGCGACCCTCGCCCACGAGCTGCGCAATCCGCTCGCCCCGTTGGCCAACGCGCTCGCCCTGCTGGACATCGACGACGCGGTGCCCGATACCCGGCGGCGGATGCGCGAGATCATGCAGCGCCAGCTGCGCCAACTGGTGCGGCTGATCGACGACCTGCTCGACGTCTCGCGCATTTCCACCGGCCGGCTCGAGCTGCGCACGGAGACGCTCGACCTGGTCGAGATCGCCCGCTCGGCGGTCGAGAGCGTGCTCTCCGAGACCGTGCAGCGCGGCCACGCGGTGCAGGCCGAATGGCCGGCGCCGATCTGGGTCACCGGCGACCGCACCCGGCTGGCCCAGGTGTTCGTCAACCTGCTCAACAACGCCGCCAAGTACACCGAGCCGGGCGGCCGGATCGAGATCGCCTTCGTCGTCGAGGGCGATGCGGTCGAGGTGCGCGTCGCCGACAACGGCATGGGAATCGATCCGGCGATGCAGGCGGTGGTGTTCGAGATGTTCGTCCAGGTCGACACTTCACTCGAGCGCGGCCGGGCCGGGCTCGGCGTCGGCCTGGCGCTGGCCCGCCAGCTGGTCGAGTTGCACGGCGGGAGCCTGCGCCTCGAGAGCCCCGGGCTGGGCCGCGGCTCGACCTTCATCGTCCGCCTGACGAAGGCGCCGGCGAGGCCGGCCGGCAGCGTCGCGACGAGTACGCCGAAGACGCCCGTCGAGCGCTTCCTGCGCATCCTGCTCGCCGACGACAACGGCGACTTTGCCGACAGCCTGGCCATCATGCTGCAAGGCGCCGGCCACGAGGTGCGGGTGGTCTACGACGGCCAGGCGGCCCTGGCGGCGGCAACGGCGAGCCGTCCCGATGTCGGCCTGTTCGACATCGGCATGCCGGGCATGAGCGGCTACGAGCTGGCGCAAGCGCTGCGCGAACGGCACGACCGCAGCGAGCTGTTGCTGGTCGCCCTGACCGGCTGGGGCCAGGACCACGATCGGCTGCGTACCCGCGCGGCGGGCTTCGACCATCATCTGGTCAAGCCGGTCGACGTGTCGGCCCTGCTCGAACTGCTCGCCAGGTGGGCCCGCGCCGGCCCGGCCCGGGCTTCGGCAGGCTGACCCGCCCCTCGCTGGACGCGCCCGGGCCTGGCGGGCTGCGCGGCCTCGCTCGCCGGCGGGGCCGCCGCGGCGATAGGCGGCTTCAATCCGCGCCATTGCCGTGGCCCGCCCGCCCAGGGCACATGGCTTGCCGCTGCGGCGTCGGCGGCCGACCCGGCCTGCCCACTTCAACAGCACGAGGGAGACTTCATGGCAACCAAGAAATCGTCCGACGGTTCGTCGCGCAATGGCACGACCTCCGTGGGCCGCGGCGGCGAGCTGCACCAGATCGCCGGCGGCACGCATCCGCCGCTGACCAGCAACCAGGGCTTGCCGATCTCCGACGACCAGAACTCGCTGCGCGCCAACGTGCGCGGACCGACCCTGCTCGAAGACTTCATCCTGCGCGAGAAGATCACCCACTTCGACCACGAGCGGATCCCCGAGCGGGTCGTCCATGCCCGTGGCACCGCCGCGCACGGCTTCTTCGAGCTCACCGCGTCGCTGGCCGACTACACGACGGCGAAGGTGTTCACCGAGGTCGGCGAACGCACCCCGCTGTTCACGCGCATTTCCACGGTCGCCGGCGGCGCCGGCTCGGTCGACACGCCGCGCGACGTGCGCGGCTTCGCCGTCAGGATGTACACGAGGGAAGGCAACTTCGACATCGTCGGCAACAACGTCCCGGTCTTCTTCATCCAGGATGCGATCAAGTTCCCCGACATCATCCATGCGGTGAAGATGGAGCCGGACCGGGGCTTCCCGCAATCGGCCAGCGCGCACGACACGTTCTGGGACTTCATCTCGCTCACGCCCGAGTCGATGCACATGGTCATGTGGATCATGTCCGACCGGACCCTGCCACGTTCGCTGCGCATGATCGAAGGCTTCGGCGTGCACAGCTTCCGGCTGGTCAACGCGGCGGGCGAATCGACCTTCGTCAAGTTCCACTGGCGGCCCAGGCTGGGCCTGCAGTCGACGATCTGGGACGAGACGGTGAAGATCGCCGGCGCCGACCCGGACTTCCATCGCCGCGACATGTTCGAGGCGATCCAGTCGGGAGCCTTTCCCGAGTGGGAGTTCGCGGTGCAGCTGTTCAGCGAAGCCGAGGCGCGCGATTTTCCGTTCGACCACCTCGATCCGACCAAGCTGATCCCGGAAGAGCTGGTGCCGCTGAAGGTGGTCGGCCGGATGGTGCTCGACCGCTGGCCCGACAACTTCTTCGCCGAGACCGAGCAGGTCGCGTTCTGCCCGTCGCACCTGGTGCCGGGGATCGACTTCTCGAACGATCCCCTGCTGCAGGGGCGCCTGTTCTCGTACCTCGACACCCAGCTGTCGCGGCTCGGCTCACCGAACTTCCACCAGCTGCCGGTGAATGCGCCGAAGTGCCCGTTCGCCAACCACCAGCGCGACGGCCACATGCAGATGGCGGTGCCGAAGGGCCGGGTCGCCTACGAGCCGAGCTCGCTGGCCGCCGATTCGCCGCGCGAGAGTCCGGCGCTCGGCTTTCGCAGCGCCGCGCTGGCGGAAAACGGCGAGCGCGGCCGGATCCGCTCGGAGACCTTCGCCGACCACTACAGCCAGGCCCGAATGTTCTTCCGCAGCCAGAGCGCGCCCGAGCAGGCGCACCTCGCCTCGGCGCTGGTGTTCGAGCTGTCCAAGGTCGAGGCGGCGCACATCCGCGAGGCGATGGTCGGGCATCTCGTCCACATCGATCGCGGGCTCGCCCGGCGCGTCGCCGACGGCCTGGGAATGGTGGCGTTGCCGAAGCCGCCAGCGGCCGCGGCGGCCGTGCTCGACATGGCCGAGTCGCCGGCCCTGCAGATCATCGGCAAGATGCGCGACACGCTGGAAGGCCGGGCGGTCGGCATCCTGATCGCCGACGGCTCCGACGGGACGCGGATCGCGGCCTTGAAGAAGGCGGCGATCGACGCCGGCGCGAGCGTGAAGATCATCGCTCCCAAGGTCGGCGGCGCGACCCTGGCCGACGGCACCCGGCTGGCCGCCGACGGGCAACTGGCCGGAACGCCGTCGGTGCTGTTCGACGCGGTCGCCGTCATCCTCTGCGACGCCGGTGCGGCGGCGCTGGCCCGGGAAGGCGCGGCGATCGACTTCGTGCGCGACGCCTTCGGCCACCTCAAGGCGATCGCCATCGACCACGGCGGCCAGGCCCTGCTGCAGAAGGCCGGGGTCGAGCCCGACGGCGGCGTCGTCAACGGCAACGACACCCGGGCCTTCATCGCTGCCGCCAGAACCCGGCAGTGGGCGCGTGAGCCGTCGGTCCGGACCCTCGCCTAGGGCCTGCTACCAACAGCCCTACTAGGCAGCAATGAGCGCCTGCGACAATCCTCCGATCGGGCCTGTCAGGCCCGCGGAGGGCGGCGGTGGGAGGCGATGATTTCAGGGTGGAGCGCGCCGCCCTCGGGGCGCATTTCAAGGCGCGGATTGCGGATCTGATCGAGGGCTGGCGTGCCGAAATCGCCGCCGATCCGCAGCTCCGTACCGGCGACGCGCTGCCCCGCAGCCAACTGCTCGATCACCTGCCGCACTGGCTGGAAACCTTCAGCGAGGCGCTCGCCGCAGTGCCCGGCACGGCGGCCGCCGAGCGGGCCGAGGTCGAGGAAGCGAAGAACGCCGAGTCGCACGGGCTGCAGCGCTGGCAGCAAGGCTACGACCTGGAGGAAGTGACGCGCGAGTGGGGCGCGCTGCATCGCTGCCTGGTGGTCGAGCTCGAGCGCTATGCCGCTGCGACGCCGGCGGCCCCGGCACGGGTGCTGAGCGACGCCCGCTCGACGCTTGCGGCCTATGTGAGCGAAGCCACCAGCGAGAGCGCCAGCACCTATTTCCGGCTGGCCCGTCTCGAGGCGGCGGGCTCGGTCCGCGACCTGGAAGAAGCGCTCGGCGAGATCCGCGAGCTCGAGCAGCGCCGGGGCGAGCTCTGGCAGCAGGCGGCGCACGACCTGCGCGGCAACCTCGGCGTCGTCTCCAACGTCGCCCACGGCCTGAGGCTTTCGGAGCTGCCGCCGGAGCGGCGCGACAGCTTCCTCGGCGTGCTCGCCAACAACGTCGGCGCGCTGCATCGCCTGCTCGATGACGTGACCGACCTGGCCCGCCTGCAGGCCGGCCAGGAAACGCGCCGGGTCGCCCCGTTCGACGCTGCCGAGGTGCTGCGAACGCTGTGCGACGACCTCCGGCCGGTCGCCGAAGACAAGGGCCTGTCCCTGACCGTCGACGGGCCGGCGGCCCTGCTGGTCGAGGGCGACTCGATCAAGGTCCGGCGGATCGCCCAGAACCTGCTGCTCAACGCCCTCAAGTACACCGTGACGGGAGGCGTCGTCGTCGCCTGGGGCAACACGCCGGCGCGCGACGACGGGCGCTGGTGGATGAGCATCGCCGACAGCGGTCCCGGCTTTCATGCCGGGCCGGGGGCACCTCTGCTGGGCGCGCTCGGCGCAAGCCCCGGGACGCTCCCACAGGACGACGACAGTCGGCCGGTCCACCAGTCGCACGGCGAGGGGCTCGGTCTGGCGATCGTCAAGCGCCTCTGCGAGCTGCTCGACGCCAGCCTCGAGGTCGAGAGCCAGCCGGACCGCGGCACGACCATCCGTGTGCTTATGCCCTGCCGCTACGGCGCACCGCTGCCCGAGCGCAGCTGAGGCCCGCGCCGGGGCGGCTCAATCGAGCCGCTGCTCGCGCCACAGGCCCAGCACCTGCTGGACCGGCCGGTCGGAAAAGCTGAACAGGATCGCGTCTTCGCGCGCCGCCAGGGCGAACGTCTGCCACGACGGCACGACGAAGACGTCGCGCCGGCCGAACTCGAACACCTGCTCGCCGATCGTCGCCGTGCCGCCGCCTTCGAGGCAGACGTGGACGCTCGAATCGCTGCTCCTCGACGGCCGGGTGGCGAAGCCTCGCGGCAGGCGCTGCGCGAAGGTGCCGATGGTCGGCATCGGCGAGCGGCCGGTCGCCGGGTTGACGAAGCGCAGCTTGAAGCCGTGGTGCGGATCGATCGCCGCACGCGAGATGCCGAGCAGCGATTCGCGCGTCCTGGCGAACGGGTAGACGAAGACGCGGGTCGGCTCGTGCGGCTGCTGCTCGAGGTCCATTGGCAGCAGGTTCATCCCGTACCGGGCCAGCGCATCGCCTTCCGGGCGGGTTGCGGCCTGCGACCTCGACGCCGCCTTCTCGGCGAAGCCGGCGTCGAGAAAGCGCACCAGCGGGATGTCGAGGCCGTCGAGCCAGACCACCGGCTCGGTGCCGTCGTTGCCGTGGTCGTGGAAGGTCCACGACGGGGTGATGATGAAGTCGCCGTAGCGCATCGTCGTGCGCTCGCCGTCGACCGCCGTGTAGGCGCCTTCGCCGTCGAGCACGAGGCGCAGCGCCGACTGGGTGTGGCGGTGCGCCGGCGCCACCTCGCCGGGCAGGATCAGCTGCAGCCCGGCGTAGAGCGACTGGGTGATGCACGACTGGCCGCGCAGGGCCGGGTTCTCGAGGATCAGGACGCGCCGCTCGGCTTCCTCGGCGGTGATCAGGCGGCCGGCCTCCATCACGTGCTCGCGGACCGCGTCGTAACGCCACAGGGCCGGTACCACCGGGCTGGTCGGCTGCGGCGGCACGAGGGCGCCGAGCACCTCCCAGAGCGGAGTCATGCCGAGCGCACCGATCCGTTCGTAGAACGCGCGCCGCGCTTCGGCGCTGCTCGCGGCGATGGCCTCGTTGCGGTCCATCGATCGATTGTGAATGAATGACACCAGCCCGGACAAGCCCGCTGGCCGGGTGGGCGCCGGCGCGGTACAACCGGTGTCGAGCGAAGCGGAGTCCCCATGACCCGGATGAAACACCTGAGCATCGTCGATGGCGCCTTCCTGCACATGGAAAGCGCCGAGATGCCGATGCACGTCGGCAGCCTCAACCTGTTCGAGCCGCCCGCCGGCTACACCGGCGAGGGCTACTACGAAGCGGTCAAAGCGCACGTCGGCAGGCGCATGCACATGGCGGCGGTGTTCACCCGCAAGCTCGCCCTGATGCCGTTCGACCTGGCCAACCCGGTCTGGATCCACGACGACGACATCGACCT
>JBDTUG010000120.1:0-9570 GCA_040007855.1 Caldimonas sp.
CCTGGACCCACTACGCGCCGCGCGGCACGCGCAGCTTCGGCCCGGTGCGCGCGCTCCTCTACGGCGGCGCCGACTACCCGCAGCACGCCAACGACACGATCGTCACGCTGGCCATGATCGAGACCGCCAAGGCGCTCGACAACCTCGAGGAGATCCTGTCGGTCGAGGGCCTGGACGCGATCTACATCGGCCCCTCCGACCTGTCGCTCTCGCTCGGCTGCAGGCCGACGATGGACGAGGTCGACCCGAAGGCGGCCCAGGCGATCGACCACATCCTCGAGCGCGCCAAGGCGCACGGCGTGGTCGCCGGCATCCACAACGCCAGCCCGGAGGCGGCGCTCAGGCGCATCGCCAGGGGTTTCCAGTTCGTCACGGTGAGCTCGGACGCGCGGCTGATGGCCGCCGGCGCGCAGCAGGTGATGGCGAAGATGCGCTCCGGTCAGGCACCCGCGGCGCCGGGCTCCTACTGACCGTCCGGACCGTCAAGGCGCTCGAGCTGATGGCAAAGCACGAGGTCGCCAAGGCCTGAGGGAGCCGCTCTTCTCAACGAGCGCTCCCGCCACGTCTGCGAGAGAGGCAGGAGCGCTGCGAGCGAAAGGGCTTCGGGCACGGCCCGGTCCCGGCGCGCCTGGCCGCCGGCGGGCCTATTCGGCGGCAAGCATCACCAGCCGGTAGCCGACGCCTATCTCGGTGAGCAGGATCTGCGGCTGCGCCGGATCGTCCTCGAGCTTGTGGCGCAGCGCCCCCATGAACACGCGCAGGTAGTGGCTCTGCTCCACCCGTGACGGCCCCCAGACCTCGCGCAGCATCTGGCGATGGGTCAGCACCCGGCCGGCGTTGGCGACCAGCACGGCGAGGAGCTTGAATTCGATCGGCGTCAGATGCACCTCGGCGCCGCGCTTGCGCACCCGGCGCGCCGCGAAATCGACTTCCACGTCGCCGATCGCCACCGGCGCGCTGGCGTCGCCGTCGCGCAGGCTTTGCTGGCGCCTCCGGTTGGCGCGCACCCGCGCGAGCAGCTCCGGCACGCCGAACGGCTTCTCGATGTAGTCGTCGGCGCCGGCGTCGAGCGCGCGCACCTTGTCGCGCTCGTCGGAGCGCGCCGAGAGCACGATCACCGGCACCTGCGAGCCGGCGCGCAGCGTGCGGATCAGGTCGACGCCGTCGCCGTCGGGCAGGCCGAGATCGGCGATCACGAGGTCGGGCTTGCGCGCCGCGGCTTCGGCGAGCCCGTCCTTCACCGTCTCGGTCTCGAACACGCGCCAGCCCTCGGTCTCGAGCGCGGCGCGAAGGAAGCGGCGGATGTTGCGATCGTCCTCGACGAGGAGAACGCCCGGGCTCGGCTCGTCGCTCATGACGTGCTCACGGCCGGCGGCTCCCGGGCGTCGCCATCGAGGGCAGGCGCCGTGCCCAGCGGCAGGGTGAAGACGAGCACCGCGCCGCTGCCTTCCGGCTTCTCGGCGACGATGGTGCCGCCGTGCGCCTCCACGATCGCCTTGCAGATCGCCAGCCCCAGGCCGACGCCGGCGATTGCCGATTCGCGCGTGCCGCGGGTGAACTTCTCGAAGATCGCGGTTTCGAGACCGGCGCGGATGCCCGGTCCGTCGTCGGCGACCTCGACGCGCATGAAGGCGCCCTGCGGCCGGGCCGAGATGCGGATGCGGGCCGAAGGCGGCGTGTACTTCGCCGCGTTCTCGAGCAGGTTCACGAGCACGCGCCCGATCAGCACCGCGTCGCACTCCACGAGCGCCAGCTCGGCGGCGAGCTCGGTCGAGACGAGTCGCGGCGCGAGCACGCGCGCCGTCGCCCGGACGGCGCTGCCGACGATCTCCTCGATCGAGTGCCATTCCCGGCGCAGGCGGATCGCGCCGCTCTCGATCCGCGCCATGTCGAGCAGGTTGTTCACCTGCGTGCTCATGCGCAGCGCCTCGCTCTGCAGCGCCTCGGCGATCTCCGCCTGCTCGCCGCTGAGCGGAGGTTTCGCCAGGCGCAGTGTGTCGGCCAGGCCGACCAGGCCGGCCAGCGGCGTGCGCAGGTCGTGCGACAGCGCCGCCAGCAGCGAGTTGCGCAGTCGCTCCGATTCGATCTGCACCGTGGCGTTTCGCGCCACCTCGACGTAGTGCACGCGCTCGAGGGCGATCGCCGCCAGCGCGGCGAAGGTCTCGAGCTGGCGCCGCTGTTCCGGCACGAGGAGAAGTCGCGGCTCCTCGGGCTGCAGCGCGAGCACGCCGCGGGTGCGCATCGGCGCCTTCAGCGGCACGTAGAGCCACGAGCTGCCCGGCAGGGTGTCGGTGCCGAGCCCGGCGGCCTGGGCGTGGTCGAAGGCCCAGCGGGCGGTGCCGGCGTCGAGGCCGGCTTCCTCCGGCGCGGCCGGCATCGGCGCCAGGCGATCGTCGGCATCGAGCACGAAGAGACGGGCCTGGGCGCGGAACTCGCGCGCCACCGCCCGCGCCGCAGCCTCGACTACCTGCTCGGTGGCGAGCACGCTCGAAAGTTCGCGCGCCACCTCGAACAAGGCATGCGAGCGGCGCTCGCGGTGGGTGGCGATGCGCGCCTGGTAACGCAGCCCGGCCGTGAGCTGGCCGACGATCAGGCCCACCGCAAGCATCACGCCGAAGGTCAGCACGTACTGGACGTCGGAGACGCTGAACGAGAGCTTGGGCGGGACGAAGAAGTAGTCGAAGGCGGCCACGTTGAGCACCGAAGCGAGCGCCGCCGGACCGCGCCCGTAGCGCAGCGCGACGCCGAGCACCGCCAGCAGGAACAGCATGACGATGTTGGGCAGGTCGAGGAACGCCTCGAGGGGCCGCGTCGCTACGGTGACCAGCGCGCAGGCGGCGGCCGCGACGGCATAGCCCTCCGGTCGCAACGCTGTGGCGGGGCGTCCCGGCTCCTTGCCGCGCTGGCCGTTGCGGGCGGCACCGCGCGTCTCGGCCGGCGCGCCGATCTCGATCAGGTCGACGTCGGGCGCCTGGCGGCCGAGCTGCTGCGCAAGCGTACCGGCGGGGCGCCACAGGCTCGCCTGGCTGTGGCCCATCACGATCTTCGACAGGTTGTGCTGACGGGCGTGGGCGACGACGGCCGGCGCGACGCTCGCGCTCGGCAGCACCGCTGTCGTCGCCCCGAGGTCCTCGGCGAGCTTCAGCGCCTGCAGGATGCGCTTGCGCCGCGAGTTGTCGAGCCGCTGCAGCGCGGGCGTTTCCACGTACACCGCATGCCACGAGACCGCCAGCTGCTGCGACAGCAGGGCCGCGCCGCGGACGATGTGCTCGGCGTTCTCGCCCGGGCCGACGCAGCAGAGCAGAGCCGCCTCGGTCTTCCACACCCGGCCGATCGCGCGGTCGACGCGGTACGCCTGGACGTCGTCTTCCACCCGGTCGGCAGTGCGGCGCAGGGCGAGCTCGCGCAGCGCCATCAGGTTGCCCTTGCGGAAGAAGTTCGCCGCGGCGCGCTCGGCCTGGGGCCCGGCATAGACCTTGCCCGCCTTCAGTCGGGCGATCAGCTCGTCGGCCGGGGTGTCGACGATCACGACCTCGTCGGCGCGGTCGAAGAAGGTGTCGGGCAGGGTCTCCTGAACGCGCACGCCGGTGATGCCGCCGACCACGTCGTTCAGGCTCTCGAGATGCTGGACGTTGAGCGTGGTCCAGACGTCGATGCCGGCGGCGAGCAGCTCCTCGACGTCCTGCCAGCGCTTGGGGTGGCGCGAGCCGGCGACGTTGGAGTGCGCGAGCTCGTCGACCAGGATCAGCGCCGGGCGCCTCGCCAGCGCGGCATCGAGGTCGAACTCCGACAGCTTGACGTCGCCTGCTGTGGCGAGAATCTGCCTCGGCAACAGCTCGAGGCCCTGCATCTGCGTCGCGGTGTCGACCCGGCCGTGGGTCTCGACGACGCCAGCAACGACGTCGGTGCCCGCTGCCTTCGCGGCACGCGCGGCAGCGAGCATCGCGAAGGTCTTGCCGACGCCGGCGGAGGAGCCGAAGTAGATGCGCAGCCGGCCGCGCGCGGCGCGCGCTTCGTCGTCGCGGATGCGATCGATCAGCGCGTCGGGGTCGGGCCGGGAGTCGTCGGTCACGCCCGAGAGTGTCTCAGCGGCGCGAGGCGTTCTCAGCGCGGTGCGGTCTTGCCGGTCGCGTCGAGCGCCATGTTGAGGGCGAGCACGTTGACGCGCGGCTCGCCGAGGAAACCGAGCACCCGGCCCTGGGCTCGCTCGGCAATCAGCGCGCGCACGCGCCCGACCGGCAGTCCGCGCACCCGCGCCACCCGCGCCACCTGATACTCGGCGGCGGCGACGCTGATCTCGGGATCGAGACCGCTCGCCGAGCTGGTGACCAGATCGACCGGCACTGGCGCGAGGTTGCCCGGGTCGGCGGCACGCAGCGCGGCGACGCGACCCTTGACGGCTTCGACCAGCGCCGGGTTCGAGGGGCCGAGGTTCGAGCCGCCCGAGCCGGCCGCATTGTTGGGCATGGGTGAAGTGGCGGACGGCCGGCTCCAGAAGTACTTCGGCTCGGAGAAGTTCTGGCCGATCAGCGTCGAGCCGACGACCTTGCCGTCGCGCTCGACCAGGCTGCCGGTGGCCTGCGCCGGAAAGGCGAGCTTGGCGATCCCGGTGACGGCAAGCGGATAGGCCAGCCCGGTCACGAGCGAGAGCACGGCGAAGAGAACCAGAGCGGGGCGAAGGGTAGTGGTCATGGCGAGTCTCAGGCGAGGTGGGCGGCCGACAGCACGAGGTCGATCAGCTTGATGCCCACGAAAGGAACGATCAGCCCGCCGACGCCATAGACCAGCACGTTGCGGCGCAGCAGCTCGGCGGCGGGCGCGGCGCGGTACTTCACGCCCTTCAGCGCCAGCGGGATGAGGAAGACGATGACCAGGGCGTTGAAGATCACCGCCGAGAGGATCGCCGACGACGGGCTGGCGAGATGCATCACGTCGAGCGCGGCGAGCTGCGGATAGGTGGTGGCGAACGCCGCCGGGATGATGGCGAAGTACTTGGCCACGTCGTTGGCGATCGAGAAGGTGGTGAGCGAGCCGCGCGTCATCAGCAACTGCTTGCCGGTCTCGACGATCTCGAGCAGCTTGGTCGGGTTCGAGTCGAGGTCGACCATGTTGCCGGCCTCCTTGGCCGCCTGCGTGCCGGTGTTCATCGCCACGCCGACATCGGCCTGGGCCAGCGCCGGCGCGTCGTTGGTGCCGTCGCCGGTCATCGCCACGAGGCGGCCTTCGGCCTGGTACTCGCGGATCATCTTCAGCTTGGCCTCGGGCGTGGCTTCGGCGAGGAAGTCGTCGACCCCGGCCTCGGCGGCGATCGCCGCGGCGGTGAGGCGGTTGTCGCCGGTGATCATGATCGTCCTGATGCCCATGCGGCGCAGTTCGGCGAAGCGCTCCTTGATGCCGCCCTTGACGATGTCCTTGAGCTCGACCACACCGATGGCGCGGGCGCCGTCGGCAACGACCAGCGGCGTGCTGCCCCGGCGTGCCACTTCCTCGATCTGTTGCGTGAGCTGCGCGGGGAAGCTGCCGCCGAGCGCCTCGACGCGCTTCCTGATCGCATCGCCTGCGCCCTTGCGGACCTGACGGCTCGCGCCACCTTCGCCGGCGAGGTCGACGCCGCTCATCCGCGTCTGCGCCGTGAAGGGCACGAAGGTCGCGCCCAACGTCGCCATGTCGCGCTCGCGCAGGTTGAACTTCTGCTTCGCCAGGATGACGATGCTGCGGCCTTCGGGCGTCTCGTCGGCCAGCGACGAGAGCTGGGCG
This sequence comes from Caldimonas sp., assembly GCA_040007855.1. Lineage (GTDB taxonomy): Bacteria > Pseudomonadota > Gammaproteobacteria > Burkholderiales > Burkholderiaceae_C > Schlegelella_A. The sequence goes on from JBDTUG010000120.1 coordinate 5,758, forward strand.
GCGTCGGCGAGCTGCTGCTCGGTGACGCCGGGTGCGGCGAAGAAGGCCGAGGCCTGGCGGTTGCCGAGGGTGATGGTGCCGGTCTTGTCCATCAGCAGCACGTCGACGTCGCCGGCGGCCTCGACCGCGCGGCCCGAGGTGGCGATGACGTTGGCCTGCATCATCCGGCTCATCCCGGCGACGCCGATCGCCGAGAGCAGCGCGCCGATCGTCGTCGGGATCAGGCAGACGAGCAGGGCGACGAGCGCGGTCACCGTCACCGCCGAGCCGCTCCTGGCGACGTCGACGCTGAACAGGGACATCGGCAGCAGCGTGACGACGACGACGAGGAAGACGATCGTCAGCGCCACCAGCAGGATGTTGAGGGCGATCTCGTTCGGCGTCTTCTGCCGGCGCGCGCCTTCCACCATCGAGATCATGCGGTCGAGGAAGGACTCGCCGGGGTTGACGTCGAGGCGCACCACCAGCCAGTCGGAGAGCACGCGCGTGCCGCCGGTGACCGAGGCGAAGTCGCCGCCGGCCTCGCGGATCACCGGCGCCGATTCGCCGGTGATCGCGCTCTCGTCGACCGAGGCCACGCCTTCGATCGCCTCGCCGTCGAGCGGGATCGTGTCGCCGGCCTCGACCAGGACGATCGCGCCCTTGCGCAGCTCGTCGGCCTCCTGCGGATGCCACGGCGCGCCGTGGCGCGGCGGCGTGGCGACCGTGCCGTGCTTCGGCGCGGCCAGCACCTTGGCGATGACCTTCCTGTTCATGCCGCGCAGGGTTGCCGTCTGCGCCTTGCTGCGGCCTTCGGCGAGGGCTTCGGCGAAGTTGGCGAAGAGCACGGTGAACCACAGCCAGACGGCGACGGCGACGATGAAGCCGGTCGGCGCCTCGCCCTTGCCCGCGATCGCCTGCACCGCCAGCAGCGTCGTCAGGATGCTGCCGACGAAGACGACGAACATCACCGGGTTGCGCCACTGCACCCGCGGGTCGAGCTTGACGAAGGCGTCGCGAACGGCGGGCCCGACCAGCGCCGGGTCGAGGAGCGAGAACGAGGTACGGGTGGTGGCCATGGCGATCACCTGGAAACGAGGAGCAGGAAGTGCTCGGCCACGGGCCCGAGCGCGAGCGCAGGCACGTAGTTGAGCAGGCTGACGAGCAGCACCGTGCCGATCAGCAGCAGCACGAACAGCGGCCCGTGCGTCGGCAGGGTGCCGGCCGTCACCGGCAGGCGCTTCTTGGCGGCAAGCGAGCCGGCGATGGCGAGCACCGGCACGATCACGCCGAAGCGGCCGAACCACATCGCCACCGCGAGCAGGGTGTTGTAGAACGGCGTGTTGGCCGAGAGGCCGGCGAAGGCGCTGCCGTTGTTGTTGGCGGCCGAGCTGAAGGCGTAGAGGATTTCGGTGAAGCCGTGCGCGCCGGGGTTGGCGATGCCGGCCCGGCCGGGCTCGGCCATCACCGCGATGGCGGTGCCGACCAGCACCAGGATCGGCGTGACGAGAATCGCGATCGATACCATCTTCATGTCGAAGGTCTCGATCTTCTTGCCCAGGTACTCTGGCGTGCGGCCGATCATCAGGCCGGCGATGAAGACGGTGAGGATGGCGAACACCAGCATGCCGTAGAGACCGGCGCCGACGCCACCGAAGACCACTTCTCCGAGCTGCATGAGAACGAGCGGCACGGCGCCGCCGAGCGGCATGAACGAGTCGTGCATGGCGTTGACGGCGCCGCACGAGGCGGCGGTCGTGATCGCCGCGAACAGCGTCGAGGCGGCGATGCCGAAGCGCGCTTCCTTGCCTTCCATGTTGCCGCCGGGCTGGGTGGCGCTGGCGACCTGGTCGACGCCGAGCGAGCTCAGCAGCGGGTTGCCGGCCTGCTCCTGCGGCGCGACCGCGAACACCATGACGACGAACATCGCCGTCATCGCCGCGATCAGCGCCCAGCCCTGGCGCCGGTCGCCGCTCATGCGGCCGAAGCCGAACACCAGCGCCGCCGGGATCAGGAAGATCGACAGCATCTGCACGAAGTTGCTGAGCGGGGTCGGGTTCTCGAACGGGTGCGCCGAGTTGGCGTTGAACACGCCGCCGCCGTTGGTGCCGATCATCTTGATCGCCTCCTGCGAAGCGATCGGGCCCATGGCTACGGACTGCGTCGGCGCCTTCACCTCTTCCATCACCGGCTTGCCCTTGGCGTCCTTCACCACCTCGCCGTCGGCGTTCTTCTTCGCCTGGCTGTGGGTATTGACCTCGAGCGTGGCGACATCCTGGTAGGCGTCGAAGTTCTGGATCACGCCCTGGCCGACGAGAAAGACGGCGAAGACGAGCGAGAGCGGCAAGAGGACGTAGAGCGTCGCCCGGGTGACGTCGACCCAGAAATTGCCGATCGTTCCCGACGAGCGCGCGAAGAAGCCGCGAATCAACGCCCAGACGACGGCGATGCCGGTCGCCGCGGAAAGGAAGTTCTGCACCGTGAGCGCAAGCATCTGCGTCAGGGTGCTCATCGTCGATTCGCCGCCGTAGCCTTGCCAGTTGGTGTTGGTGACGAAGCTGATCGCGGTGTTGAACGACGAATCGGCGCTGACCGCAGCCATCGCCTGGGGATTGAGCGGCAGCACGCCCTGCAATCGCTGCAGGCCGTAGACGACGACGACGCCGAGGACGTTGAAGGCGACGAGCGCGACCGCGTATTTTTTCCACGAGGTGCTCTCGGCGGGGTCGACGCCGGCGGCCTTGTAGAGCACGCCCTCGAGACGCGCCAGCGGCGCGAGCCAGCGCGGCAGGCGGCCCTCGGCCACCGCGGCCAGCCAGCGGCCGAGCGGCCACGCGAGCAGCAGGAGAACGACGAGATAGACGGCGAGCTGCAGGCCTGTCTGGGCGGTGGGCATCACAGGTCCTCCGCGTTGAACAGCGCGACCAGGAGGTAGACGAAGAGCGCGGCGGCGACGCCGCCGCAGACCAGGTAGAGGCCGCTCATCGCCGTGCTCCCAGCGCAGCGCAACCGGCAACCAGGCCGGCCAGCGCCAGCGCGAACACGGCGATCAGGCAGAGGTAGGAAAGGTCTTGCATGGTCTTTGCCCAGTGGGAAACCGAGCGTAGACCGCGGGATATCAAGACGGCGTCAAGACGCCGGCGCTCGCGCGGCGCTCCGCGCCACGCGGGCCTGCTGCAACGCCGCCGCGCCGGCGCCGTCGCAATCTGGGGTTATCGAGCGAAGATAGGGCCTGCGGCAATTGACGCGACCGGCGGGGGGAGGTCAAAGTCCCCCTTCCGATGCAGAAACCCGCCGCCGGCAGCCTCGCCGCGACAACCTCCTCTGGCCAGACGGCCCAGGCTCTGCAGGACGCCTGGACGCCCGCCGACGGGATCCGAAGCCTGTTCGCCTCCGACGACCCGCTGCAGCCCCCTGCGTCGGCGACCCCGATGGCCGGTGGCCAGGTGCATGCACTGTCGGCCCTGGCGCTGCAGAACCAGCCGCTCGCCGCGCTGCTTTGCCGCCAGCCGCATTCGGCGAGCAAGCGGCTCGGCGCGAGTGCGCCGCCGCTTGCGCCGCGCCATGTGCAGCGGGTGGAGGAATACCTGCTGGCGCATCCGCGCGAGGAGTACTCGCCGCAAAGCCTTGCCGCCCTCGCGGGCGTGAGCGTGCGCAGCCTCTTTCTCGGCTTTCAGCGCACGCGCGGCATCGGGCCGATGAAGTTCCTGCGCGAACTGCGCCTGCACAAGGTGCGCGACGAGCTGCTGCTCGCCGCAGCCGGCGCCAGCGTCACCGACGTGGCGCTGGCCTGGGGATTCTTCCACCTCGGCCGCTTCGCCCAGGAATACAAGG
>JBDTUG010000121.1:0-9533 GCA_040007855.1 Caldimonas sp.
CGCTGCCGGCTTGCTCTCGTTGGCCCGGGCGGCGATGGCGCTCGCCGGCGGCGGCACGACCGGGGCGGTGCCGGGCGCAGGGGACCGCGGCGCCGCCGCGTTGAGCGTGGGCGTGGGCGCGGGCCCGGGTCCGGGTCCGGGTCCGGGTGCCGGCGTCGGTGTCGGCCTTGGCGCCAGCGCGGCGATGCGGATCCGCGCGCGCGCCGCGAAGCGGCCATGCGGATAGCCCTTCAGGTAGGCCTCGAAGGCGGCGCTGCTGTTGGCTCTCATGGCGTCGTCCCACGCCTGCTGCTCGATCTCGGCCGGGTCGGGACCGACCTGCGCCGCCGGGGTCGACGGCGCGGGCGCGGACGCCGTGGCTGCGCCTGAAGCGGCTGCGGCTACCGCTCCGATTGCGCTGGCGGGGACGGGCGAGGCGGCCGCGAGCAGGTCGGCCGGCGGCGCCGCGCTTGCCGGCGCTGCCGCCGAAGCCGCAGCTTCGACCGCCGGCGGCAAGCCCGGCGACCGGGCCGGCTTCAGCACGACCCAGGCCGCGGCCGCGAGCAGCACGAGCGCGCCGAGCACGCCGCCGACCAGGGCCTTGCGCGGCGGGCCAGGCCGTGCGCCCGGCGCGCGCGCCAGCTTCACGGTGGCATCGGGATCGGCGAGGCTGGCCAGGGCGCTGCGCAATGCGGACGCGAATTCGACGGCCGAGGGGTAACGCTCGGCGGGCGCCTTGGCCATCGCCTTGCGGACCACCGCGTCGAGCCCGCGCGGCAAGGTCGCGACCAGCGTCGAGGGTGCGGGCGGCTGCTCGTGCAGCACCTTGTGCATCACCGTCGCCGGCGAGCCGGTGAAGGCGCGCGCCCCGGTCAGCAACTGGTACAGGATCACGGCGCAGGAAAACAGGTCGCTGCGCCGGTCGACCGCTTCTCCGGTCAGCTGCTCCGGCGACATGTGCGAGACGGTTCCGAGCACCGAGCCGAGCTGGGTGAGCTCCGAGGTATCGAGCTTGGCGATGCCGAAGTCGGCCACTTTCACGCTGCCGTCGGCGAGCAGGATGATGTTGGCCGGCTTGATGTCGCGATGCACCACGCCGCGCTCGTGCGCATGCTGCAGGGCACCGAGCAGGTCGTCCATGATCCGGCCCGTCTCGGCGAGCGAGAAGCGCTGGCCGGCATCGAACCGACCCTTCAGGTCGTGACCCTCGACCAGCTCCATGGCGATGAAGGCGCTGTTCGTGCCGGCCTCTTCGCCATATTCGTAGACGGCAACGATGCCCGGGTGGCTGAGCCGGCCGGCGGCCTGCGCCTCGCGCCGGAAGCGCAGACGCAGCTCGCTGTCGAGTTCGGCGTTCGCGTCGTCGAGGCGCAGCACCTTGATCGCCACCGCGCGCTCGATCAAGGGGTCGTAGCCTTCGTAGACGATCCCCATCGCACCGCGGCCGAGCTCGCGCCGGATCAGGTATTTGCCCAGTCGCTCGGGGATTTGCATGGCGGCGGAGCGTGCGCCAGCAGACGCGGTCCCGTCAATGGGGGTCGCGCGCGCTGTCGCTCAGCGATGGTGCAGCGAGATCCGGACCTCGCGCGTGGCGATCCGCCCCGAGCGCAGCTCTTCCTTCGAGAGCGGGTCGAGCGCGAACGCGGTCCGGCCTTCGATCGTCGCCTTGCCGATGCCGCGCGGCCTGGCAGCCGGCGCGCCCGTGCCGGGTGCGTTGCAGTCGGCGATCCGGACCGCCGGGTCGACGCCGTCCGGGGCGCTGGCCTTGACGATCGCTCGCGTCGTGGCCGTCAGTTGCGCCGAGCTGCAAGTCTCGAGAACGAGGCGGAGAGTCTCTTCGCCTTTCGAGCTCACGAACTGATAAGGCCCGAGCGCGGCGAGCTGGCCGGCGGCGACGGTGGCGCTGTCGATGCGCGACTCGCCGCCCTTCGGATCGATGTTGAACACCGCGACCCGGCCGGGGAGGGCGGGCCGGTACCAGACCTGGAACCGGTCGCCGGTGCGAAACGCGTGGCGTGTCGGGTCGACCGCCCGGTCGGAACCGTCCGTGCCGAGCAGGTGGACCTCGTAGGCGAGTCCGGCGTGCAGGGCGGCCGGTGCCGCGGTCCTGTCTTTCGCGGTGCCGGATCGAGCGGACTTCGGAGCGGCTTCGGCCGGCTTCGGACCGGCCGTGAACCAGCGCGTGATCGAGCCGCCGAGCAGGCCGGCGAAGGTGCTGCCCAGGCCCTGCGCGACCAGGGTCACCACGGTGGCGACGAAGATGCCGCGCGTGCTGGTGGCCGGAGCGATGTCGGCCGGCAGCTCGGTCGTCTCCGGCACCGGCGGCACCGGGCTCGGCGACGACTGCGCCGGCGCGGCCAGCGCCAGGGCCAGCGTACCGCACAGCGCGGTCCGGCCGATCGCCTTCGGCAGGCGGAGCGGCGACAGAAAAGTGGCGTGGTGCATGGCGGATCTCCTCACGGGGTGACGAATGCCCCTGAGTGACCGCCCGCCCCGGTTCGTTTCAGGCGCTCAGCCCGAGACCGCCTGCTTCGCCGAGACCAGCACCCGTGTCCTGACGGTCTGGCGCACTTCCTGGCGCAGCGCGACGTTGAGGCCGGGGACGAGCCAGCGGGTCAGCCGCAGGTGCCTGCCGATGAACGAGCCGATCCCTTCGATCCGGAACGCGGAGAACTCGCCCGCCGGCACCTTCACCGCCTGCCGCTCGCTGATCCGGAAGTCGTACTCGCCGACTCCCGAGGGGCCGCCGCCGCTCTGGCTGAACCGGCTCGCCCACCTGCGGCCGACCTGGAGCTCGGCCGGATTGAGCTGGATCGGCACGTCGTAGTGCCGGTAGCGGCCTTCCTTGAGCGGCGCTCCCGTCAGGTCGGACAGCGAGCCGTCGGCGAACTCGACCTGGTTGTTCGCCGCATCGACCCCGCTGACGACGATCCGGTAGCTGCGCTGGCGCACCCCGCTGTACAGGTCGAGCTCGTGGAACAGGTATTCGTCGCCGGCGGTCCAGACCGGCCGAAACGGATAGGTGCCGGCCGAATTCGGGTTGCCCGAGCCCTTGAGCCGCTGCGGCACCGCGAGCCCGGGGCCGAGCTGCAGCGCCGGCGCATGGCCGGGCAGCGCCGGACGCGGCGTCGCCTCGCTGCTCGCCATCAGGTTGCGCATGCGGACCTGCGCCACCTCGGCGAACTTGCCGTTCGGATAGCGCTTCAGGTAGTCGACCCAGTCGGCCAGCTTCGGCTTCGGCGAGGCCTTGATCCGGTTCCAGGCCGCGAGCTCGTCGCGAGCCTGCTGCTCCAGCTCGATCTCGCTGAGCCGTGGCGCCGGAAAGAGGTAGACGTCGCTCTCCAGCGAGGTCGACTCCCACGGCACCTGCGTTCCGTTCGAGGCCAGGCGCACGCTCAGGCGGACTCGCTTGAGCGCGTCGTCGATGCGAACTCCCCGGACCGAGAGCTCGCGCAGCAGGCTCTCGGTGTACCGGCCGTTGACGCTGCCCGCCATCTCGAGCGCTACCCGGCCCGGCGCGGTCGCGAACGCGAGCAGTGTCCCGGCCGGCGCGTCGTACTGGCTCATCCCCTTCTGCACCGGCCGGAAGCGCGGGCCGAACGGGTCGTCGCGACAGGCGTCGAGGATGATCAGCTTGGTCTTGCCCCGGGCCCGCTCGAGCCGGCGGAGCAGCGTCCCGAGGTCGACGCACTGGCGCAAGATGTCGCTCGCCGCCTCGACGTTGCCGTCGACCGGCAGCAGGTAGTTGCGCCAGTCGAGCTGGGCGGCATGGCCGGCGTAGAAGAACAGCACCGTGCCGACGTCGGGCCGCGCCGCGGCCTGGCCGAGCGCATCGATCGCGCTCGCCATCTGCGCCAGCGTGGCGTCGACCTTCAGGTCCACCGTGAAGCCGGCCTGGGTGAGCAGGGCGGCCATGCCGCGGGCGTCGTTGGCGGCGTTGTGGAGGGGGTTGTGGCGATAGCGCTCGTTGCCGATCACCAGCGCGACGCGCGACGCCGGGCTCGCCACGACCTTGGCCAGCGCCGCCAGCGGCGCATCGGCCAGGGTCATCGACGCGGCCAGTTGTACGAGGCGCCGTCGCGACGTCACGATCCTGCTCTCCCTGGCTTGCCGTGGCGGCGTGCCCTGCAGCGATCATGCCCGAGCCCGCGACGACGCGAAACATCTCTCCTACCGGGCCCGGCTCGCCGCCAGCCGGTTTTCCTCGGCCACCAGGGCGAGGATGGCCGGCCTGACGCAGACGTAGTCGCCGGGGACCGCCTGGCGCCAGACGTAGCCGGCGATGCAGGCGCGCGGCCCGCGTTCACGGCCGCCCGGCTGCACCCGATGGGCGGCGGTCACGTTCTCGGTGTTGGTGCGCTTGCGGGACACCTGGGTCACGCAGGCCGTGTCGCCCGACGTGGCCATGCGGTGGACGAAGCCGAGCTGGCAGCCGACCGAGAAGGGCGAACCGACCTGGGCTGGCGCCGGCGCAGGGACAGGGACCGGGGCCGGGGCCGGGGCCGGGGCCTGCACGACCGGACGCGCTGTCCCGGCGAACACCGATGCCGAGAGCGAGCCGCGGGTCGGCGTCAGCGTGTCCGAGCTTCGCGTCGGCACCACCTGCAGCGGCTGCAGCGGAGAGGGCCGAGGCAAGGGCGCGGGCACCGGCGGGGCGGCCGGAACGACCGCCTTGATCGCCTCGGCGGCGCTGCTGCGGGGCGGCAGCTGCGGGCTCTGGGCACGGATCGCGTCGGTGGCGCCGCTGCGCAGCGGCAGCTGCGGGCTCTGGGCACGGATCGCGTCGGTGGCCGGGCTGTGCTTCGTCAGATACGAAGGGACCGGTGTGTAGAGGACCGTCGTGCACGCCTTGCCGGAGATGTTGTGGGCGCAGAATTCCACTGTTTCGCCGCCGGCGGCTAGCACCGGCGCGGGGACCTCGATCGTTTCCTGGTACTTCGCCTCGCGCAGATCGAAGCGCTTGCCGCGCACGACGTACCAGCCGACCCGCAAGCCGGCCTCCCAGCGCAGGATCACCCGGTTCGGCAGCGGCTTGGAGTCGCTGTTGCCCGCCCAGCTCGCCGCGACGAAGGTGGCCGAGGGCTTGTACGGCGCGGTCGGCCGGGCCGGCAGGCTGCGCGCCTGCGCGCAGGCCCAGTTCGACCACTGTGCGGAGACGACCTGGTCCGAGACCCGACGGGTGCGAAAGCGCAGGCAGTACTCGGACAGGGGCGCGACGTCGCGAATGATGATGCCCTGAGGCGCCACGCCGCGACCGGCTTCCCGGTCGAACGCGCCGGTCTTCATCGTCGCCACGGCGCCCGCCGTCCTGGCGAAGCTCCTGCCAGAGAGCGACTTGGCCGCCTCGCAGCGGTGTGAACCAGCCAGCCGGGAGGCCGGCGGATGCTCGCAGACGCCGGTGATCCGCGAGCAGGTGTACTTTTCCTTCTCCTCGTCGGACAGGCGCGGCGTGTTGGTCAGGCAATCGACCGTCCCCCCCAGCGCTCCCGGCTCGACGGGCGCGCCGGCGAGCGTCACCTGGGTTTCGAAGTAGACCGGTTCCGAAGCGGTGTTGTCGACCTCGGCGCAGATCGCCGGCTGTCTTTTCAGCGAGTCGCCGCAGGCGTACGCCTTCTCTGCGGTGGGGGTGCCGGGCCGATCGCGGGCGGCGGCGGGTTGGGCGAGCGCGGCGAGCGCGCTCAGCGCGGCCACGGTCAGGAACAGGCGGAAAGGGGCGTTGCTCATGATGTCCTCACTGGTAGGCCCGCGCAGCGGCGAGCAGGTTTTCCTGGCGGACGAAGGCGCGAACCTCCGACCTGACGCAGACGAGGTCGCCGACGGCGGCGCGACGCCGCACGTAGCCGTCGATGCAGCGGCCGTCTGCCGGCGTCGCGCCGGCGGGCCGGACCCGGTGCGCGGCGGTGACGTTCTCGGTGTGCGCCCGCTTGCGCGAGGCGGGCGTCACGCAGACCGCGTCGTCGGGGGTCGCGGCGCGGCGCACGAAGCCGGGCAGGCAGCCGCCCGCGGCGCTCGTCGACGACGGCTGCGTGCTCGGCAGGGCGATCGCGAGCGCGCGAAACGACGGGGTCGCGAAGGCTTGGGCGGCCGCGAATGCGGCAGCCGCCCGCGAGCTGCGCCCCGCACCGGCGGCGCCGGCGAGGGCCATCCCGTTCTGCAGCGGCTGCAAAGAGCTTGCCGAAGACGACGACGAAGGCGTGCCGGCCAGTCCGTCCCGCGCGATGTCGCCGAGCGCCCCGCCCAACGGGCCGGCGCGACCCGGGCCGCGCTCGGGTTGGTCGGCGCGCGCCGACCGCTTCTCGCCGGCCGCGTCGCTGCGCGCCGGCTGGTCGGTGCGCGCCGCGTCGCCGGCCGGGGTCGGGCAGGGCATCCGGCGCTCGCCTTGCGCGCTCGTCGCCAGCGATCCGTTCGGCACGACGCCGGGGCCGGTCGCGGCGCAGGCGGCGGTCCCGGCCTGGGCTGCGGCCGGCGCGGCCAGGACGCCGGCCAGCACCAGGGCGCCGATCAGGGGAGAGGGCAGAAAGCGCAGCTTCATGGTCGTTCCTTCTCGTGGGAGAGTTGTCGGGGCCGGGGCCCCCGGGGGTTGGGGGCCGCGCTCGATCGCGGTCCTCGGGCACTGGGTGGCCCACCCGATCGATCCGTTTCAAGGGGCCCGCCGTACACTGCGTCGCGACCCCCTTTCGCCCTGCTGTGAATGCAAAGCGCGGCGCTCGCCACTCAGAGAGGAACCGAGGGTGCACAAGCCCGCTCCCGCGGAGATCGAAGCCTTGCTGAGACGGATCGCGGAGCGTGACCAGGCCGCGTTCCGGGCGCTCTACGAGCTGTTCGCGCGCCGGGTCCAGGCCTTTCTCATGCACCGCTTTCGACAGCAAACACTGGTCGAGGAAGTCGTGTCCGATACCCTGTTCCATGTCTGGAAGTCGCCGCAGAGCTTTCGTGGCGAATCGGCGTTCTCGACCTGGCTGCTCGGCGTGGCGCGCTTCAAGATGCTGGAGCGACTGCGCCAGCGCGCCCCGGAGTCGGGCGCCGACGTCGCCGAGCTCGACGACGACATGCTGGTCGAGCAAACGACGCCCGAGGACGTGGCGGCGCTGAAGCAGCGCAGCGAAGGCGTGCGCGAGTGCCTCGATCTGCTGCCGGCCGAGCAGCGCGAGTGCGTTCACCTCGCCTACTACGAAGGCTGGACGCTCGAAGAGATCGGCGCGCAGCTGAACCTGAAGAAGGAAACCGTGGGCACGCGCGTGTTCTATGCGCGCAAGAAGATCCAGGCCTGCCTGGCCGCGTTGCTCGCCCGCGAGCGGGGCTCGCCATGAGTCCGCCGGGCCGCCCCAAGGACGAATACCGAAGTGCGCCGCACGGAGGTGTCCAATGAACCCGTCGTTCGACGAGCTCTCGCGCAAGGCGGCGACCGGCACCCTGACGGCGGCCGAGCGCGACGCGCTCGACGCTCACCTGCGCGACCGGCCCGCCCTGCGCGCCGAGCTGGAGTGGGACGCGGCCTTCGCGGCGAAGCTGGAGGAACGGGTCGCGGCCCTGCCGGCCCTGCCCGGCTGGGAGCGGACGCTGCGACTGATCGAGACCGAGCCGGCGCCGGCCGCCGCGCCGCGGCCCGCCGCCGGCGCCCGGCGCGCTTTCGCCCGCGGTCCGGGCATCCTCGACCGCCTGTCCGACTGGCTGACGGCCACCCTCGGCATGCCGTTCAACGCGCAGGCGATCGCGGTCGCGCTGGTGGTGGTGCAGGCGGGTGCGCTCGGCCTGCTCGCCTGGCAGACCGAGCGGGATTCCGGCAGCGCCGAGTTCCGCTCCGGCAGCGGCGACCCGGTGCCGCGCGGCCCCTTGCTGCGCGTCTCGTTCAAGCCCGACCTGCGCGAGGCCGAGCTGCGCGGGCTGCTCGCCGGGGTCGGCGCAGAGATCGTCGGCGGCCCGGGCCAGCTCGGCGTCTACCTCTTGCGCATCAAGGACGGCGGCCTGGCGGTCGCCGCCGAGCGCCTGCGTGCCAGCGGCCGCACCGAGCTGGTCGAGCTCGTCGAGGCGAAGCGATGACGCCGGCCAGACTCATCGCCAGCGGCCTGCTGGCCCTGGTCGCCACCTGCGCGGGCGCGCAGGCGCCGGCGCGGGTCGCCCTGCTGATCGGCAACGCCGCCTACGCCGACGCGCCGCTGCGCAATCCGCTCAACGACGTGCGCGAGGTCGGCGCGTCGCTGCGCACGCTCGGCTTCGAGGTCACGGTCCGGGAGAACCTGAAGCTCGGCGAGCTGCGCGAGGCCTTGCGCCGGTTCGTGCTGGCGACCCGCTCGGCCGAGGTCCGGCTGGTCTACTTCGCCGGCCACGGCCTGCAGATGCGCGGCCGCAGCTACCTGCTGCCGGTCGGCGCGCGCATCGACAACGAGACCGACGTCCTCGAGCGCACCGCCGACGCCACCGAGCTGGTCGAGCAGCTGAGCGCGATCGACGGCGGCGCCAACCTGGTGATCATCGATGCCTGCCGGGTCCATCCGATGTTCGCGACCGGCAGCCGCCGGATGTGGGCGGCGCGCCCCGGGCTGTCGAAGGTCGCGGCGCCGAGCGGCACGGTGGTCGCCTTCTCGACCCGGCCCGGCCATGTCGCGCGCGACGGCGACGGCCCCGTCAGCGTCTACACCCGCCACCTGACCGCGCTGCTGCGCCAGTCGCCCGAGCTGCCGGTGGAAGCGTTCTTCAAGCAGGTGCGCGCCCGGGTGAGCGCCGAGACCGCCAGCCGGCAAGTGCCCTGGGAAAGCTCCGACCTGAACGGCGAGCTGTGCTTTCGGCCCGGAGCGAACGGCCACTGCTCGCGCGAGCCCTGAGCTCGCCGGATCGAAAGGGATTCGCACCCGCGCGCACTCAGTTGGCGACGAGCGGCGTCCCGCCGCCCGATCGCCACGGGAGAAGACGCGATGAGGTCCCCTTCGATCGAACGATGCGCCCGGACCGCCGTCCGCGCGCTGCTGGCGGGCCTGGCCGGCCTGCTGGCCGCCTGCGCCGACCTCGGGCCGCCCAGAGCGAGCGCCGGCGCGGCAGCCGGGGCGGAACAGAGGGTGGCGATCGCGTCGCGCGACGTCGACCTGACCGGCGTGCTGTTCACGCCGGCAGGCGATCCGCTGCGACGCGAGCGCCGCCCGGCGATCGTCCTGATGCACGGCTGCGGCGGCATGGTCGACGCGCGCGGCGTGCTGGCGGCGCGCCATCGCGACTGGGCCGAGCGCTTCGCGCGCTGGGGCTATGTAACGATCGTGCTCGACAGCTTCGGCCCGCGCGGCCTCGGCCGGATCTGCGAGATGAAGGACCGGCCGATCCATCCCTGGAAGGAACGCACGGTCGACGCCTATGCCGCGGCGGCCTGGCTCGCCGCCCGCGGCGACGTCGACCCGAACGCGCTGTTCCTGCTCGGCTGGTCGAACGGCGGCGCCACCGTGCTGAGCGCGGTCCGCCGGCAGGCGCCGGGGCGCCCGGACGGCGGCCCCGGATTCCGGGCCGCGGTGGCCTGGATAGCGTCAAGCAGCCTGGCCGGTAACGACAATCATCTTGGCCGGTTGGTC
>JBDTUG010000122.1:0-9468 GCA_040007855.1 Caldimonas sp.
CGCCTCCCCGCTCTCCGGGCAGGCGATCAGGTAGTTGTAGTTGCGGTAGGCGTTGGCGGTCCAGATGCGCTCGACGATCATGGGGAGTCCAGGGGGCGAAAGGGGCGTCGGCCGATCATGCCACCGTCGCGGCCCCGGGAGCGTCAGGCCGGCAGCCGACCGGCCGATCGCGAGCGCGCCAGGCTGGCGCAGGCGATGCCCAGCGCCACGACAACCAGCCCCGTCGCGACGGCGAACGTGACCCGCATGCCGGTGGCGACGGCCTCGGGGCGTGCCGTTGTGAAGTCGCTCGCCTGCGCGGCCAGCGCGAAGACGGCGCCCATGGCAGATGCGCCGGTGATGAGGCCGAGATTCCTCGCCAGGTTGAGCATTCCGGAGATCACGCCGCGCTGGTCCGCAGCGACCTCGGTCATGACGGCGGTGTTGTTGGCCGCCTGGAACAGCGCATAGCCGGCGGTGACGATGACGAGGGGGATCGCATAGCCGACGATGCCCAGCGTGGCCGGCGCCAGGCAGAGGGCCGCGCAGCCGAGCGCCATGCCGGCGAGCCCGCCCACGGTCATGCGTGGCGCGCCGAAGCGGTCGACGCTGCGTCCGGCGGGCACACTGATCAGCGCGGCGGCCACCGGCCCGGCCGACATCGCGATGCCGACCAGTGCGCTGTCGAGGCCGAGGGCACGGGCCAGATAGAAGGGCCCGACCACCAATGTCGCCATCATCACCGTCGAGACCAGCGCACTCATGGCCAGGCTCGCACCCAGCACCGGATCGCGAAACCGCGCCGATCGGATCAAGGGAGACCTTGCGCCCGCCTGCGCCCGCACGAAGAGCGCGACACCGAGTGCCGCGGCCACGAGCAGCGCCATGTTGACGCGGCCGAAGCTGCCGCGCCCGAGCGTCATCGCCAGCGCGTAGGCCGCAAGGGTCAGCGCCAGCAGCAGCGTCCCCAGGGTGTCGAAGCCGCCCTGATCGGTCGCCGACGCTCGACGGTCGGCGGGCAGGTAGCGCCACGCGAGCCCGAGGGCGAGGACGCCCAGGGGGACATTGACGAGGAAGATCGCCGGCCAGCCGAAGCCGGCGATCAGCACGCCGCCGAGCGTCGGCCCGAGCGCGGTGCCGACCGCGGACATCGTCCCGAGCAGCCCCATGGCGCTGCCGGTCCCCGACTTCGGAACCACCTCGCCGACCAACGCCATGGTCAGCGCCAGCATGATGGCCGCACCGACCCCTTGCGCTGCCCGGGCGGCGATCAACAGCCAGAGCCCCGAGGCAAGGCCGCACAGGCCGGAGGCCGCCGTGAACACGAAGATGCCGGCCATCAGCAAGCGCCGACGCCCGATGAGGTCACCGAGCCGCCCGACGCCGACGATCAGGGTCGTGGTGGCCAGAAGGTAGGCGAGCACGACCCACTGGACTTCCTGGAACGAGGCCGCGAACGCCTCGGCCAAGGTCGGCAAGGCGACGTTGGCGATGCTGGTGCCGAGCGAGGGCAACACCATGCAGAGCGCCAGGCTGCCCAGCACCCACCCCAGCGCGGGCTGGCGCTCCACCCTTGCCGCCAGCGCCTGAACTTCTACCGGAACGCTCACGTGAATCCCCTCTGTCTGTCGACTCCGAAATGGCGCCGTCATGAAGATAGGGCGTTGCGTGACATGGCGGAAGGCGCATCATTTGCACTTCATTCATGCATGCGGCGCCATGTCAGGCCACCACCGCGCGGAGCGACGCCATGTCCAGACCCGATCTCAACCTGCTCTTCACCCTCGACGTGCTGCTCGCCGAAGGCAGCGTCGTGCGCGCCGCCCGTCGGCTGCGCCTCAGCCCGTCGGCGATGAGTCGGGCGCTGGCACGACTGCGCGAGGCGACCGGCGATCCGCTGCTGGTCAGGGCCGGGCGCGGTCTGGTTGCGTCCCCTCGGGCGCTCGCGCTCCGCGAACGCGTCAGCCAGCTCGTCCATGACGCACAAGCCGCCCTGCGCCCCGCCAGCGAACTCGAGCCCGGAAAGCTCGTCCGCACGTTCACGCTGCGGTCGAGCGAAGGCTTCGTGGAGAACTTCGGCGCCTCGCTCCTGGCGCGCGTCGGCACGGAGGCGCCAGGCGTTCGACTGCGCTTCCTGCCCAAGCTCGACAAGGACAGTGCACCCCTGCGCGAGGGCGCCGTCGATCTGGAAATCGGCGTGGTGGGCAGGACGACCGGTCCGGAAGTGCGAGCGCAGGCCTTGTTCCGGGACCGCTTCATCGGTGTCGTGCGAAAAGGGCACCCGCTGACCAAGGGAGCGATCACCGCGGCCCGCTACGCTGCCGCAAGGCACATCCGGGTCTCGCGACGAGGACTCGACAAGGGTCCGATCGACGACGCCCTGGCCACGCTCGGACTGGCGTGTGAGATTGCCACGACCGTGGCCGGCTTCTCGGCCGCGCTGGCCCTGGCCCGGGCCTCCGACTGGGTTGCCAGCGTTCCCGAACGTCACACCGCCGACCTGCGCACCGGCATGCACGGCTTCACACTTCCCCTGCCCGTTGCGCAGATCACGGTGTCGTTGCTCTGGCATCCGCGGATGGAGGGCGACCCGGCGCATCGCTGGCTGCGTGCCTGTATTCGAGACGCCTGTGCCGAGCCGCTCCGGGCCCTCGCGAACGTGGATCTCGCGCCGGCGCAGGCGATAGACCTCGCGCCCGCCCCAGGCCATCTTGATCGACAGCGGGTGCATCACGTCGGGGTATTCGGCCAGATGCGTCCGGCCGCACAGGAGGGTGTTCTCCTTGCCCCACCGGGCCACGTAGTCCCGTCGAAACGCCGCGTTGGCCGGCGTCTCGGGCCGTGGTGGAAGGTCGGGTAGCTCGGTCAGGATCATGCGGGTCGGTGCGGCGGCGTCTGGAGAGGTGACTCCTGTCACGCTCGTTTTTCTATCACGGCATGCCGGGGAGACCGTCGCATTCCGGAAATTAGCAAGATCTGCGACGCGTGCGGCGCGGCGTCGTTGCGATTCGCAAGAAGTGCAGCGGCCTCGCCGGTAGTCTGCAAGCCTCGCCGATCCGGGGACTCGAACGTGTTGCCTTTCTGTCTCATCGTCAGTGCCGACCTCCCCTACGTGGCCGCGTTGCAAAGCGGTCTCAAGGACCACGGGATGAAGCTCCATGCCATCAGGGACCTCGATTCGGTGCGGCCGATCCTCAGGCAGTGGCGGTTCGACGCGGTGCTGTGCGACGCCGACGGCAGCGAAACCGAAGCCGTGGTCGACACGGTTCGATCGCTGCGCCGGGAGCAGCGCGCGCCGATCGTCGTGCTCGCTTCGGCCGGCCGCGAAGAGGCGCTGATCGCCGCGCTCGAGGCCGGCGCCACCGAGCTCATCGCCCGGGCAGCGTCGGAGCGCCTGATCGCCCTCAAGCTCCAGCGGCTCCTGGACCTGGCGGCCGGCCAGAGCGACCCGCAGCCCTGCGCCGTGTCGATCGGCGGATTGAGGCTCGACCCCCGGCGAGAGGAGGCCGTCTTCGGCGATCGGCCCTTGGGGCTCACCGGCGGCGAGTTCGAATTGCTGCTGTTGCTGGCCGCCCGCTCCGATGGCTTCGTTCACCGCGAGACCCTCCGGCGCAGGCTCGGTCACGCGAGCGCCGGTGAATCGCGGCGCAGCGCCGACATGCACGTCTGCAGGATCCGCCGCAAGCTCAGGGAGGCAGGGGCTTCTTCGCTCGCTCTCGAAACCGTCTACGGCCAGGGCTATGCGCTGCGGCTGCGCGGCGACCCGGTCGGGGAAGCTGCCGCCTAGAGCGACATGGCAGGCCGCTCGGCCATCGCTGCCCGCCAGCGCAGCAGGTGGGGATGCTGCTCGCCGGGCTTGACCTTCACCACCCGTGCGAAGTCGACCGCTACCACGGCGGCGATGTCGGCGATGCTGAAGCGATCGGCGGCGATGAAGTCGCGACCCGCGAGGCGCTCGTCGAGGATGACGAAGAACTGCTGCAGGCGGGCCAGGCCGCGCTCGGCCAGCTCGCGGATCTGCGGATAGTTCACCGGCCCGGGCAGGGCGCGATCGGCCATCGCCGGCGCGCTGTTGCGCATCGCCTCGGCGATCGCCATCAGGCCCTCGAACTCGACCCGCCAGTGCCAGCTGGCGATCTCGGCTTTTTCCTGCGGCGTGACTCCCGCCAGTGCGGGCTCCGGGAAGCGCGCCTCCAGATAGGCGGCGATCGCTGCGTTGTCGGTCAGCAGCAGGCCCTCGTCGGTGCGCAGCGCCGGCACGGTGCAGTGCGGGTTCACCTTGCGGTAGGCCTCGCTCAGCTGCTCGCCGTTCCTCAGGTCGACCTGCACCGTCTCGTGGGCGACCCGTTTTTCGGCGAGCAGGATGCGGGCGCGGCGCGGGCTCGGTGCCGTCGCGCAGTCGTAGAGAGTGATCATCGGTGAAGCCTTTCTCGAGGAGCGCAGCTCAGGGCGGCGGCGCAAGCTTGTCCTGGGTCCGGGTGTCGAAGTCGCCGGCCTCGTGGCGCTCGTGCAGCTGGCTCGCCGGCTGACCCCAGGTGCGGTTGACCATGCGGCCGCGCTGCACCGCCGGGCGCCGGGCGATCTCGTCGGTCCAGCGCAGGACGTTGCGGTAGTCCTGAACCTGCAGGAACTCGCCGGCGCCGTAGAGCTGGCCCTTGGCGAGGGTGCCGTACCAGGGCCAGACCGCGATGTCGGCGATGCTGTAGTCGTCGCCCGCCAGGTAGGGGCTCTCGGCCAGGCGGCGGTCGAGCACGTCCATCTGGCGCTTGACCTCCATCGCGTAGCGGTCGATCGCGTATTCGATCCGGGTCGGCGCGTAGGCGTAGAAGTGACCGAAGCCGCCGCCGAGAAAGGGCGCGCTGCCCATCTGCCAGAACAGCCACGACAGGCACTCGGCCCGCTCGGCACCGCCGCCCGGCAGACAGGCGCCGAACTTCTCGGCCAGGTACAGCAGGATCGCCCCCGATTCGAACACCCGGACCGGCGTCGGCCCGCTGCGATCGACCAGCGCCGGGATCTTCGAGTTCGGGTTGGCGGCGACGAAGCCGCTGCCGAACTGCTCGCCATCGTTGATGCGGATCAGCCAGGCGTCGTATTGCGCGCCGGCATGGCCGAGCGCCAGCAATTCCTCGAGCATCACCGTCACCTTGACGCCATTCGGCGTGCCCAGCGAGTAGAGCTGGAGCGGATGGCGACCGACCGGCAGCGCCTTCTCGTGGGTCGCACCGGCGATCGGCCGGTTGATGCTCGCGAACTTGCCGCCGCTCTCCTTGTTCCAGGACCAGACGGCCGGCGGCGCGTACGACGGGGAATCACTCATGCAGGATCTCCCGGAGGGAAGACAAGACCGGCCTTCCTGCGCAGAGGCGCGCCGAAGTAGCCGCCGAGGCCCCCCGATCCCATGACTGCAGTACGCATCGACCGATCTCCTTGCGGCTTGCGGTGCGGAAATCCCGAGCGCCTCGCGCCGCGCAGGCCTCCGGTCCTTCATGGCTCGCCGCACTTCCGCCGAGGGTGCCGGGCAGGCGATTCGTCCATCATAGAGGCCATGCCCGCCGCGCCCACCCCACTCACCCCGCCCACCCCGCTCACCCAGGCCGAACGGCGCGCTTTGCGCCGGACCTGCAGCCTGGTCCTGCCCGACTTCGCGGTCGGCAGCGCTGGCGACGACTTCCGCGCCGTGGCCGCTTGGTGCGAGCAACACGGCGTCGAGCACGACCAGTACGGGCAGGGCGAGCTGGTCGAGGGCTTCGAGCGCAAGGTCGCCGCCCTGCTCGGCAAGCCGGCGGCGGTGTTCATGCCGAGCGGCGTGATGGCCCAGCTCGCCGCCGTCCGGATCTGGACCGAGACGGCCGGGGTCGACCGCTTCGGCATCCATCCCACCTCGCACCTGGCGCATCACGAGGAGGAGGCCTATGCCGCCTTGCTGCGCTGCCACGCCGTGCCGATCGGCTCTCGCCTCAGGCCGATGCGCGCCGGCGACCTGGAGGCGGTTCGCCAGGCGCTGGCCTGCGTCATCGTCGAGCTGCCGATCCGCGAGGCCGGCGGCCAGCTGCCGTCGTGGGACGAGCTCGAGGCGCTGAAGGCGCTGGCCGGCGAGCGCCGCATCCCGCTGCACATGGACGGCGCCCGCCTCTGGGAGAGCGCCGCCTTCTACGGCAAGGACCACGCGGCGATCGCCGCCGGTTTCGCTTCGGTGTACGTGTCGCTCTACAAAGGCATCGGCGGGTTCGCCGGCGCGCTGCTCGCCGGTGAGGCCGACTTCGTGGCGAGCGCGCGTCTCTGGCGGCGACGGATGGGCGGCACGCTCTACCAGCTGAGCCCGATGGTCGCCGCCGCGGCGATGCGCTTCGACGCGCGGCTCGCCCTGATGCCGGCGCTGTACCGCCGCGCCGTCGACCTCGCCACGGGCCTGGCGGGACTGCCCGGGCTGCGCGTCAACCCGTCGCCGCCGCAGACCAACCTGATGCACCTGTACTTCGACGCGCCCGCCGAGGTCGTGACGCAGGCCCGTGACGACCTGGCCCGCCGGAGCGGCTGCTGGCTGATCGGCGGCGCCTGGCCGGCCGAGGTGCCGGGCTGGAGCCTCACCGAGCTCTACGTCGGCGACACGTTCCTGCAGGCCGGCAACGAGCGCGTCGTTCCGCTGTTCGCCGAGTTGTGCGAGGGGCTCCGCGACCGGCCGGCAGCACGCCGCGGATGAGCGGCCGTTCCGCATCGGCGGCGCTGTCGATCGGCGCCTTCGCCACCCTCCTCCTGATCGCCCTGCTGATGGGCGCCAACCACGTCGCGGCGCGGATCGCCTTCGACCACGGCGTCGACGTCGCCACCGCGGTCACGGTGCGCAGCACGATCACGGCGCTGGGGGTCGGCCTGCTCGTCGTCGCCCAGCGCGTGCCGGTCGCGCTCACCGCCCGGCAACGCCGCTTCCTGCTGGCGATCGGCCTCGTCGTCGGCGTCCAGAGCGTCTGGCTCTACTCGGCCGTGGCCCGGCTGCCGGTCGCGCTCGCTCTGCTGGCCTTCAACACCTATCCGCTCTGGACCGCGCTCTGGGCGCGGGTCCTGTATGCCCATCGCCCCGAGCGCCGGGTCTTGCTGGCGATGCCGACGATGCTGATCGGCCTGGCGCTCGCGCTCGACGTGCTCGGCGCCGCCTCCGGCCTGGGCGCGGCCCTGCACTGGCGGCAGATCGGTGCCGGCGTCGCCTTCGCCCTGGCCGCCGGTGCCGCCTTCGGCCTGGCCCTGGTGCTGACCCAGCACGAGGCCGCGAGCGTCGACGGCCGGCTCCGCACCACCGCGACGATGGCGATCGTCGCCGCCCTGGCCGGCGCCGGTGTGGCCGCGCAAGGCGGCTTCCACTGGCCCGACGCGAGCGCCGGCTGGTGGGGCCTGGCCCTGCTGACGCTGCTCTACGGCACCGGCATCACCATCCTCTTCACGGTGCTGCCGCGGCTCGGCGTGGTCGGCAACTCGGCGATCATGAATGTCGAGCCGGTGTTCGCGCTGGTCCTCGCCTGGCTGATCCTCGGCCAGACGATCGCCGTGTCGCAGGTCGCCGGCGGCCTGCTGGTGGTGGCGACCGTGGTCTGGCTCGGGCTGCGCCGGCGCCCCGCCGGCGCACCGCCCGGGCCGACGCCCGACTGAGCGCGGCGCGCCTCGCGCCGCGCGCTCAGCGAAGCGCCGCCACCGCGTTCTCGAGCCGGTCGATGTCGGACTCGTCGTTGTAGACCTGCAGCGAGAGGCGAATCCAGAGCGCGCCGCCGCGGGCGATCACCGGTGCCTCGATGCCGTGGCCGAACAGCAGCGCGTCGCGCAGCCGCTGTGCCGTGGCCGGGTCGGCCGGGCCGAGCCGGGCCGGCAGCGGCAGGGTCACCATGCAGCCGACCATCGACTCGGGCGTCGTCCAGGCCTGGCCCCAGCGCGCGCTCAGGTGCCCGGCGCCGTGCCAGGCCAGCCGGTGGTTGTGGTCACGCATCGCCGCCACGCCGAGCACCTCGTGCATGAAGTCGAGGCCGGCCGGTGCGGCCAGCCAGGGCGAGGGATCGCGGGTGCCGGTCCACTCGAATTCCTGCAGCCAGTCGTCGCTGGTGATGCCCCAGGAGATGACGCCCGGGTGCAGCCCGGCGTGCCGCTCCGGCGCGGCCCAGAGGACGCCGCAGCTGCGCGGCACGAAGCACCACTTGTGCAGGTTGGCGGCGTACCAGTCGACGCCGAGGCCGGCGATGTCGACGCCGATCGCGCCGAGCGCCTGCGCGCCGTCGACCAGCACCGGCACGCCGCGCGCCCGGCAGGCCGCGGCCATTGCCGCGAGCGGCAGCACCAACGCGGTTTCGGAGCTGACGTGATCGAGCACGGCCAGCCGGGTGCGCGACGTGATCGCCTGCTCGACCGCGCGCACGCAGGCGGCCGGATCGGTGGCCGGAAACGGCAGCGCGAAGCTGGCGAGCGCGGCGCCGCCGCCGTGGGCGATGAAGGCGGCGGCGCGAACCACGCCGCCGTAAGCCTGGTCGGAGATCAGGATCTCGTCGCCGGGCTCGAGCTCGACCGCGCGCAGCACGGCATTGATCCCGCTGCTGGCGTTGTCGACGAACACCAGGTCGTCGCGCTGCACGCCGAGGAAGGCGGCAACGCGCGCGGCGGCGGCGCGCAGGCGAGGCGCCGCGGGCGGCGCCGACATGCCGAGCTGCATCAGCTCGCGGATCATGTAGCGCGCCGGGTGGCGCTCGATCTCGTCGAGAATCGCGGCGCGCGCCCGCATCACCGCCAGTGGCGTCACGCCGACCGTGCCGTGGTTGAGGTAGACGCCGCCCGGCTCGAGCGGGAAGTGCGCCAGCAGGGCGCGGCCGAACGGCAGGCCGCCCTCGACACTGAAACGGGAATCGGACATGGGCCGATTCTGTCGCGGCCGGCAGGCGCGGGTGCGCCTCAGCGTTGCTGGGGACGCGGCCCTCGGTCGTGCTGCCGGTCGTGCTGCCGGTCGGCTTCGCCGGGCGGTCGTCCGCCGCCGGGGCCGCCGGAAGGACGCCCCTCGCCCGGCGGCCGGCCGGCAGCAGGCGGGCGACCCTCGGGCTGTCGGCCGTCGACAAGGCCCCGCGGCCCGAGCGGCGGCCGGTTGTCGCCGGGCGGGCGGCCGAACGGCGGCCGGGGTCCCGGCGGCGGGCGCATCACCGGCCGTCCGGGCGGGCCCGGCGGGCGATAGTCGGGCCGGCCCGGCGGACGGAAGCCCGGACGATTCGGGGGGCGATAGTGCTCCCAGCGTCGGCGGTCGCGGAACCATGGCCGGTTCTGGTAGTGCGAGCCCCAGTAACTGCCGATCGCGAAGGTGACGAGGGGAATGCCGATCAGCGCCCCGTACCGGATGACCGGCACGTCGGCGCTCTGATAGGGGGAGGCGATGTTGCCGGCGTAGACCCAGCCGCGCACGCCTTCCGGGCCGATCACGTCGCACCAGCCGAAGCCGTCGGTGCAGCCCTGCACCGCCAGCGGCGT
>JBDTUG010000123.1:0-9395 GCA_040007855.1 Caldimonas sp.
TGCAGGCCGACGCCGAGGCGGCGCACCATCGGCAGATCAACTTCGTGGCGATGGCCGCGCACGCCCTGCGCAACCCGCTGTCGGCGATCCGCATGGCGACGGCGATGCTCTCGAATCCGGGCGTCGACGAGACCGCCAAGGCACGCCACCTGCAGCTCGTGCACCGTCAGGAAGCGCTGATGGCCCGCCTGATCGACGACCTGTTCGACGGCTCGCGGGTCGACACCGGCGAGTTCCGCCTGCAGTGCCGCGATCTCCAGCTCGACGTCATCCTCGGCGCCGCCGCCGACGCCTGCCGCCATGCGATCGACGCCAAGCAGCAGCGGCTGGTCCTGGAGGCGCCCGCCGAGCGAGCCGTCGTGCTGGGCGACCCGCAGCGCCTGATCCAGGTGTTCGGCAACCTGCTGAACAACGCCTCGCGCCGCTCGCTGCCCGGCGGCACCGTGTCGCTGACGACCCGGCTGGCCACCGACGAGGTGATCGTCAGCGTGATCGACGAAGGCGCCCGCATCGAGCCCGAAACCCTCGCCAACATGTTCGACCTGTTCGCCGTCGACACCCACGTGCCGCTCGAGGAGTCGGGGCTCGGCATCGGCCTGGCGGTCGTGCGCGCGCTGGCCGAGGCGCATGGCGGCAGCGTCGGCGCGACCAGTTCGCACGGCGAGCGGGGCGCCGAGTTCGTCGTGCGACTGCCGCGCACCGGCACCGCCCGGGCCGCCTGAGCGGCTCAGGCCGGCAGGCCGCCGACCGCGCGTCGGTAGTCGCTCGGCGCGACGCCGTAGCCTGAGTCCGACAGCGCCGCCTACCCGGGAGTGCTCGCCGCGCTCGGCCGAACCCGCTCGCGCAGCTCGCGCTTTAGCACCTTGCCGATCGCGCTGCGCGGCAGCTCGTCGAGGTAGTGCAGGCCGGCCAGGCGCTGGGTCTTGCCGACCCGCTGGTTGACCCAGCCGAGCAGCTCGGCCTCGCTGGCGGCGCGCGCCGGCGCCGGCACGACGAAGGCGACCGGGGTCTCGCCCCACTGCTCGGAAGGCACGCCGACGACTGCCGCGTCGGCCACGCCGGGGTGCTCGCGCAGCACGCCTTCGAGGTCGCTCGGGTAGATGTTGAAGCCGCCGCTGATGATCATGTCCTTCTTGCGATCGAGCAGCGTGAGAAAGCCGTCGGCATCGAACCGGCCGACGTCGCCGGTGCGGATGTAGCGTTCGCCGGCCGGGCTCGTCCATTCGGCCTCGCGGCTCTTCGCCGGCTGGCCGTGGTAGCCGGTCATCATCGACCCCGAGCGGCCCACCACCTCTCCCATCTCGTCCGGCCGGACCTCGTCGCCGGCGTCGTCGATGAGGCGGATGTCGTGGCCCTCCATCGGCCGGCCGACGGTGTGCAGCTTGTCGGGATGCTCGTGCGCCGGCAGCGCGCAGCTGCCGCCGCCCTCGGTCATGCCGTAGAACTCGACCAGGCCGCCCGGCCAGCGCGCCAGCACCTCGGCCTTGAGCGCCGCGGGAAACGGCGCGCTGGTGCAGAACTTCATCCGGAACGACGCGAGATCGAAGCGGTCGAACTCGGGCAGCGCGAGCAGGCGCTGGTACTGCACCGGCACCAGCATCGTGTGGGTGGCGCGGTGGCGCTCGGCCAGGCGCAGGTACTCGAGGCTGTTGAACTTGCCCATCAGCACCGCCGTGCCGCCCCAGGCCATGGTCGGTAGGAATACGACCAGGGTGGTGTTCGAGTAGAGCGGAGTGGCGAGCAAGGTCGTGCTGCCCGGCCCGTAGCCGTAGCTCGTGCCGCCGCGCCGCACCTGCGTCCAGCGCATTGCGTGCGGCTGGACGATGCCCTTGGGCGTGCCGGTCGTGCCCGACGAATAGATGATGTTGAAGGCCCAGTCGGGCCCGGGCGACACCGCGGCCGGCGCGGCGCCGGTGGGCACCAGCCAGTCGCTCAGGGCCAGGCCGCCGGCCGAGCCGTCGAGCCGCACGCGGGCCGGCGCATTCGGCTCCGGCGGGCCGAGCGTCGCCGCCGCGGCGGCATCGAGGAAGAGCCGCTGCGCGCCCGAGTCGGCGAGCATGGCGAGCAGGCTGGTGCGCGTCTCGCCGGGCGCGAGCGGCGCGACCACCACGCCGGCCCGCAAGGCGCCGAGAAACACCGCCGCGTACGGCACCGATGCGGCGGCGCACACCGCGATCGCCTCGCGCGGCCGCACACCGTCGCGCTGCAGGCTGGCGGCGATGCGGTCCATCAGCGCGTCGAGCTCGCCGTAGGTAAGGGTCTGCTCTGCATCCACCAGCGCGGCGTGTTCCGGATCGCGCTGCGCGTGGCGACGGATCATCTCGGCGACAAGGCCGAACTCCTGGTCGAAGGGAGTGTCGATGGGATCGTCCATGGCGACGGCCTTCCTGCGTCTATCGCGCTCTCGATGTTCGTCAATTGTGTTCCATGAAACCGCGCTGCCGGGCCGGCGCGACCGAGCCGGCCGGCGTCTTCCTATACTCGGCCGGAATACTGCGGTGGGAGCGAAGACCATGACCGGATCGGAACTTCAACAACGGGATGTCGCGCCGCTCGAGCGGCGCGCCGCGGCGATCGAAGCGGCGCTCGAGGAGCGTGGCCTGAACGTCGGCGGGCAGATCGACGACATCGTCCGGCGCGTCGAAGAAGAGTGGGTGCCGCGCAACGGCGCCCGCCTGGTCGCCAGGGCCTGGACCGACCCGGCGTTTCGCCGGCGTCTGCTGGCGAACGGCCGTGCCGCTGCCGCCGAGCTCGGCTTCGAGCTGCCGCGCCACCATCGGCACCTGGTGGTGCTCGAGAACAGCGAGCACGTGCACAACGTCATCTGCTGCACGCTCTGCTCGTGCACCGCATTCACGATCATCGGCCTGCCGCCCGACTGGTACAAGGACCTCGAGTACCGCGCGCGCGTGGTGCGCGAATCGCGTACGGTGCTGAAGGAGATGGGGCTCGCGCTGCCGCCCGACACCGAGATCCGCGTCTGGGACACGACCGCCGACACGCGCTATGTCGTGCTGCCGGTGCAGCCGCCGGAAACCGCCGGCTGGCCGGAGGAGCGGCTGGCCGCGCTCGTGACCCGCGACGGGATGATCGGCGTCGCCCGCCTCTAGGAGCCTGTGAGTCGAAAGGACGCGGCATGGACGGCATCCACGATCTCGGCGGCAAGCAGGGCTTCGGCCCGGTCCGCCACTCTGCCACCGCCGCAGCCTTTCACGCGCCGTGGGAAAAGCGCATCAACGCGCTCTATGCGGTCGCGGTCCGGCTCGGCATCTTCAACATGGACGAGTACCGCCACGCGATCGAGCGCATGGAGCCCCGCCACTACCTGTCGGCCGGCTACTACGAGCGCACCCTGACCAGCCTGGCGACGCTGTGCGTCGAGAAGGGCCTGGTCACGCAGGCCGATCTGGCGCGCCGCGCCGAGGGGTGGTTTCCGCTCTCGCTGCCGAGCGCCCCCGGCCGATCGAACGCCGCCGACGGGGTGCGCTTCCTGCTCGGCGACCGGGTCCGCACGCGCGACGATCGCGTGCCGGGTCATGTCCGGCTGCCGGCTTACGTGCGCGGCCAGGTGGGTGTCGTGGTCGGCGAGTCGCCGCCCTATCCGTTCCCCGACGCGCATGCGCACGGCGTGACGGCGGCCGACGAGCGAACCTACGACGTGCGCTTCGACAGCCGCGCGCTGTGGCCGGGCTCGGCCGATGCGGCATTCGTGCACGTCGGCATCTTCGAAAGCTATCTCGAGCGCGCGGAGTAGCCAGACGAAAGAAAGCCGTCCCGACGCTTGCGCATCGGAACGGCTCGTCCGGGCCCCTCGGGCCCCGACGCGGTCACCACCCGAAGGCGGCGACCGCGCGGCGACCGACTCAGCGGGTCGCGCGGTTCCAGGCGTCGCGCGCTGCGAACTTCGCCTCGCTCCAGGCCAGACGCGACTGGCCCTTGCTGCGGTCCCAGTCGCGGCTCAGGCGCTCCTCGGCCTGCTCGAAAGTGCCGTCGCCGGCGGTCCTGCCGGTGTAGCCGAGGCCGTAGGCCGGCCGGTAGTCGTCGTAGGTCCGACCGCTGGCGTAGTACGGCGCACGGGCGTAGGCGGCGCTCCAGTAGAGGTCCTCGTCCTTGGGATTGACGACCGCTGCCGCGCCCTTGCCGGCCATGCCGCCGGCCACCGCGCCGATCGCCGCACCCGCCGCCATGCCGATCGGACCGCCTGCGGCGCCGATCGCCGCCCCGGCCATTGCTCCGCCACCGGCGCCGACGCCGGTGCCGAGGTGATGGTCGCCGAGGTCATCGCCGCGCTTCGGGTTGACGACTTCGCCCGCCCCCTTGCCGGCCAGGCCGCCGGCGACGGCACCGATCGCCGCGCCCGCCGCCATGCCCACCGGGCCGCCCACGGTGCCGATCGCCGCACCGGTGGCCGCACCCGCGCCGGCGCCGGCGCCGGTCCCGAGGTTGTGCTCACGCAGCTCGTCGCCCGGCTTCGGGTTGACGACCTCGCCCGCGCCCTTGCCGGCCATGCCACCGGTGACGGCACCGATCGCCGCACCCGCCGCCATGCCGACCGGACCGGCCACCGAGCCGACCGCCGCGCCGGCCAACGCACCGCCGGTCGCGCCGACGCCCTTGCCGAGGTTGTGCTCGCGGAGCTTGTCATCGGCGTGCGGATTGACCACTTCGGCAGCGCCCTTGCCGGCCGCGCCGCCCGAGGCAGCGCCGATCGCCGCACCGGCCGCCATGCCGATCGGCCCGGCGACCGAGCCGATCGCCGCGCCGGTCACGGCGCCAGCGGTTGCGCCCATCCCGGTGCCGAGCTTGTGCTCGCTGGGGGCGCCACCTTCGGTCGGGTTGGCGTTCTCTGCGACTTCCTTGCCTGCGAGGCCGCCGGCGATGCCGCCGACGACGGCACCGGCGATCGTGCCGAGCGGACCCGCCACCGAGCCGATCGCCGCACCGGCGAGCGCACCTCCGGTGGCACCCACGCCGGTACCGACCGGATGGGCCCCGGGCGCATCGGTGATGGGATCGCGATTCTGGGGATTCTTCTGGGACATTTCCGTTTCTCCTGGATTGGATGCAAACCCATCCGCGATCGTCGATCGATGCGGATGGAGACGACGGCTTGGCTTGGACTTTCGGTACGGATGTCCCGGCACGCCGCTGACGCGAGAGTGCCCGCGCAGGGCCCCGCAGCGCATCGGGCGGCGACCCCACCGTGCGCCGTGAAAGCGCCAATCGACGTGTAGGCCGCGCCTTACAGAGAAGGGCGGCCGGGCAGGCGAGGCCTGCCTACTTCACCTTGGCCGGATCCTTGACCGCCCTCTGCACGTCGAACTCGACGTTGTAGAGCTGGTTGCCCATCGCCGCGACGCGCTCGACCTTGCGGATGTAGACGTCCTGAACGATGTCGCGCGTCTGCGCGTCGATCAGGATCGGGCCCCGCGGGCTCTCGAACAGCTGGCCCTTCATCGCCGCGAGCAACGCGTCGCCGCCGCCCGCACCCTTGGTCGCGGCCAGGGCGTTGTAGATCAGGTGCATGCCGTCGTAGCCGGCGACGGCCATGAAGTTGGGGCGGAACTTGTTGGCCGCCTCGAACGCCTGGACGAACTTCTTGTTGGTCGCCGACGGGTGCGCCGCCGAGTAGTGGTGCGAGTTGACGACGCCGAGCGCGACGTCGCCGATGTCGTTGAGCTGGTCGTCGTCGACGACGTCGCCGGTGGCGATGAGCTTGATGCCCGACTTGTCGAGGCCGCGCTCGCCGAACTGCTTCATGAAGGCCGCGCCTTGGCCGGAGGGCAGGAAGCAGAACACGGCGTCGGGCTTCAGGTCGGCCACCTTCTGCAGGAAGGGCGCGAAGTCGGGGCTCTTGAGCGGCGTGCGGATCTCGCCGATGACCTGGCCGCCATCGAGGGTGAACTGGCTCTTGAAGAATTTCTCGGCGTCGATGCCGGGGCCGTAGTCGGCGACGAAGGTGACGACCTTCTTGATGCCGTGCTTGGCCGCCCAGTCGGCGATCGGCACCGTCACCTGCGGCAGGGTGAAGCTGGTGCGCACGATGTAGGGGGACTGCAGGGTGATGGCCGAGGTGGCCGCCGCGGTGACGACCATCGGCGTCTTGCTCTGGGTGGCGATCGGCGCGGTGGCGAAGGCGAGCGGCGTGAGGCCGAAGCCGGCCAGCACGTCGACCTTGTCGTTGACCACGTACTCCTGGGCGATCCGGCGCGTCGTGTCGGCGATTCCGGCGTCGTCCTTGATGAGCAGCTCGACCTTGCGGCCGGCGACGGTCGAGCCGTTCTGCGCCATCCAGAGCCTTGCCGCGGCCTCGATCTGCTTGCCGGTCGATGCCGACTGGCCGGTCATCGGCAGGATGAAGCCGATCTTGAAGGGCGCGGGGTCGGCGGCGAGGGCCACGCCGGGCAGGGCCGAGACGACCGCGCTGGCGAGCAGGGTGCGAAGGGCGTTGCGTCGTTGCATGGGGAGGAACTGCAGTGCGGGTGAAGCGGCCATTGTTGCCGTCGTGCCCGGGGATCGCAACAGGGGATTCGCGCAGCGCGCGCGGCGCGCGGCGGCCGCGTCCTTCCTCACTTCGAATGATGCGTCGGCCCGCGGTGCGTCCTAGATTCGCTCCGCGTCTCGCCACACCGGTACGAGACGGATCGCCACCCGATCCCGGGCGCGCGAGCCTCGCCAACGACTCGAAGGAACTCACCATGAAGACGCACACTTTCCTGCCGATGCTCGGTCTCGCCGCCGCGGCGCTGCTCGCCGGCTGCGGTGGCGGCGGCAGCGATCCGGCACCCCTGCCGCCCGCCGTGCCGCCGGCCTCGGTGCTGCAAGGCACGGCCGCGACCGGGGCAGCGCTCGCCAACGCGCAGGTCAGCATCGTCGACGGCGCCGGCGCCGGCGCCTGCCAGGAAGCGAGCCTCGTCACCTCCGGCACGGGCAGCTTCACCTGCACCCTGAAGGCGGGCGAGAGCGCGCCCTTCTTCGTCTCGGTGACCGATCCGTCGGGCACGGTGGCACCGATGGTCAGCGTGACGACGCAGACGCCGACGCCGGGTACGCCGCTGGTCGTCAACGCGACGCCGCTGACGACCGCGATCCTGGCCCAGCTTGCCGCCGACCACGACGCGCTCGGCATCTTCAATGCGCATGCGGTCGACGCCGCCGCGCTCGCGTTGACGACCAGCCGCGTGATCGCCCAGCTCCAGCCGGTGCTCATCGCGATCGGCGCGCCCGCCGGCTACGACCCGTTCACGACCCGAATCACCGCGGCGAGCACCGCGGGCGCCGGCAACACCGTCGACCTCGTGCTCGACGTCGTGAAGGTCGGCACCGACTCGACCGGCAACCTGACGCTCGGCACGATCGACAACCCGAGCGGCGTGGCCATGGCCAGCGCAAGCCAAGCCGGCACGCCGCTGCCCGCCACCGACCCGGCGGTGTCGTCGCTGGCGCTCGGCATGCAGGCCCTCGGCCAGGCCTTCGAGCAGTGCTTCGCCCTGCCGGTCGCGCAACGTGCGCTCGCCACCGACACGACGATCCCCTATTCGATGGGCGGCAGCAGCGTCACCCAGGCCGCCGCGGCCTGCCAGCCGATCGCCGACGACGCGTTCCGGCAGAACGGCTTCGACGCCGGTCAGATCTACTACGGCATCCTGACCAGCGATTCGATGACCGGCGCGAAGTTCAGCGTGCCGCAGGTGATGCAGTTTCTGCCCAAGGCGAGCACCAGCTTCGGATACGACACCGCGATCGTCAATATCCGTTACGTCGACGCCAACGGCATCGCCGGCAACAGCATCACCCTCGCCGCCGACAAGGGGACCGCGGCGACCCCCCATTGGCTGCTCTACGGCAACCAGCAGCCCATCAACATGGTGGTGCGCGCCTCGATCCGCCGGCAGCAGCAACAGGCGCCGGTGACGCAGGCGCCGTTCAACACGACCGCGACGCTCGGCACTTTTCAGAGCGGCATAGAGCTGTTCGTCGACAAGGACGGTCCCGGCAGCACCAACCTCAGCGCGGTGCGCGTCAAAGGCCCTGGTCTGCCGGCGAGCGGGCTGCTTCTGAATCGGCCGATCGCGTCCGCCGAGGCGCAGCAGTCGTGGCTCAACATCGCCGACAAGTCGGGCGCTGACCCGGGCGTGGTGGCCACCCGGAGAACGAACTGCAGTTGCGACATCTTCTACCTGCAGCGCACCCAGGACGTCAGCGGCGCCGGCGCGACCGCGCTGCGCAGCAACCCGAACGGCGGCAACGCCAATGCCGGCCAGTTCGTGTACTGGGCGCATCCGCTCGACTACGGCGCCGCGGCGGGCACGTCGAGCGACATCTACGTGCCACTGGCAAGCCTGGCTCCCGGCGCGTCCTACCAGGTCGAGGTGTTCTACGGCGACAGCGGCATGCCGACCTACGCCTTCTCGAAGACCCTGCTCTCGCCGGTGATCCCGGCGACGCGTGGCGTCTTCCTGCCGTGGAACACGCCGAGCCCGGCAACGCTCGACATCCTCGATCCGGCCAACCCGCTCGCCGCGGCGACGACGGCGTTCTCGGTGGGCTGGACGCAGAACCCCTCGGCCGAGCAGATCCGGCTCGCCCAGGCGTTCACGTACAACGGCGCGAACGTGGTCAACCAGGGGGTGGGCGTGAACGTGCCGAAGAGCGCGCTGTCGGTGGTGGTGCCGGCGCCGGCGGGACTGCAGTACCCGGTGCTCGACAGCAGCGGCGCCAGCGCCCGCCAGATCCAGTTTCTCTACCGCACCTTCGACAACAGCCTGAAACTGGCCAGCTATCGCTTCAACTGAAGGCATGGCCCCAGGGTCCTTCGACCGGCGCTCCCGGTCGCAGGCGGCCGCGGCGTCGACCTATCATGGGCGCCGGCACGACGACGTGCCGGCGCAACCACGAAAGGCCCGACATGACGACCCGCAGCCACCCGCCTTTTCGCGCCGATCACGTCGGCAGCTTTCTCCGCCCGCAGCGGCTGCTCGAGGCACGCGAGCAGAAGGCACGCGGCGAGATCACGCCCGAGCGACTGCGCGAGGTGGAAGACGACGCGATCGCGGAGATCGTGAAGTTCCAGGAAGACGTGGGCCTGCAAAGCGTCACCGACGGCGAGTTCCGGCGCACCTATTTCCACATCGATTTCCTGGCCCGGCTCGGCGGAGTCAAGACCGACGTGCCGGTGCTGATCAGAAAGCCCGACGGCAGCGAGGAGCTCTCGCCGCCGGTGATGCGGGTGATCGACAAGGTGCGCCACGTCGCCGACATCCAGAAGGCCGACTTCGACTACCTGAAGAGCCAGGTCACGCCCGGCCACACGCCGAAGGTGACGATCCCCTCTCCGACCATGCTGCACTTTCGCGGCGGCCGGGCCGGCATCAGCCGCGAGCACTATCCCGACC
>JBDTUG010000124.1:0-9316 GCA_040007855.1 Caldimonas sp.
TGAGCGTGGGCGGCGGCGGGCTGATCGCCGGGGTGGCGTCGTGGTTCCAGGACCGTTGCTGGATCGATGCGCTGGAGCCGGAGCTCGCGCCTACCTTGCATCGGGCCCGGCAGGCGGGGGAGCCGGTGGATGTGGCGGTCGGCGGAATTGCCGCGGATTCGTTGGGAGCGCGGCGAATCGGGGCGATTGCCTGGCAGGTGGCGCAGCGGCATGTCGATGCGGCTCATCTGCTCGGGGATGCGGCGATCCGGGCGGCACAGATGGACCTGTGGACGACGCTGCGGTTGGCCGTCGAGCCGGCCGCGGCACTGCCGCTGGCCGCGTTGAAAACCGCGGCGGTTGCGCCGCGCAGGAACGAGGCCGTGCTGCTCGTTGTCTGCGGCGCCAACCTCGACCCGGCATCGCTGGTCGCCTAGGGCCTGCCGACAGCAAGCAGGCTGCCTGTTCCGAACCGGCGTCGCCGCCCGCCGGGAGCGGCTGGGCGCTCGCCCGGCGCGGCGCTCACGCGCCTGGAACCTGCGCGTTCGACTTGCTCGACGCGAGTTGCTCCTGCAGCCGGTTCCGGTCGGCGATCAGCCGGCCGGCGACCAGGGTCACGATCTGGAAGCCGAACGCCGGGTTCTGGAAATACAGCTGCTGGAAGGTCGCCTCGTCGATCCGCAGCACCGTGCAGTCGGTCGTGCAGCGGGCGGTCAGGGTCCGGCGCTTGTCGGGCGCGAAGAAGGCGATCTCGCCGAACAGGCTGCCCGGCTCCATCACGTCGCCGATCTCGACGAATTCGATCCGCCCCTCGACGAGAAAATACAGGTGATCGGCGGCATCGCCCTTCCTGAACAGCACGTCGTGTGCCTTCAGGCGCTGCCGGCGCATGTAGGGCTTGAGCCAGACGCCCGACAGATCGCCCGTTGCCGCCGCCGCACGCACCCGGCGCGTCAGGCGAACCATCTCCGCGGCGCGGTAGATGTTGACGGGCAGCAGCGCCCCGTGCAGCAGCATCATCACCACCGAGGGATGGAGCGCTCCGTAAACGAGGAAGCCCAGGTTGCCGCCCACCGCCAGGCAGCGAAGCGGGATCATGGTCTTGACGAACGAGCTGACGATCACCAGCGCCGCGGCAACCGCGGCAGAGCACAGGGCGAAGATGCCCAGCGGTGTCGACAGCGCCGCCGAGATTCCTGCGGCGGCGTAGGCGAACAGTTCCTGCGCTGACAACATGCGTGGGCTCCTCGGGCGCGCCCTGCGGGAGGCGTCGTGCAATGTGCCACAGCCCCCGGGAGCGCGGCGGCATACTCACGGCCATGCCTGCCGAGCCGCCGTCGAGTTGCAGCCGCCGGACTCTGCTGGCCGAGGCGCTCGCGGTCGCCCTGGCATGCGAGTTCGCGCCGCTCGTTGCGCTCGCTGCGCCACTTGCGCTGCCGGTCGAGAACGTCACCCGCCTGTACACGGTCGAAGTCGCGCGCATCGAGACGCCCGCCGACACCGACGCGGTCGTGCGGGCGCTGCGCGACTGGCCGGGCAAGGTGGCGGTCGGCGGCGGCCGCTTCAGCATGGGCGGGCAGATCGCCATCGCCGGCGGGCTGCACCTGGACATGCGGCGGATGAACCGGGTCGTCTGGCTGCGCGCCGGCGAGCACCGCGTCCGGGTGCAGGCCGGCATCACCTGGCGCGACCTGCAGGACGTGATCGACGAGCACGACCTGTCGGTGCGCACGATGCAGAGCTATTCCAACTTCACGGTCGGCGGTGCGGTGTCGGTCAACTGCCATGGCCGCTATGTCGATCATGGGCCGATCGCCCACTCGGTGCGGGCGCTGCAACTGGTGCTGGCCGACGGCCGCGTCGTCGAGGCCGACCGTCACCAGAACACCGAGCTGCTGAGCGCGGCGCTGGGCGGCTACGGCGCAATCGGCGTGATCACCGAAGTCGAGCTCGATCTCGACGACAACGCGAGGATGGAGCGCCTCATCGAAACGGTGCCGCTCGCCGACTACCCGAAGTACTTCGCCGAGCGAGTGCTCGCGGACCGCGCGAGCGTGATGCACAACGCCGACCTGCTGCCGCCGCGCTTCGATGCGCCGCTGGCCATCACCTGGCGCCGCACCGACAAGCCGCTGACGCGCCCGAGGCGCCTGGTGCCGCGCGGCCTGAGCTACAAGCTGCAGCGCAACGCGCTGTGGGCGCTGACCGAGCTGCCGGTCGCCGGCAGCCTGCGCGAGCCGGCGACCGCCGTGGTGCGCCGCGCCCGCCCCGAGGTCGCCTGGCGCAACCACGAGGCGAGCCTCGACGTGGCCTCGCTCGAGCCGGAATCGCGCCGCTTCAAGACCTACGTGCTCGAGGAGTTCTTCGTCCCGCCGCGCCACTTCGAGCCCTTCGTGCGCCAGATGGGCCGGATCCTGCGGGGCCACCGCGTCGCCGCCGTCAATGTCTCGATCCGGCACAGCCCGGCCGATAGGTTGGCGCTGCTGCCCTGGGCGCGCGAAGAGGTGCATTCGTTCGTGCTGTACTACAAGCAGGGCGTGGATCCGACCTCTCAGCGGGCGGTGGGCGAATGGACGCGCGAGCTGATCGAGGCTGCGCTGCAGCATGAAGGTCGCTACTACCTGCCGTACCAGCTGCACGCCACGCGCGCCCAGTTCGAGCGCGCCTACCCCGAGGTCGCGCAGCTGCGCCAGCTCAAGGCGCGGGTCGACCCGCAGGGCCGCTTCAGCAACTCGCTCTGGCAGAAGTACCTCTGACGCATGGCAGCCGCGGACGTCCCGGATCCGGCGCCGCCCGGCCCGACGCGATGACGCCTTCGCTGGCCGTGCACCCGCTGTTCGCCGACGTCTCGGCCGCGGCGCTCGCGCAACTCGAAGGACACCTGCAGACGCGCCGCTTCGAAGCGGGCGACATCATCCTGCGCGCCGGCGTGGCCTCGGCCGAGCTGTTCGGTCTGATCGAGGGCGCCGTGCGGGTCGAGCTGGGCGGCGGCGGCCGGCGGGTGCTGCTGGTGCCGCCGCAATGTTTCGGGGAGTTGTCGGCGCTGACCGGCGATCCGGTCTCGGCCACCGTCGTCGCGCAGCGGGACACCCGGGTCTGGGTGCTGTCGGCCCCCGTCCTCTTCGACGCGATGGCGCAGGAGACCGCCTTCTTCCGCAACGTGGCGACCTTGCTGGGCATGCGCCTGCGCGAGCGCACGCGCCGCGCGCCGGCGGCCCGGCCGCGCGTCGTGCTGGTGCCGACACGGGAAGAGGCAGACCGGACCCTGCTCGCAGCCCTGGCCCGGGGCCTGCACCACTACGCGCCGTACTCCGAGCGCGACGAGGTGGCGGGCGACGATATCGCGCGCGGCGCGCAGCGCATTCGCCGCTGGCGCGACCAGGGGCCGGGCGACGCGCTGCTGCTGGTGGGCACCGGCCTGGCCGGCTGCGCGACCTTGCTGGCGGAGCTCGATGCCGACGACACGCTGCTGGTCACCGCAGACGAACTGCCCGGCCTCCCGGACACGCTCGCCGCGCCCATCGTCTGGCGGCGCGGCGCGCTGACCGAGGCGGCGGCCGGGCAGCGCTGGTGCCATTCGGTCCCGCGCGACGAGGTCGACGCTGCGGCATCGGGCAACGACTGGTCGCGGGCCCGTCAGCCGGCGCTCGACCAGCTCGTGCGGCGGCTCTGCGGCCGCGAGGTGGGGCTGGCGATGAGCGTGGGGGCGGCCGCCGGCCTGGCCCATCTGGGTGTGCTCGAGGTGCTGGAAGACGACGGCTTGCCGATCGACTTCATCTGCGGCTCGAGCATGGGCGGTGCCGTGGCACTGGCTTTCGGACGCTACGGCAGCGCGCGCGCCGCGACCGAGGTCCTGCTGCGCCTGGTGGCCGACTTCTCGCGCTCCAAGGGCATGCAATGGCTGCCGCGCGGCTCGATCATCTCCGCCTCGCGCATGACGGCGCTCACCCGGCAGCTGTACGGCGAGGCCACCTTCGCGCAGCTGCGCCTGCCGATCGCGGTCGTCGCGGCCGACCTGGCGATGGGCAAGCGGGTCGTGCTCGACAGCGGTCTGGTAGCGCCCGCCGCACGGGCCACGGCGGCCATCCCCGGGGTGTTCGCGCCGGTCCGGCTGGGCGACGCAGTGCTCGTCGATGGCGCCGTCGTGACCCGCCTGCCGGCCGACCTGCTGGCCGCGCGGGGCTGCGGCTTCAAGCTCGCGGCGCTGGTCCGGCCCACCTATCCCCAGGAGGCGCCCGGGGCCGCGCGCGCCGCCGATCGCCTCGAGCAGCGTCTGCATCGCCCGTTCGGCCTGCGCGCCGCGATGGGCGGCGCCTGGCGCCTGCAGGGCTGGTGGGATTCCGCCGCGCAGGCCGAGCGCGCCGATCTGTCGCTGACGGTTCCGATCCCGGTGGGCGAAGGCTTCAACTTCGCGGCGGCCGAGGCGATGATCGGGTGCGGCCGGCGCACGGCCCGGGAGCGGCTGCCGCAGATCCGCCTGGCAATGCAGCAGGTGCTGGCGCCAGGGGTGCCTTGACGAGCCTGTTGCGCGTCAGTCGGCGTCGGCCCCGGCCTTGCGGATCATCGGCCCGTAGCGATCGGTCTGGGTCTGCCTGGCGGCGGCAAAGCCGAAGGTCGGCGCGAACTCCTGCAGCGCGGCGTAGCGGCGATTGTTGAATGCGGTCCGTGGCCTTCGACGTGGTACGTGATCGCCGACGCACCGAGCACCAGCACCAGGTCGCTGCCGGCGAGGCTGGGCGGGCCGGCTTCGTCGAGATCTCGACCGGCCGGCATTGGCGCAAGACGAAAATGGCCGGATGACCAAGGCGGCATCCCGGAGCGGTCTCGTGTATTCCACCGACACGGGCCGCATGTGCCCCGTCTGCCGCCAGCCGATCGGGGCCTGCCGCTGCGCGGCGTCGCGGGCACCCGCAACGCCCGCCGGGGACGGCATCGCCCGCATCCGTCGCGAGACCGGCGGCCGCGCCGGCAAGACCGTCACAGTGGTGACCGGCCTGGCCCTCGACGAGCTTGCGCTGGTCGCGCTTTCCAGGCGCTTGAAATCGGCGTGCGGCACCGGCGGGACGGTGCGAGATGGTTCGCTGGAGTTCCAGGGGGATCACCGCGACGAACTTGTCTTGCTCCTGGCGAAGGAGGGCGTCAACAGCAAGCGCGCGGGCGGGTGAGGGCGCGAGAGAGACGCGCCGAGCCCGGCACATCCCGTTCGAACCTGCCAGAGCATCCTCCCCGCCGCCCCCGCCGTATCTGCGCCGGCTACAGGATTCCCAGCCGGCGGAACACGTCGGCCAGCTTGTCCCCTCGCTGCAGCGCCTCGCGCGACTGGTTCTCGCCCGAGACCTTTTCGAGCGCGCGGCGCACGACCTCCTGCTCCACCTCTTGCGGGATGACGACCAAGCCGTCGACATCGCCGAACACGAGCTCGCCCCGGCGCACCGTGACGCCGGCGCACATCACCGGCACGTCACGATCGACCATTCGCGCGCGACCCTTGGTATCGAGCGGACCGATGCCGCCGCAGAACACCGGAAAGCGCATCTCGCGGATCTGCTTCACGTCGCGCACCAGGCCGTCGGTCACGCATCCGGCCGCGCCCCGCGCCACGCTGGCGGTGGAGAGCAGTTCTCCCCAGGGAGCAATCCGCTCGGTGGGCCCGTCGCACGCCAGCACGAGCACCTCGCCGGGCGCCAGGTCGTCGACCAGCGCGATCTCCACCTCGTAGGGGTTCTCGCCCGCAGCAGGCGTCGAGTAGACCGGCATGTACAGGCCGGTGCGGGCGCGGCCGATGAGCTGCAGTGTGTCGTCGAGCGGGCGCATGAAGGGCTTCATCGCCTGCTGCATCAGCCCGAGGCTGTCGAGCGTGTCGGAGAGCACTGCGGCATTCAGCGGCTGCAGGGCGTTCGGGTTCATCGGCATGGCGGCAGCTCCCGGCGGGCGGCCTCGAGTCAGGACGCGCCGGGAGCATACCGGCCCCGATCCGGCAGGGCAGCCAGCGCCAGCTTGATCGACGGATCGGCGGCGGAGCCGCCGGTGGCCGCTGCGAAGAGCGCCGCGGCGAAGGCCCGCTCGCGCGCAGCGATGAGCGCGATGAACTCCTCTGCGCCCTTCATCGCCCGGAAGATGTCGAATCCGCTCTCGAGGGAGCGCTGCAGCTCGGCCAGCCCCGCGGCGCGCGCCGGGCCGCGCATCAGGCGCAGCGCGTTGCGCAGCAGCGGCACGCGCGTGATCCGGTCGAGACGCGCGGCGATGCCCAGCGTGAGCTCGATCTGGCGTTCGCGGTCGCTTGCGCAGCCGACTCCTTGCCAGGCTGCGATGTACTCGTTCGCGCTGATCCGCTGGTCGGTCAGCCGCAGGCCCATGGCCGTGTCGAGCGTCTCCGACAGGGCATGCAGCTCGGCCAGGATGGCGAGGGTCGCGGCGACCTCGCTCGGGAATACGCGTGCGATCGCCGGGGCCACGCGGGCGAACTGGGCGTCGCGAGCCGTGAAGTCGTCCGGCCCGTAAAGCTCGTCGAGAAAGTAGCGCGAGGCCGGTCCGTAGCGCGTGCTCGACAGCAAGTCTGCGTAGGTGTGGGAGAAGCGGCGCTGCTGAAATTCCTTCAGCGCGGTCACCTTGCCGAGCAGCTCCGGCAGCGCCGCCCGGCGCTGCCGCTCCGTGTCGACGACTTGCAGGTGGCTCGCGATGTCCGCTGCGGAGGCTGCCATCGGGGAGGTTCGACGTCGTGCTTCTGAATCCGACCCGGCTACGCAATCCAGGAGGCGGCGGGACTCACGCGCGCGTCGTTGCGCAATGCCTGTCGGCGATGTCGAACCGGTCCAGGTTCATCACCTTGGCCCACGCCGCCACGAAGTCCAGGACGAACTTCTTCCGCGAGTCCGCGCTGCCGTAGACCTCCGCGATGGCGCGCAGATGCGCGTTCGAGCCGAACACCAGGTCGACGCGCGTGCCCGTCCAGCGGAGCTCTCCCGTCTTGCGGTCTCGCCCTTCGAACTGCTCCGCCGCGCCGGATGCGGCCTTCCACTCCGTGCCCATGTCGAGCAGGTTGACGAAGTAATCGTTGCTCAAGGTGCCGGGCTTGCTGGTGAACACGCCGTGGCCGGTCTGCCCGACGTTGGCGCCCAGCACGCGCAGGCCGCCGACCAGCACGGTCATCTCGGGCGCCGTCAGCGTCAGCAGTTGCGCCTTGTCGATCAGCAGCGCTTCGGCCGGCACGCCGTACCCGGCCTTGCGGTAGTTGCGGAAACCGTCGGCGATCGGTTCGAGGGGCGCGAACGAGTGCGCGTCGGTCTGCTCCTGCGAGGCGTCCATGCGCCCCGGCGAGAAAGGCACCGTCACCTCGTGCCCGGCCGCCCTGGCGGCCTGCTCCACGCCTGCATTGCCCGCCAGCACGATCAGGTCGGCGAGCGAGACCCTTTTGCCGCCGGCCTGGTCGGCGTTGAACTCGCCGCGAATGCCTTCCAGTACCTGGAGCACCTTCGCCAGGTGCTCGGGCTGATTGACGGCCCAGTCCTTCTGCGGCGCAAGACGGATCCGCGCGCCGTTGGCGCCGCCGCGCTTGTCGGAGCCGCGGAAGGTCGCCGCCGACGCCCAGGCCGTCGAGACGAGCTGCGCCACCGTCAGGCCCGACGCCAGCAGCTTCTTCCTGAGCGACGCCGCGTCCTGGTCGCTGACCAGCGCGTGGTCGACCGCCGGAATCGGGTCCTGCCAGACGAGTTCTTCAGCCGGCACCTCGGGCCCCAGGTAGCGGGCGCGCGGCCCCATGTCGCGGTGGGTGAGCTTGAACCAGGCCCGCGCGAAGGCATCGGCAAACTGGTCGGGGTTGGCGAGGAAGCGGCGCGAGATCTTCTCGTAGGCCGGGTCCATGCGCAGCGAGAGGTCGGTCGTCAGCATCGTCGGCGCGAGGCGCCTGGAGGCGTCGTGCGCATGCGGGATCGTGCCGGCACCGGCGCCGTCCCTGGCCACCCACTGCTGCGCGCCGGCGGGGCTCTTCGTCAGCTCCCATTCGAAGCCGAACAGGTTCTCGAAAAAGTTGTTGCTCCACTTCGTGGGCGTGGTCGTCCAGGTGACTTCGAGGCCGCTGGTGATGGTGTCGCCGCCCTTGCCGCTGCCGAAGCTGTTCTTCCAGCCCAGGCCCTGGGCTTCGATGCCGGCCGCCTCGGGCTCCTCGGCGACGTGCGAGGCCGGCGCGGCGCCGTGGGTCTTGCCGAAGCTGTGGCCGCCGGCGATCAGCGCGACCGTCTCTTCGTCGTCCATGGCCATGCGCGCGAAGGTGTCGCGGATGTCGATGGCCGCGGCGAGCGGGTCGGGCTTGCCGTCCGGGCCTTCGGGGTTGACGTAGATCAGGCCCATCTGCACGGCGGCGAGCGGGTTCTCGAGGTCGCGCGTGTGCGGCACCTTGCTGTCGTCGTCCTTCACGAGCACGCCATGCGCCTCTTCGACGCCGGGCGAGCCCTGCGCGTAGCGGATGTCGCCGCCGAGCCACTTCGTCTCGCGGCCCCAGTACACGTCCTGGTCGGGCTCCCACACGTCTTCGCGGCCACCGGCAAAGCCGAAGGTCTTGAAGCCCATGGTTTCGAGGGCGACGTTGCCGGCCAGGATGATCAGGTCGGCCCAGGAGATCTTCTGGCCGTGCTTCTGCTTGATCGGCCAGAGCAGCCGGCGGGCCTTGTCGAGGCTCACGTTGTCCGGCCAGCTGTTGAGCGGCGCAAAGCGCTGCTGGCCCCGGCCGGCACCGCCGCGGCCGTCACCGATGCGGTAGGTGCCGGCGCTGTGCCACGCCATGCGCACGAACAGCGGCCCGTAGTGGCCGAAGTCTGCCGGCCACCAATCCTGGGAGTCGGTCATCAAGGCCGCGAGGTCTTTCTTGACGGCAGCCAGCTCGAGGCTCTTGAACGCAGCGGCGTAGTCGAAGTCCTCGCCCATGGGGTCGGACCTGGAGGAGTGCTGATGGAGCAGATCGACGCGCAATCGCCCGGGCCACCAGTCCTGATTGCTCGTGCCCACGCCTGGGGCCGGGCTGAACGGGCACCTTGCCCCGGTCTTGTCGTCGCTGCTCATTGGGTCTTGCCTTCGGGAACGAGTGGAAGGCCCATTTTCCTTTAGGCCTCGTGCGGGCAAGATGAGAAACCCTCATCACGGCAATAGCCGGCGGGATGCATGCGGCTACTGCGCCTCGGGCGCCTTTCGGGCGGGCTCTATGCCTTCGTCAGCCGGTGATCGCGGTCGGCGTGGGGGCGGTGGCGCTGTCGGAGCGTTTCGGCCGGGCCGAGGGCCTGGGCGCGGTGCCCATGTTCGGTGCGGCGGCGATCGTCGTGAGAAAGCCGGGTCGAAGCTAGTGGTC
>JBDTUG010000125.1:0-9243 GCA_040007855.1 Caldimonas sp.
TCGGCACCGGCTACTCGTCGCTCGCCTACCTGACGACGCTGCCGATCAGCGAGCTGAAGATCGACCGCAGCTTCGTCCGCGACCTCGGCATGACGCCGCAGAGCTCGGCCGTGGTCACCGCGATCATCGCCCTGGCCCGCTCGCTCGGCCTGCGCGTGATCGCCGAGGGTGTGGAGAACCTGCGCCAGATGGAGGTGCTGCACCGCCTCGGCTGCGGAATCATGCAGGGCTTCCTGTTCAGCAAGCCGCAGCCACCTGAAGACATCGAAGACTGGCTGCAGCAGACCGTGCTGCCGAGAAAAGCGCCCTGGATCGGCAAGGCTGCCGGCGCCGGCGCGATCGAGCCGGCGCCAGCGACCCGACCGCGGGTCGCGCGCATCAAACCCGCCTGAAAAGATCGGATACGCCGTGGACGTGACGCGACCCCAGCCCCTTTCCCGGTCAGCTGCCGAGCTGCCCGCGGCCCAGCTCGCCAAGGCGGCCTTGCGCCGGCTCGCGGTCGAGCGCCTCGAGCCGACGCCCGAGAACTACGAGCGCGCCTGGCGCCACGAGGCCGGCGATTCGGCGAGCGCGAGCGGCGATGCGCTGGCGACGTTGGTCGAGCGGATCATCCGCGGCGTCGAGCGGGGCGGCCAGAACTGGACCCAGGCGCGCCGCAAGGAAGGCATCCAGCGCGTCCTGGCCGGCAGCCGCTCCGACGCGCGCCGCCTGCAGCAACGCCTTTCCCAGCTGGTCAACAGCTGGGAAAGCGATACCGCGGCGAGCAGGATCGAGGTCGCCGGTGCCCCGGCTGCCGTCGCGGAAATGGTGGCTGCTGCGAACGATGCGGTGGCGCCGGCCGCGGCCTTCGATGCGTCGGCGCAGCTGGCCTGGGCGCGGATCGCCGCCAGCCTCGGCAAGGCCCTGCAGCAGGCCGTGCCGCAGCAGGACGACGCCAACCGCCAGCTCGGCGCCGAGCTGGCCCGGATGAGCGAGCGCTTGACCGTCGAAGGCATGAGCACCGGCCTCGCCGACGATATGCAGACCCTGTGCGTGCGCGCCGGGCGGGTGCTGCAGCATCGCCATCACCTGTTCGACCAGCTCGGCAAGCTCTGCCACGAGCTGACCTCCAGCCTGACCGACCTGGCCGAGAACGACAGCTGGGTCAAGGGCCAGTGCGATGCGATGCGGCTGAAGATCGAAGAAGGCCTGACGGCGCGCGGCGTGCGCTCGGTGAGCGACATGCTGCATCACGCCCGGGCCCGCCACGCCGAGGTCAAGGGCGACCGGGAAAAGGCCCGCGACGCGCTGAAGGGCCTGATCCACCAGATGCTCGCCGAGTTGACCGAACTGGGCTCGAAGACCGGCGACTTCCACCAGAGCGTCGGCCGCTATGCCGAGGTGATCGAGGAAGCGGACTCGCTCGAAAGCCTGACCGGCGTCGTCCGCGAGATGGTCAACGAGAGCCGCGCCGTGCAGTCGCTCGTGCAGCAGACCCAGGAGCGGCTCCAGGAAGAGCACAGCAAGGCGACCGACCTGAGCGAGCGGGTCGTCAAGCTGGAAGACGAGATGCGGCGCCTCTCGGACGAGGTCTCGACCGACCAGCTGACCCAGATCGCCAACCGGCGCGGCCTGTTGCAGGCCTTCGAGATCGAACTGGCCAAGCTCAAGCGCAACGGCGGGAACCTGTCGATCGGTCTGCTCGACATCGACAACTTCAAGCGCCTCAACGACGAGCTGGGCCACAGTGCCGGCGATGAAGCGCTGAAGACGCTGGCCAGCGTGGTCAGCAAGACGCTGCGTCCCGCCGACCGGGTGGCCCGCTACGGCGGCGAGGAATTCGTCGTGCTGCTGCCCGAGACGTCGGTCGACGACGGCGAGCAGATCCTGACCCGGCTGCAGCGCTCGCTCACCGGCGGCCTGTTCATGCACAAGGAAAAGCAGATCTTCGTCACCTTTTCCGCCGGCGTTACTGGCTACCGGCCGGAAGAGCGGATCGAGGACTCGCTAGAGCGCGCCGACCAGGCGCTCTACGAAGC
Source organism: Caldimonas sp. (assembly GCA_040007855.1). Taxonomy (GTDB): domain Bacteria; phylum Pseudomonadota; class Gammaproteobacteria; order Burkholderiales; family Burkholderiaceae_C; genus Schlegelella_A. The sequence goes on from JBDTUG010000125.1 coordinate 2,019, forward strand.
CAAGCGGACCGGCAAGAACCGGACGTGCATCGGCTGAGCCGCGGGTCGCGTCGCGCAAGGCGCGACATGATCCCGGCCGCTCCCCGAAGGGCGGCCGACGAGTTGCCTACCCGGGCTCGCCGAGCACGCCGATCGCGCGCTGCACGTCGCGCTCGAAGGCGCTGACGGTCGCCTCCGGCGCGGTCGAGTTCATCAGGGCGGCGCGAAAGGCCTCCGCCTCGCTCGCGTACAGGGCGCGGGCAACCGGACGGGCTCCGGACGGCAAGGCTTCGGCGAGCGAATTCAGGAAGCATTCCATCGCCAGCAGGCTGCCCTGCAGCTCGTCGACCTTTTCTCGCAGCGACTCGAGCTCGTCCATCTAGCGCTCCACCAGGCCAGCGATCAGGCGCGCCGCCCACCGGTTGGCGGCCTGCCGTTCCTCGCCAGCGCCTGCAAAGCGACGGTCGTGCTCGGCCAGGCGGGCGCTGGCCAGCCGATCGCGTTCGGCGCGGCAGGCGAGAGCGAACTCGCGAAACGCCGCGCGCTCGCTGTCGAAAGACTCGTCGTATTCGATTTTCATGGGCTCGATCCGGGCTCGCTTCGCAATCGTCGTGCCCGGCCGCTTCCGGCGGGCGCTCCCCCGAGAGCGGCGATTCTTCGTTGCAAACCGGCAAATCTTGCCGCAGCGCGGGGTCGGACGAGGCCGGCCCGGACCTTGCGTCAACCTATCATGCTTGAAGCGAGAGGGTGCGGCTGCGGCCGCCTACGGCAATGAAGGTATCGCGCTGGATCGAGGCATTGGCGGGCACGCTGCTGTGCGCCCTGCTGGCGGCCTGTGGGGGAGAGCGCGAAGGCCAGGCGCAAGCGCCTGCCGTGGCGGGCCCGGGCAACCGGGCGCCCGTTCCGGTCATCCTCAGCCCCGGCGTCGGCGCCACGTTCCAGGCCGGCGACACGCTGGAGTTCAGCGGCAGCGCCAGCGATGCCGAAGACGGAACGCTGGCGCCGGCGCAGTTGAGCTGGTGGGTGGAGTCCTTCCACGAGGGCCGCGCCCACGCCGCCCAGGCGCCGACCGCGGGCCGTAGCGGAACCTACGCCATCCCCGTTCGCGGCGAGACCTCCGACGACCTGATGATCCGGCTGCACCTGCGCGCCACCGACAGGGCCGGCGTGAGCAGCGAGGTCAGCGTCGACCTCCTGCCGCGCCGCGCGAAGGTCTCGATCGCGACCTCGCCGCCCGGCCTGCCGCTGACGCTCGACGGCCAGCCGGCCGCCGCCCCGGGCACCTTCGTCGCGGTGGTCGGCACGGAGCGCGACCTGGGCGCCGCCGACCTGGTCTTCAACGGCCGGCGCTACCGGTTCGACGCCTGGAGCGACGGCGGTACGGCCTCGCACACCATCTCGGTGCCGGGCGCCGACACCACCTACGTCGCCACCTTCACCGACATCGGCCGGGCCGGCGCGACGATCCTCTCGAACCAGCCGCCGCTGCCCGTCATCGGCAGCCCCGGCGCCGGCCTCACCTTCAAGGCCGGCGATGTCATCGATTTCGCGGCCAGCGCGAGCGACCCGGAAGACGGTGTGCTGCCGACCTCGCAGCTCACCTGGTGGGTCGAGCTGCAGCACGATTCGCACACCCACCCGGTGCTGCCGCCGACCGCCGGCGCGAGCGGCCAGGTCACCATCCCGGTGCGCGGCGAAACCTCGGACAACATCCTGTACCGCTTTCACCTGCGCGCGACCGACAGCCAGGGCCTGAGCGCCGAGGTCACCCGCGACGTGCTGCCGCGCAAGGCGACCGTGACGCTGACGACGCTGCCGGCCGGCTTGCCGCTGACGCTCGACGGACAGCCCGACGTGTCGCCGATCACCTTTCTCGGCGTGGTCGGGATCGAGCGCGACCTCGGCGCGTCGGACGTGATCGTCGGCGGCCGGCGCTACCGCTTCGACAGCTGGAGCGATGCCGGCGCGGTGTTCCACACCATCTCGACGCCGGCGACCGACACCACGTTCACCGCCAGCTTCACCGACGTCGGCCCTGCCGTCAACGCGCTTCCCTCGGTGTCGCTGGCGCCGGTCGGCCGCACGATCGTCGACGTGCCGGTCAACCTGCGTGCCACCGCGAGCGACAGTGACGGCAGCGTCGTCCAGGTGGCGTTCTTCGACGGCGCGACGCTGATCGGCAACCTCAACAGCCCGCCCTACACGATCGCCTGGACGCCGCTGACGAGCGGCTCGCACTCGCTGAGTGCGCGGGCGACCGACAACAACGGCGCGCAGACCACCAGCACCCGGCTCTCCGTCACCGTCAAGCCGGCGGGACCCGACGATCTGCAGCCGCCGGTCGTCACCCTCACCTCGCCACTCAACCTCGCCGACGGGCTGACCGGCACCCTGATCCTGAGCGCCACCGCGACCGACAACGTCGGCGTGGCCGGCGTCGAGTTCCAGATCGACGGCGAGATCATCGGCGCCGAGAAGAAGGTCGCGCCGTACGGCGGCATGGCCGACACCGGCCGCTACACCGCCGGCCAGCACGTGGTGCGGGCACGTGCCCGCGACGCCGCCGGCAACCTTTCGCCATGGGACAGCGCGCTGGTGCGGTTTGCCGGCACGCGCACCGTGCCGGTCGGCTTCACCATGAATGAATCGTGGGTCACCGGCCTGAACAACGCGATCGCGTTTGCCGTCGCGCCCGACGGGCGGCTCTTCATCACCGAGCAGGCGGGCACCGTGCGGGTGGTCAAGAACGGTGTTCTGCTCGCTACGCCGTTCCACACCCTGAGCGTCGACTCGCGTGGCGAGCGCGGCGCGCTCGGCATCGCCCTGCACCCCGATTTCGCGAACAACGGCTTCGTCTACGTCCTCAACACCACGCTGGTCGGCGGCGCGCACAACCGGGTCACGCGACTGGTGGCGAGCGGCGATGTCTCGACCGGCGCGGAACAGTCGATCGTCGACCTGCCGGCGCTGAGCGAGTCGACCAGCCATAACGGCGGGGCGATCCATTTCGGCTTCAACGGCAAGCTCTACCTCACCGTGGGCGACAACTCCGAAGGCCTCGACGCGCAGAACTTCAACGTCGTGTTCGGCAAGATGCTGCGCTTCAACGACGACGGCAGCATCCCGCCGGAGAACCCGTTCGCCGGCCCCGGCGGCCTGACCGGCCTGGCGCGCGCGATATGGGTGGTCGGCCTGCGCAACCCGTTCACCTTCGCCATCCAGCCGGGCACCGGCCGCATGCACATCAACGATGTCGGCCAGACCTCCTGGGAGGAGATCAACCTCGGCAAGAAGGCGTCGAACTACGGCTGGCCCTATCTCGAGGGCCCCAGCAACATCGGCGGCGCGGCATCGCCCCTGTTCTCCTACGCCCACGAACAGACGGTGCCCCCGGGCAGCGGCACGGGCGGGTTCATCATCGGCAAGGCGATCGCCGGCGGCGCCTTCTATCCGACCAGCGGAGGCAACTTCCCGGCCGCCCACCGGGGCAGCTACTTCTTCGGCGACTTCGCGCACCGCACGATCAGCCGCATGGACCTGGCCAACCACAACGCGGTCTACTCGTTCGCCTTGCTGGGCTCGTACGTCACCGACCTCGTGGTCGGCCCCGACGGTGCGCTCCATGCGCTGACGCGAAGCGGGGTGGCGCGGATCGCGGTGCGGTAGGAGAGGGACCAGTTGGAGGAGATTTGAGTTGGGTTGCCGCGACGAAGCCGGTCGCCGAAACCTGGTGGGCGCCGTGGCTTTGAGTGGCTGCGAGCGCACTCGACCCGCGGGGTCGCGCCTCCGTGGATGGGCTCCGAATGACTGACGCCGCCGGGCGGGCGTCGCATCAACGGGCTTGCTTCCAGCGTCGCGCGAGGTCGCCCGGCGACTGCTGCGGGCCGGCATCGCTGACGATCGCGAGCGCGGCCTCGGTGGCGTCGAGCGGCTCGGCGGCGTTCGTGAGGCGCTCCAGGACGTCGACATCGGCTTCGGAGGCATCGTCGCCGCGATCGCGGCGCGCCGCAACCCGTTGCCGCAGGAGCGGCGGATCGGCGCGACAGGCGACGATCGTGAACGGCGCGGCGAGCGTCGCGGCCAGGGCCGCGAAGCGGGCGCGTTCGGCGCGGCGCAGGAACGCGGCGTCGACGACCGTCGGCCAGCCGGCCAGAAGGGCCGTTCGCGCGACGACGAAGAGGCGCTCGTAGGTCCGCTCGTTCGCGGCGGCGTCGTAGATCGCGCCGGCGCCGAGCCCTCGAGAGGACTGCAACGATGCGATCCCGAACAGGCGCTTGCGTTCGACGTCCGATCGGACACGCACGGCACCGACCGCTTCGAGCATGGACTGCGACGCGAACGTCTTCCCGGACCCGGGCAGGCCGCAGGTGATCGCCAGTCTCGGGTCGCGGCCGTGGGCGAGCGCCGATGCGAGCTCGAGATAGCGCCTGGTCTCGCCGTGACCCGCGCGAGCGGCACCGCCTTCGTTGCGCAGGAGGCAGACCTGGGCGCGCACGAGCGCCCGCGTGACCAGGAAGAAGCGTAGCGCCGGCAGGCCGTCGTGGTCGCCGCTCGCCTCGAGGTAGACGTCGAGGAACCGGAAGGCGAGGTCGCGCCGTCCGTTCGCGAGCAGATCCATGACGAGGAAAGCGACGTCGTCGAGCGGATCGATCCAGCGCAGCTCGGCCGCGAACTCCAGCGCGTCGAAGGCGACGGCCTCGTCGCCCAGCTGCACCACGTTGGACAGTTGCAGGTCGCCGTGACATTCGCGGACGGCTCCCGCATGCAGCCGCTCGCGCCAGTGGCGATCGAGCCCGGCGAGCTCCTCGCGCAGCCAGTCGCGCAAGGCGGGCCACTCAGGCGCGGTCGACGGATGCCCCGAGTGCCATCCGGCGATCGCGGCGACGACGCCTTCGACGACGCGGGCATGACCCGCCGCCGCGCCGAAGCCGCTGGCCGGCGGTGCCACGGCGGCGTCGCGATGGCAGGCCGCCAGTCGGCGCGCGAACGCATCGAGCTGCGCAGCCTGGAGGGTGCCGGACGCGACGCGCTCGCTCCACAGCGCGCCGTCGGCAAATCGCCGCATCCGCACGGCGGCGTCGACCACCTCGCCGCTGCCGCCGAAGCTCGGCCCGCGCGCACCCTGGCGCACATCGATCACGTCGAGGTAGAGATCGGGCGCAAAGCGGCGGTTGAGTCGAAGCTCCTCGTCGCAGCAGCGGCGCCGCTCCGCCAGGCTCGTGAAGTCGAGGAAGGCAAGGCAGACCGGCTTCTTGATCTTGTAGGCCAGCTGCCGCGCCAGCAGGACCCAGGAGACGTGGGTCTCGATGACACGGACCGGCGCATCCTCGGCGGCTTCGAGCGCGCCACGCAGGGCGGCGACCCGTGCGCGCGCCTCGGCGAGCAGGGGATCGTCGGGCATGCGTCTCACTCGACCCAGCCGATCACGCGCTGCAGCTTGCCGGAGCGGCCGCGGCGCGGCGGATGCCCGCTCTGGCAGCGGATCCGTACCGTGCCGGCGCCCTGTTCCTCCAGGAATGCGCCGAGCGCGGACCGGCCCCGCTGCAGAGCGGCACGGGCGGCCGGTCCATGGGCGGGCGTGCTCAGCGATAGCTCGCGAAGACCGTCCTGCACGAGCTGGAAGTCGAACAGCCCGGCGCCGTCCTCGAGAACGGTGCAGAGTGCCAGCGGCAGGACCCGCACCCGGCGTGACGTGCGTGTGCCGAGTTGCAGGGTGTCGTCGCAGCGACCGTTCACCTCGATCACCGGCAAGAGCGATCCGCAGTCGCACGGCACGGCCTGCACCGCGACGCGATCGCCGAGGTCGTATCGGATGATGGGCTGGGCATGATTCGCGAGGTTCGTGAGGAGCGTCGTCGCGCCTGGCGTTCCCGGCTCGACGGGCTCGTCGTGGCCGTCGACCGGCTCGAGAATCGCCCAGTCGCTGTTGAGATGCAGGGCGCCGTGCGAGCACTCGCAGGCGAGAGAGAGGAATTCCGAAGCGCCGTAGCTGTTGACGACGCGACAGCCGAACGTCTCCTGCACGAAGCTGCGCATTCCCGGCGTCAGCGTCTCGCCCCCGGTCCACACCTCCTTCGGCGCGCAGCGCAGCCGACCGACGCGGAATTCACCGGCCAGGAGCACCGCAGCGCTCGGATAGGTCGCGAGGACGGTGGGCCGGCTGGCCTCGAGCTGCGCGACGATGCTCTCGATCGGTTGCAGGAAGGAGACGCTCGCGATGGACTGCGACAGGACCGGATTGAGCCGGCGCAGCCGCTCGATCGACACCGTGCTCGCGAAATGGCCGCCGATCGCGCCGACGAAGACGATCCGCTCGGTCAGGCCGAACGGATCGATCAGGCGGCGCAGCGGCCGCAGGTCGGGCTTGCGAAGCGTCTCGAGCGCGTCGTAGACCGCCATCGCGGCCGCATCCTGGACGAAGATGGCCGGCTCGCCGCTGCTGCCCGAGCTCTCCCACACGATGTAGCGGTCGAGGAACGGCTGGCCGATGTTGCCCGGATCGGCCACGAATCGCCGCAGCGGCTCGAGTCGGAGCGACGGGTCGCAACACCAGGTATCGAACGCGCGCATCAGGCCGGCCTTGCGAGCGACGGGCAGATCGCCCAAGCGCAGCTCGCCGCCGCGCCCATGCAGCAATCGGCGGTACATCGGCGAGCGTTGAACGGCCGCCTCGAGCAGGTCGCGCAGGCGTCGCTCCTGTCGTTCAGCCAGATTGGCGGCACGGGCGCGCGAAGCCAGTGCGACATCGGCAGCGACGGTCGCCGACCGCCAGGGATCGAATGCTGTGTGCATGGACTCGCCTTTCGGGACATTGGGCTCGCGCGACTCGCCTGTGCCTTGATCCGCCGCAATCCCCATCGTCTCGCGCCCGTATCGGGAGTCGACATCGCGCAAGGCTGCGCACCGCGTCACGGCCGGCTGCTTGCGGTGTGGCATCGCAATCAGACCATGCTCGTCGTTCGACCAGGCGTGCAAGGTTCCGCTGCGACCTCGTGATAGTGACCGGCCGCGGCGACGCCGTCGACAAGGTGGTCGGCTCGAGATCGCGGCCGACGACTACGTCGCCAAGCCGTTCGACCTGCGCGGGCTGCCGGCGCGCATCAAGGCGGTGTTGCGCCGGACCGAGGTGGCGGACGCTCGAGACGCCGACCCGCTCTGCATCGCCGCCACGGCAGAGTCCGTCGGTCTGGCCTAGCCGGCCTGGGCCGGATTGCGCACGACGAGCACGGGCACGGGGCTCACGCGC
>JBDTUG010000126.1:0-9228 GCA_040007855.1 Caldimonas sp.
AGCCGACCGACGACGTCGAGCAGGCCGACCTGATCCTCTTCAACACCTGCTCGGTGCGCGAGAAGGCGCAGGAGAAGGTGTTCAGCGACCTCGGCCGCGTCAAGCACCTGAAGGCGCGCGGCGCGCTGATCGGCGTCGGCGGCTGCGTCGCGAGCCAGGAAGGCGCGGCGATCGTCACGCGCGCGCCCTACGTCGACATCGTCTTCGGCCCGCAGACGCTGCACCGCCTGCCCGGCCTGCTCGCGCGGCGGCGCAGCGAAGGCCGCGCGCAGGTCGACATCAGCTTTCCGGAGATCGAGAAGTTCGACCACCTGCCGCCGGCGCGCGTCGAGGGGCCGACCGCGTTCGTCTCGATCATGGAGGGCTGCTCCAAGTACTGCTCGTACTGCGTCGTCCCCTACACGCGCGGCGAGGAGGTCTCGCGGCCGTTCGACGACGTGCTCGCCGAAGTCGCCGGGCTGGCCGAGCGCGGCGTGCGCGAGGTGACGCTGCTCGGGCAGAACGTCAACGCCTACCGCGGGGCGATGGGCGCGACCAGCCAGATCGCCGACTTCGCGACCCTGCTCGAGGTGGTGGCGGAGATTCCCGGCATCGAGCGGATCCGCTACACGACCAGCCACCCGAAGGAATTCACGCCGGCCCTGATCGAGGTCTATCGCCGGGTCGGCAAGCTGGTCGATCACGTGCACCTGCCGGTCCAGCACGGCAGCGACCGCATCCTCGCGGCCATGAAGCGCGGCTACACCTCGCTCGAGTTCAAGAGCACGGTGAAAAAACTTCGCGCCGTGCGGCCGCAGATCGCGATCTCGAGCGACTTCATCGTCGGCTTCCCGGGCGAGACGGCGGCCGACTTCGAGCGGACGATGGCGCTCGTCGAGGAGGTCGGCTTCGACCACAGCTTCAGCTTCGTCTTCAGCCCGCGCCCCGGAACGCCGGCGGCGCAGCTGGCCGACGAAACCCCGGCCGAACAGAAGCTCGAGCGCCTGCAACGCCTGCAGGCGCGGATCGAGGCGCAGGGCAACGCGATCAGCCGCTCGCGCCTGGGCACCGTGCAGCGCATCCTGGTCGAAGGCGCCTCGCGCAAGGACGGCAGCGAGCTGATGGGTCGCACCGAGTGCAACCGCGTCGTCAACCTCGCCGCCCCCGAGGACCGGATCGGCCGGCTGGTCGACGTGCGAATCACCGAGGTGCGCGGGCATTCGCTGCGCGGCGAGCCTGTCGCAGCCTGACGGCCCGTCGGGTGGCGCCGGCTCAGGCGCGCTGGCGAAACCCCACCCACCAGAGCGCCGCCGCGCAGGCGACGACCATGGCGACGTAGGTCACCACCTTGCCGTCGTGGCCGAAGACGACCAGGCCGAGCAGTGCCACCCCGGCCATCGCCGCACTCGGCCAGGCGCCGAAGCGCAGCCACGGGATCGCGCCGAGTTCGTCGCGCCAGAGCAGCTTGGCGGCGCCCGCCGCCAGGTAGCCGATGACGAGCGCCGGGGCGAAGAAGTTCGCGATGTGCCAGAACGCGTCGACCGGATTCACTGCAACGATGCCTCTGGATGGGCCCAGGCCCGGGCGAAGGGCATGAATTTTATAATTCGGCCATGAGCGTCTTCACGCTGGGGCTCAACCATACGACCGCGCCGCTGGACCTGCGCGGCCGTTTCGCGTTTCCGACCCAGCAACTCCCTGCCGCCCTCCAGGACTTCCGCTCGCGCCACGAGCGCATCAGCGAGGTGGCGATCGTCTCGACCTGCAACCGCACCGAGCTCTATGTCGGCGCCGATACGGCGGCCGTCGATCCGGCGGTCGACTGGCTGGCCGGCATCGGCGGCGTCTCGGGTCAGACCTTGCGATCGCACACCTACGTGATGGAAGGCGCCTCGGCGGCCCGCCACGCGTTCCGCGTCGCCAGCGGACTCGATTCGATGGTGCTCGGCGAGCCGCAGATCCTCGGCCAGCTGAAGCAGGCGGTGCGTGAAGCCGACAGCGCCGGTACGCTAGGCACGACCCTGCAACAGATGTTCCAGCGCTCGTTCGCGGTCGCCAAGCAGGTGCGCAGCTCGACCGAGATCGGCAGCCATTCGATCAGCATGGCGGCGGCCGCCGTCCGGCTCGCCTCGCGGCTGTTCGAATCGCTGGCCGAAACCCGGGTGCTGTTCGTCGGCGCCGGCGAAATGATCGAGCTGGCCGCTACCCATTTCGCGGCGCGCCGGCCGCGCCAGCTGGTGATTGCCAACCGCAGCAGCGAGCGTGCCGAGGAGCTGGCGGCTCGCTTCGGCGCGACGACGATGCCGCTCGCCGATCTGCCCGCGCGGCTGGCTGAATTCGACATCGTTGTCTCCTGCACCGCGAGCTCGCTGCCGATCGTCGGCCTGGGCGCCGTCGAGCGGGCGATCAAGGCGCGCCGGCACCGGCCGATGTTCATGGTCGACCTCGCCGTCCCGCGCGACATCGAGCCCGAGGTCGCGCGCCTGTCCGACGTCTACCTCTACACCGTCGACGATCTGTCGGCGCTGGTGCAGACCGGCGGCGAGAAGCGCGAAGCGGCGGTCGCGCAGGCCGAGGCGATCATCGAAGCCGGCGTGCAGAGCTTTGTGCAATGGCTCGACCGGCGCGGCTCGATCCCCCTGATCCAGGCGCTCCATGCCCAGGCCGACGACTGGCGATCGCTGGAGATCGCCCGGGCCCGGAAGCTGCTCGCCAACGGCGAGGACGTGGGCGTCGTGCTCGAGGCGCTCTCCAAGGGGCTGACGCAGAAGATGCTGCACGGCACGCTGGCCGAGCTGCGCGAGGCCGACGGCGACGAGCGAACCCGTCTGGCGCAGACCGTTTCGCGCCTGTTCCTGCGCTCGGGCGGCCGCTAGCGGCGAGCCGCGCGTGCGGGCCGCCGGCCCGCGCAAGCTTCGCCCTGCCGGAATGCCTTTCGCCCCCTTCGCCGCCCATGAGACCCACGCTTCGCCAACAGCTCGAACGGCTCGCGCTCCGGCTGACCGAGCTCGACGCGACACTCGCCGATCCGGCGATCACCGCCGACATGAAGCGCTATCGCGAGCTGAGCCGCGAGCACGCCGGGGCCGCGCAGCTGGTCGACCTGTTCCGTCGCTATCAGGCGCGCGAGGGCGACCTCGCCTCGGCGAACGAGCTGCTGGCCGAGGCGGCCGGCGACGCAGCGATGGGGGCGCTGGCCAGCGAGGAGGCGAGCGCCGCGAGCGCCGAGCTCGAGCGCCTCACGCAGTCCTTGCAGGCGGCGCTGCTGCCGCAGGACGCTGACGACACGCGCAACGTCTTCCTCGAGGTTCGCGCCGGCACCGGCGGCGACGAATCGGCCCTGTTCGCCGCCGAGCTGGCCCGCATGTACCTCCGCTTCGCCGAGCGGCAGGGCTGGAAAACCGAGGTGCTGTCGGAAAGCGCCAGCGACCTCGGCGGCTGCAAGGAGGTGGTCTTTCGCATCGACGGCGACGCGGTCTACGCGCAGCTGAAGTTCGAGTCGGGCGGTCACCGGGTGCAGCGGGTCCCGGTCACCGAGACGCAGGGGCGCATCCATACCAGCGCGTGCACGGTGGCGGTGCTGCCCGAGCCCGACGAAACCGAGGAGCTCACCCTCGACCCGAACGAGCTGCGCATCGACACCTTCCGCGCCAGCGGCGCCGGCGGCCAGCACGTCAACAAGACCGACAGCGCGATCCGCATCACCCACCTGCCGACCGGCATCGTCGCCGAGTGCCAGGACGATCGCTCGCAGCATCGCAACAAGGCGCGGGCGCTGGCGGTGCTGACCGCCCGGCTGCGCGAGAAGGAGCGCTCCGAGCGGGCCGCCAAGGAAGCGGCGACGCGCAAGAGCCTGGTCGGCAGCGGCGACCGCAGCGACCGTATCCGCACCTACAACTTCGCCCAGGGGCGGGTCACCGACCACCGCATTGGCCTGACGCTCTACAAGCTGCAGGCGATCCTCGACGGCGACCTGGGCGAGGTAATCTCGGCGCTGCAGGCGGCCCAGGCGGCCGAGCAGCTGGCGGCGCTCGAGAGCGGCGAAGGGTGAGCGGGCCGGCGACGGTCGCCGCGGCGCTCGTCCAGGCGCGCCAGCGCGGCGTCGCCTCGCTCGACGCCCAGCTGATGCTGGCCCGCCTGCTCGCCGCGACGCGCGCGCAGCTGATCGCCCACGACGAGCGTGTGCTGGCCCCGGAGGTCGCGGCGCGCTGGGCAGACTGGCTCGGGCGACGCGCCGGCGGCGAGCCGGTCGCCTATCTGCTCGGCGAGAAGGAGTTCTTCGGCCTGAGCCTCGAGGTCGGCCCCGACGTTCTCGTGCCGCGACCCGAGACCGAGTTGCTGGTCGACTGGGCGCTCGAGCTGCTGGCCGGGCAAGAACGGCCGGCGCGCGTGCTCGACCTCGGCACGGGCAGCGGCGCGATCGCCCTCGCCATCCGGCAGGGCGAGCCGCACGCCGCCGTCACCGCGACCGACGCCAGCCCGGCCGCCCTCGCCGTGGCCCGACGCAATGCCGAGCGGCTGTCGCTCGAGATCGAGTTCGTCGAGGCCTCCTGGTGGCAAGGGCTGGAGCGCCGCAGCTTCGATCTTGTCGTCGCCAACCCGCCCTATGTCCGCGCAGGCGATCCGGCGCTGGCCGCCTTGCGTCACGAGCCCCAGGCAGCGCTGGTGGCGGACGAAGAGGGTCTGGCCGCGCTGCGCGCGATCATCGCCGGCGCCTCGGCGCACCTGCGCGCCGGCGGTTGGCTGCTCCTCGAGCACGGTTTCGACCAGGCGGCAGCGGTCCGAGATCTCCTGGCGGCGGCCGGGCTCGACCCGGTCGAAACCCGTGCCGATCTTGCCGGTCTGCCGCGCGCCACCGGGGCGCAGGCGCGTCGCGCGTCGCTGTAACGAGCGCTGACAATCATCACGCGTTGTCGCACGCTCGCGGCGAACGTCGTGCAAAAGCCGCACCGCCGTCGCGAACGATGCGCCGTTCGCACCGATCTCTTCAACCTCCGCTGGCGCGCGCCGTAGCATGGCTTCTCAGGAGGAAGGCGGCACCGCCTTTCACCTCAACCGCCGGGTTCGATCGAGGAGGTTGTCATGCGGTTCTTGCGCTGGCTTGCCATTTCAGCGGCGACGTTCTCGCCATTTGCAGCATGGGCCGGGGGCGAAGGGCTCGCCGCTGACGCCGATCGCGTGCCCTGGGCGCGGTTTTCAGGTCGGGTCGCCTACGCCACTTCCGCACCGCTCGTCCGCGGCATCGCGTCTTCCATCGACGGCACAGGCCTGCAGTTCAAGGGTCTCCGGGTGCTCGGCGACGTCTACTTCGGCAGCGCCCCGGCCACCGCGACCGCCGCGACCGGCGGCTTTCGTGCCACCAGCGGCGTGATCGTCGGCGCGCGCAGCCCGCTCTGGGCAAGCCATGCCCTTGCGCCCGCGAGCGGCCTGGTCAGCACCGAGCGACGCCTGTTCGGCCCCTCCGCCGCCATTGCGGGTTACGGCCCCGACTTCGCCGGCGAGAGCAGCGCCACCCTGCCCTACATCGGCATCGGCTACAGCCGATTGCCGTTGCGCAGCGGCTGGAGCTTCAGCGCCGACCTCGGACTGGTCTCGCTCAGCCCCGGCAATGCAGTCCGCCTGGGCCGCGTTTTCGGTGGCGGCCAGAGCCTCGACGACGTCGTGCGCGACATGCGCCTGACTCCTGTCCTGCAACTCGGCGCCTCCTATTCCTTCTGAACCGCCGGCCTGGCAATTCCCGTTACAGTTGCCGCCTCGAGTTCACTTTCCAGGCGGGTCGGCACCATGAGCGACGTTCAACAACGCATCGACGAGCTGGTCAAGGGCCATCGCGTCGTCCTCTTCATGAAGGGAACAGCCCAGTTCCCGATGTGCGGTTTTTCCGGCCGCGCGATCCAGATCCTCAAGGCCTGCGGCGTGATCGATCTGAAGACCGTCAACGTCCTCGAGGACGAAGAGATCCGCCAGGGCATCAAGGGCTATTCCGACTGGCCGACCATCCCCCAGCTGTACGTCAACGGCGAATTCGTGGGCGGCTCGGACATCATGACCGAGATGTACCAGGCCGGCGAATTGCAGCCGGCGCTCGGCGTCCCGGCCTGATCCGTCGCCCGCCGGCGGACGCGTGAGCCCCGCCGCGCGGCCGCCCCGGATCGTCGTTGGCGTCACCGGGGCAACGGGCGCGATCTACGCGCTGCGCCTCCTCGACCGGCTGCGCGAAGCCGGCCACGAGACCCACCTCGTGGCAACGCCGGCCGGCGTGCTGAACGTCCATCACGAGCTCGGCCTCGATCGCCACGCGCTCGAGGCGCGCGCCGCCTTCGCCTACAACCCGGCCGACATCGGCGCGGCGATCGCGAGCGGCTCGTTCGCGGTCGACGCGATGGTGGTCGCGCCATGCTCGATGAAGTCGCTGGCGGCAATCGCCCATGGCATGTCGGACAACCTGCTGACCCGCGCCGCCGACGTCGCCCTGAAGGAGCGCCGGAAGCTTCTCCTCATGGTGCGCGAGACGCCGTTCAACCTCGCCCACTTGCGCAACATGACGGCAGCGACCGAGATGGGCGCGATCGTCTTTCCGCCGCTGCCCGCCTTCTATCACCGGCCGCAGTCGATCGCCGAGCTGGTCGACGAGAGCATCGAGCGGGTTCTTGCGCTGCTCGGCGTGGCTTCGGCCAAGCCGACCTCCTGGCCCGGCCTGTAGCCGTCCGGCCGGCGGTTCAGGGCGGCGCGACCTGCCAGCCGCGCTGCGCCGCAAACACCGCGTTCGGGTATTCGGGCCGGCCGCGGCTGCCGTTGTAGCGGCCGAGCGCGAGATAGAGGTCGCCCTTCTCGCGATCGAGGTAGTGGCGCAGGATGACGCAGCCGAAGCGCAGGTTGGTCTGCATGTGGAACAGGCGAGCGACGTCGCCGTCGCCGATCAGGCGCGCCCAGAACGGCATCACCTGGGTGTAGCCGCGCGCCCCGACGATGCTGATCGCGTACTTGCGGAACGCGCTTTCCACCTGTACCAGGCCGAGCATCAGGGCGGGCTCGAGGCCGGCGCGCGTGCTCTCGTACCAGAGCGTCTCGAGGAATTCGACCCGGGTGACAAGCTCGGCCTTCTGTCGGCGCAGCTTGTCGCTCATGGCGCCGAGCCAGCGCAGGTGGACGAGGCGCTCGTCGATGCCGGCGAACACCGGTCTCGGCGGGGCGCGATCGGCGATCGCCGCCGACAGCACCGATCGGACCGCGTCGGCGAGCGGCTCCTCGACCTGCGCGCCGGCCCGGGCGACGCACGGCAGCCCCAGCGCGGCGGCGGCACCGAGGCAGGCTCCGGTGACGAGCGCGCGCCGTTGGCTCCCCGTCCGGGAGAGCCCGCCGTTCATGCCGCGAGCTTGGCCTTCACGAAAGCGAGCGCAGCGTCGGCCGCGACCTTCGTCGCCTGCACGTCGCGCCGGCCCTGGTACTCGAGCTCGCCGGCCTTCAGGCCGCGATCGGAGAGGACGATGCGGTGCGGCACGCCGATCAGCTCCCAGTCTGCAAACATCGCCCCCGGGCGTTCGCCGCGGTCGTCGAGGATCGTATCGATGCCGGCGCCGAGCAACCGGGCATGCAGGGCGTCGGCCGCTTCGCGCACCGCCGGCGACCGGTCGTAGCCAATCGGGCAGACGACGACCGCGAAAGGGGCGATCGCGTCCGGCCAGATCATGCCGCGCGTGTCGTGGTTCTGCTCGACCGCGGCGCCCGCGATTCGGGTGATGCCGATGCCGTAGCAGCCCATCTCGAGCAGGCGCGGCTGGCCTTTCTCGTCGAGAAAGGTCGCCTGCATCGGCGCGCTGTACTTGGTGCCGAGGAAGAAGACGTGGCCGACTTCGATGCCGCGCTGGATCGCCAGCGGGCCGCTGCCGTCGGGTGACGGATCGCCGGCGACGACGTTGCGGATGTCGGCAACGAGGTCCGGCTCGGCCAGGTCGCGGCCCCAGTTGACGGCGGTGTAGTGGAATCCCGATTCGTTCGCACCGCAGACGAAGTCGCGCATCGCCGCGACCGTCCGGTCGGCGACCACGCGCACGGGGTTGGCGCCGCTGCGTTCGAGGCCGAGCGGCCCGAGGTAGCCGGGGTCGCTGGCGAAGCCGGCCCGGATCTCCGCCGGCGTGGCGAAGCGCCAGCCGTCACCCAGGCCGGGCAACTTGCCGGCCTTGACCTCGTTCAGCGAGTGGTCGCCGCGCACCAGCAGCAGCCAGAGCGTGATCGGGCCGGGCCGGCCGTCCTCGCCTTTCGCTTCGCTCGCCAGCACGAGCGACTTGACGGTCCGCTCGATCGGCAGGCCGAGGAAGCTTGCCACGTCCTCGCAGGTGCTCTTGCCCGGTGTCGGTGGCTTCGCCAGCTCCTGCGTCGGCGCGCCGCGCGCGGCCAACAGCGACAGCGCCTCGGCCAGCTCGACGTTGGCCGCGTACCCGGAGGCGGGGCTGTAGGCGATCGCGTCCTCGCCGGTCTCGGCGATCACCTGGAACTCGTGCGAGCGGTCGCCGCCGATCGCCCCGGTGTCGGCGGCGACGGCGCGAAACACCAGCCCCATCCGCTCGAAGATGCGCACGTAGGCGTCGTACATGCGGCGGTAGCTCAGCTCGGCGGCAGCGGCGTCGCGGTCGAACGAGTACGCGTCCTTCATCGTGAACTCGCGGCCGCGCATCACGCCGAAACGGGGCCGCCGCTCGTCGCGGAACTTGGTCTGGATGTGATAGAAATTGCGCGGCAAGGCGCGGTAGCTGCGCAGTTCCTGGCGGGCGATGTCGGTGATGACCTCCTCGCTGGTCGGCTGGATCACGAAGTCGCGGTCGTGGCGGTCCTTGACGCGCATCAGCTCGGGACCGTACTTCGCGAATCGCCCGCTTTCCTGCCAGAGCTCGGCCGGCTGCACCACCGGCATCAGCAGCTCGACCGCGCCGGCTGCGTTCATCTCCTCGCGCACGATCGCCTCGATCTTGCGGATGACGCGCAGGCCCATCGGCATGTAGGTGTAGATCCCCGCCGACAGCCGCTTGACGAAGCCGGCGCGCAGCATCAGCCGGTGGCTCGCGACCTCGGCATCGGCCGGGGCTTCCTTCAAGGTCGAAATGAAGAACTGGCTGGCTTTCATCGTCTCGGGGATTCGTTGCGGGCGACGGCACCGGTCGAGCGGGCCGCTCATCATGCCGAGCGGGGGGCCCCGGGGACGCGAGGTTTGACTCGTGTCATGCCGGTGCAATAATCGGTCAACGCAAGAAT
>JBDTUG010000127.1:0-9207 GCA_040007855.1 Caldimonas sp.
GGCGGCACGTCGGCGTCGGCGAGGACGCTCTTGAAGTGGAGGACTCCGCACTCGAGAAGCAACGACTGGAAGTCGCCCGTCTGCGCCGACGGGAACATGTCCTCCAGGCGTCGCCGGGCCTGACCATGGTGCGCGGCCAGGTGCATCCCGCCTTCCTTGCCAATGAAGATGATGCCTTGCTCGTTGCTGGCGAACAGGCGCTGGCAGCTCTCCAGGATCTTCTCGAACACCGGCGCCGCGTCGGCCACCGAGCTGCTGATCACCTTCAGCACCTCGGCCGTGGCGGTCTGCTGCTGCAGCGCTTCCTTGGTCTCGTTGAAGAGGCGCACATTCTCGATCGCGATCACGGCCTGATCGGCAAAGGTCTGAACCAGCCGGACATCGGCATCGGGGAAGGGCTGGACCCACCGGCGCAACAGGGTGATCGCACCGATCGGCTGGCCATCGCGCAGCATCGGCACGACGAGCACGGTGCGAAAGCCGTGCCGCGCCTGGAGCTCGCGAATGTCGGGGTACTCGGTCTCGATCAGCGGAACGACATCTACGACATGCAGCAGCCTGCGATCCAGGAACGCGCGCCCGACGACCGAGGATCGACGCAGCGGCAACTCGTCGTCGCCGCCGAGGCTCGGTCCGTACTGGGCCATCGCGCGCAGCTTGTCGCCCGCGACCAGCAGCCAAACCCGGCTGCTTTCCGACTTGCACAGCAGCCCGGCACGCTCGGCGACGGCGTTCAGCACCGGCTCCACATCGGTAGGCGAAGCGCTGATCACCTTTAGAACCTCGGCCGTCGCGGTCTGACGCTCGAGCGCCTCCTTGGTCTCGTTGAACAGGCGCGCGTTCTGAATCGCGATGACCGCCTGGTCGGCGAAGGTCTGCAACAGCGCGAGCTCCTTGTCGTTGAAAGCGCCGCGCGAGCGCGCCACGCCGACGACGCCGATGCCGCGGTCCTCCCACAGCATCGGCGCGAATGCGACCGAGTGATAACCCGCCACCTTGCCCATCCGGCGCAGCACTGGCGGTGTGTCGGGGTCGTTGAGCACGTCGGCGTAGTGCACGACGCGCCGCTCGGCGATGGCGCGGCCCGGCGCCGAGCCGACCAGCGGCGCTGGAAATGTGGCCATCACCGCTTCGTGCGCCTTGCCGACGTACGCCGCCACCTGCAACTGTCCCTGCGCATCGACCAGCAGCACGTCGAGCTCGTCACCGCCGAACAGGTGCTTGCAGCTGTCGAGGATCTTGTCGAACACCGGCTGCGTGTCGGCCACCGAGCTGCTGATGACGGCGAGCACCTCGGCCGACGCCTTCTGTTGCTGCAACGCTTCCTGAGTCTCGTTGAACAGGCGCGCGTTCTCGATCGCGATCACCGCCTGGTCGGCGAAGGTCTGCGCGAGAGCGATCTCCTGGGCGTGGAACTCGCCCGTCATCGCGCGCAGGATCGTCAGCGAGCCGAGCGCCTTGCCGTCGCGCAGGAGCGGCACGAACAGGCACGAGCGGTAGCCGAGCGCGATCGCCAGCTCGGGCATGCGCGAGAACTGTCGGGCGCCCTCCACCGTGTCGGCGACCGCAATGACGCGCGCCTCGAGGATGCAGGTGCCGGCGCCGCTGCCACGGTCGAGCGGCCAGGGCTTGAGAAAGCCGATTCCCCTTGGGCGATCTTCCGAGTCGGAGGCGAACGCGACGCTCTCGATCACGTTGCTGCGCGGCATTGCCAGGTGAACCGCCTTGCCGCCGAACAGACGCCGACAGCTCTGCACGATCGCGTCGAACACCGGCTGCGTATCGGTGATCGAGCCGCTGATGACGCGCAGGATCTCGGCCGTGGCGATCTGCTGCTCGAGCGCCTCGCTGAGCTCGGCGGTTCTCGCCGCGACCTTGCCTTCGAGGCCCGCGTACGATTCCCTCAGCGCCATGCCCATCTTGTTGAACTGCTCGGCAAGGCTCTCGAGCTCGTCGCCGGTCCGCACGTCGATGCGCCGGTCGAGCTCGCCCGCGCCGATCCGCGCCGCGCCTTCCTGCAGCTCGCGCAAGGGCCGAACCAGGGCACGAGCGAGGAAGAAGCTCGCCACCATCGAGACCAGCAGGCCGGCGGCCAGGAGCAGGCCGGCGCGCAGGATGGACGCATAGAGCGGCGCGAACGCCTCGGCCTCGGGTGACTCGACGAACACGGTCCAGCGCAGCGTCGGGATGGCGGCGTGCGCGGAGAGCACCGGTGCGCCGTCGATGCCGCGCGCCGACGGTCGTGCCGACGCCTCGGGCTGCTTCAGCGCGGAGACCTGCGGCAGCGAGTTCAGGTCGGTCTTGCGCAGCACCAGGCTGATGTCAGGGTGGGCGATGAGCACGCCGGCATCGTCGACGACATAGGCCGCGCCTTTCTCGCCGATCCGGATCCGCGACACCACCTCCCAGACGAACTTGAGGTTGACCTCAGCGGCCGTCACACCGCCGCCCAGTCCGGCGGGGCGGGCGATCGTCATGTAGGGCTCGGTCTCCTTGCGGAAGTAGACCGGGCCATAGAACGTCGTCCCGCTCTGGGCGACCTTGAACTTGGGTGCCCGCGAGTAGTCGTCGTTGCTGCCGTCGACGTTGACCGCCACCCGCGAGATGCGCACCTGCTCGTGGCCGGTCGGGTCCAGCCACGCCGCCTCGGTGATCGCCGGCACCAGGCGGAACAGCTTCTGGTACTCGGTGCGGCGCGATTCGAAGGGATCCGCGCCCACCTCGAGCGCCGGCATCGTGGTCCAGCCGAGTTGGTGCTCGATCTCGAGGATGTACTGCTCGATGCGGGCGGCCGCGGCCTGTGCCTTCTCGGCCTGCAAGGCGATCAGGTTCTGCTCGTTCTCGCGCCACGAAAAATAGATGCTGGTCGCGCCGCTCGCGATCAGCAAGCCGCCAACCAGCGCGATGATCAGCAACGCGTATTTGGGAAAGAGGCGCCAACGCGGCGTCATTCGATCACCCTGTTCGCGCGAATCTCGCGCTTGGCCTCGACCGCGAATCCGCCGGCGAGACCGGTGACAAGGCGGCGCCGTTCGCTCATTCGATGACGCGGTCCGCCCGCAGCAGGATCGACCGAGGCACCGTGATGCCGAGCATCCGCGCTGTCTTGAGGTTGACGGTCAGATCGAACTTGGTCGGCCGCTCGATCGGCAGGTCACCGGGGCGAGCCCCTTTGAGGATCCGGTCGATGTGGCTGGCCGCGCGGCGCTGCAGGTCGGTGATGTCGGCGCCGTAGGCCAGAACCAGCCCGTCGACGCCGGCGAACGTGAATTCGCCGATCCAGGGCAGGCCCTCGTTCACGGCCAGCTCGGCGATCCGCGACCGGTTCACGAGAATCAAGGGCGATTCCTGCGTCAGGATCGCCTGGATCCGGTCCTGCCGGGCCGCGCGCAACACCCGCTCGAAGTCGGCCGGCCCGCGAATTTCGAGCGCCTGCAGTTGCATGCCGAGGCGCCGGGCCGGCGCTTCCATGGGGTCCAACGCCATCTGGCGCCGCACTTCGTCCGGATTGAACAGGACGCCGACGCGAACGACGCTCGGCATCATCTCCTTGAGCAGCTCGAGCCGCTTCGAGCTCAGCTCGGGAAAGGTGACCGTCAGCCCGGTCATGTTCGCGCCGGGCCGCGCGAGACTCCGGGCCCAGCCCTCCGCCACCGGATCGCTGCCGCCGACGGTCACGATCGGCACGCTGTCGGTCGCCTTGCGCGCCGCGAGGAACGGTCCCGGCCCGCCGGTGAGGATGACATCGACCTTCGACCGTACGAGGTCGGCGGCCCGCGCTGCCAGTTGTTCCGGCCGGCCGCCCGCGTCGCGCAGTTCGTAGATCACGTTCTTGCCGTCGACATAGCCGAGTTCGCGCATTCCCTTCTCGAAGCCTTCGGCCATCTCGGCTCGCGAGGGAAGACTCAGGAACAGGATGCCGACGCGCGGCAGCTTCGCGGACGACTGGCCCAGGGCTTGCTGCGGCGCGACCGCCACGATCCCGGCCAGCACGGCAGCGATGAGTAGCCGGTTCATCCGTGTTCCCTGGCTGGCCTCGGCGGCGCGATCGCCCGGTGAACTTGGAACGGCCGTGTACTCACATGGAGTCCGACAGCTATTCGACCACGCGGCTGGCCCGCAATAGCATCGACCGCGGGACTGTGAGACCCAGCTGCCGGGCAGTCTTCATGTTGATGATCAGTTCGAACTCCGTCGGCTGCTCGACGGGAAGATCGCCAGGTGAGGCGCCGGTGAAGATCCGGTACACGAGGCGCGCCATCGCCTTGCCATCCGTCTCGAAACTCGAGTTGTAGGCCATCAGCCCGCCGTGGTCGACGAAATCGGACCGCGCGGAGATCGACGGCAACCGGTACTGGGCGGCGAGTCGAGCGATGCGGGCCGAGTTCGAAGCCATGGTCGGTGACAGCGACGCCGCCAGAGCGGTCACTCCGGCCGTTGACGCTTCCGCGAAGGCGGCTTCATAGGCGTCCGGCGACGGGATTCGCATTGCATGCAAGCGCAAACCCAACTGGCGCGCCGCCTGCTCGCTCGCTGCCCATTGCAGCACGGAGACGGGTGTCTGCGGCTCCAGCAGCACACCCACCAGCGTCATCTGGGGAAGCAACTCCTTGAGCAGTTCCAAGCGCTTGCCCGCCAGATCCGAGGCGATGTTGGCCACCCCGGTAATGTTGCCCCCTGGACGGCTGAGGCTCGCAACGAGGCCGAACGCGACCGGATCGCCGACGGCAGCAAACACGATCGGAATCTGCCGTGTGACGTTCTTGAATGCGACTGTGGCGGGAGTGGTGACGGTCACGATCAATTCCGGCCTGATGCGCAAAAGTTCGCTGGCGAGATCCGCGAGGCGAGAGGGATCGGGCTCGTGGCGCGAATCGATGATCAGATTTTGACCTTCCGCATAGCCAAGGCTCTTCAGCGTTCGGCGGAACTCCTCGAGCCGAATCTTGTCGGCCTCCAGCGTGGCGCCGGCGAGATAGGCGATGCGACGCGGGTTGCGCGATGGCTGAGCGATCGCGCCGACGGGCACGCCAGCCAGGAGTGCAGCCAGGACGGCCAATCCGCGGCGCCGGTTTGTCACGTTTGTGGCGGTGGAGCCCAAGCGATGCCCAGATCGTTTGCCAGACTGCGATGCTCGTCGGTCTGCTCGCATTCCCACCCCCGGCGAAATTCGGAGACGGGCGATCCAACGCTACGACTTCGCGCGCGTTCGGTCAAGCAACGTACCGCCATCCGACGATGCGTTCACCGCTGGCGACGATCCAGGTGACCTCGGTGATCGCCCCTGCCTGGCGCGGTAGCTTCGAGTACTCGATCCGACGCTGCTCGAGCGGGCCGCCGCACGCGAATCAGCCTCGCAAGCGAGCCAGCAGCCCCCGGGTCGAGGGATCGAGAGCTGGATCCACATCGCTTGCGCCTTCCAGAAGCGGCAGCAGTCGGTTGCCCAGCTCCTTGCCCAGCTCGACCCCCCACTGGTCGAAGCTGTCGATGCCCCACACCGCACCGGCGGTGAAGACGCGATGCTCGTAGAGCGCGATCAGCGCGCCGAGCGAATGCGGCGTCAGGCGCTCGAGCAGCAAGGTCATGCTCGGCCGGTTGCCGGGGAAAGTGCGATGCGCGGCCAGCGTCGCTGCATCGATCGCCGCGCCCGCCTGGACCACGGGCTGCTCGGCCAGAGCCTCGGCCGTGCCGCGGCCGAGCATCAGCGCCTGCGATTGCGCCAGGCCGTTCGCGAGCAGCATGCGCTGCTGCCTCGCCAGCGCGTCGCGCACCGCCGTGGCGCTGCCCGCGTTGGCGGCCGATTCCTTCACCAGGATGAACTCGACGGGAACGGTGTCGGTTCCCTGGTGCAGCATCTGGAAGTAGGCATGCTGGCCATTGGTGCCCGGCTCGCCCCACACCACCGGGCTGGTCGCATAGGGCAACGCCCGGCCTTCGCGGTCGACGCGCTTGCCGTTGCTCTCCATCTCGAGTTGCTGCAGGTAAGCGGGCAGACGCTTCAGCCCGTGGTGATAGGGCGCGACGCTCCGGCTGATGAAGCCGTGGAAGTTGCGGTACCAGACGTCGAGCAGGCCGAGCAGCATCGGCAGGTTCTTCTCCACCGGCGCCTGCGCGAAGTGCTCGTCCATCGCCCGCGCGCCGGCGAGCAGCTCGCGAAAGCCGGCGGCACCGACGGCGATCGCGATCGGCAGGCCGATCGCCGACCAGAGCGAGTAACGGCCGCCGACCCAGTCCCAGAAGCCGAAGGTCCGGGTGATGCCGAAGCGCGCCGCTGCGTCGACGTTCGTCGTCGCGGCAACGAAGTGGTCCTCGATCCGGCCGCCATTGCCGGCAAGAAACCACGCCTTCGCGGTCGCCGCATTGGCGATCGTCTCCTGGGTCGTGAAGGTCTTGCTGGCGACGATGAAGAGCGTCTCCTCGGGCGCCGTGCGGCGCAGCACGGAGGCGATGTCGTGCCCGTCGACGTTCGAGACGAAGTGACATTCGAGGCCCGGGTGCGCGAACCCGGCAAGCGCGGCTACCGCCATCTGCGGCCCGAGGTCGCTGCCGCCGATGCCGATGTTGACGACATGACGCAGCCCGCCGCCATCGACACGTGCACGGACGGTGTCGGCGAAGGCCAGCATTGCGTCGAGCGTCGCGTGGACCTCGGCCGAGTGGGGTGCCATCCCGGGCGGCGCGCGCAAGGCGGTGTGCAGCACGGCGCGACCTTCCGTGACGTTGATCTTCTCGCCGGCGAGCATCGCGTCGCGCCACGCCTCGACGCCGCACTCTCGCGCCAGGTCGGCAAGGAAATGCAGGGTCGCGGCATCGAGACGGCTTTTCGACAGGTCGCAGAACACCTCGGGCGCCTCGAAGCCGAAGCGCTCGAAGCGCGCCGGGTCACGGACGAAGGCTTCGCGCAGGTCGAGGTCGCGGCCATGCGCCTCGTAGTGGCCGCGCAGCGCGGCCCAGGCGGCGGTGGCGTCGCAGCGCGGGAAGGGAGTCATGGGGTCAGGAAGACGTGTCAGCGGGAAGCGGTCTTGGCATTTTCGACCGGCACGATCGCCACGCCGTGTCCGGCGAGCCGCAGGCCCGCGAGCTCGCCGGGTTGCAAGGTTCGCGCCGCCTCGGCGGCGACCACGAAGATCGGCCCGAGCGCCGTCTCGAAGGTGTACTCCCGGGTGCTGCCGAGGTAGGCCGCCTTCTGCACGATCGCCGCGAGCTCGCCCTCGCCGGCAGAGACGATGCGCCAGGCCTCGGGCCGCACCGCGACCTTCAGCGCCTGACCGGCAGCGCTCGCCGAAGGCAGATCGATGCCGGCCACCACCAGCGGTCCGAGCTGCACGCCGCCGTCGGCTCGCAAGGTCGCGTCGAACAGCATCGCCTCGCCCATGAAGCCGGCGACGAACTCGCTTGCCGGGCGCTCGTAGAGCTCGGCCGGCGTGCCAGACTGGGCGATCTCGCCGTGGTCCATGACGATGATGCGGTCGCTCACCGCGAGCGCCTCGCCCTGGTCGTGGGTGACGTAGGCGACCGTGAGGCCCAGGCGCTGCTGCAGCGCCCGGATCTCCTCGCGCATCGTGCGGCGCAGACGAGCGTCGAGGTTGGACAGCGGCTCGTCGAACAGCAGCACCGCCGGCTCCAGCACCAGCGCCCGCGCGAGCGCGACCCGTTGCTGCTGGCCGCCGGAGAGCTCGCTCGGCAGGCGCGCGTCCAAACGGGTCAGGCCGACGCTCGCCATCGCCGCCTGCGCCCGCTCGCGCGCCTCGCGCCTGGCCATGCCGGACACCTCGAGCCCATAGGCGACGTTGCCGACCACGTCCATGTGCGGGAAGAGGGCATAGCTCTGGAACACCATGCTGACGTTGCGCTCGGCCGGCCCGAGCAGGGTCACGTCGCGGCCGGCGATGAAGATGCGGCCGGCGCTCGGCGTCTCGAGGCCGGCGACCATTCGCAGCGTCGTCGTCTTGCCGCAGCCGCTCGGCCCGAGCAGGGTGGTGAGAGTTCCTGGCGCGATTGAAAAGCTGACCTCGCGCACTGCGAGCGGCGCATCGGCGCGGGCGCCGTAGCGCTTGCTGACGCCGCGCAGCTCGATGCCGGCGGCCGGCGCTGGGTCGGTAGCCAAGGTCGTTGCCCTTTCCTCAGGATGCAGCGTGGCGCCGGCCGAGCCGGCGCTCGCCGACCAGCCACTGGATCGCCGCCACCGCCAGCGACATCAGCACGATGAGCACGGTGCAGTAGGCCAGGGCGACGCCGTAGTCGCCGTTGCCTACCCGGCCGATGATGTAGGTCGTCGCCAGTTCGTTCTCCGCGGTCACGAGGAAGATCACCGCCGAGACGGTCGTCATCGAGCGCACGAAACTGTAGACCAGCGCGGCGACGATCGCCGGCTTGAGCAGCGGCACGACGATCCGGCGCAGCGTGGTCGAGGTGCGCGCATGCAGCATCGCCGAGGCCTCGTCGAGCGAGCGGTCGATCTGCTTGAAGGCGGCCGCGCCGGCGCGCACGCCGACCGGCAGGCTCCGGAACACGAAGCACAGCACGATGATCAGCGCCGTGCCGGTCAGCTCGAACGGCGGCACGTTGAAGACCAGCACGTAGCTCACGCCGAGGACGGTGCCGGGGATCGCGAAGGCGAGCAGCGCGCCGAACTCGAACGCGGCCTGGCCGCGAAAGCTGGTGCGAGCGAGCAGCCACGAGATCAGCAGGCCGAGCGCGGCGCAGACCGGCGCGGCGAGCGCGGCGAGCTTCAGCGTGGTGAACAGCGAGTTCCAGGCCGTACCGGCCCAGACGACGGCGCCGCCGACGTCGGCGTTGCCCCACTGCAGGTCGAACGCGGTGAGGAAGTGGCGCAGGGTCGGCGTGTAGTCGCGGCCCCAGGTCGCGACGAAGCCGCCGGCGAAGGCGAACAGGTAGACTACGATCGTGAAGGCGAGCCAGGGCAGGACGATCGCCAGCATCGCCCGCGACAGGCCGGTCGGCAGGCGCATCGGCACGCCGGCGTCGCCCTTGCCCGAGACGGTCGTGTAGCCGGCCTTGCCGACGATCTTCTGCTGCAGCAGGAACGCGCCGAGCGCGAACGCCGAGAGCACCAGCGCCAGCGAGGCCGCCCGGCCCTGGTCGAACTGGGCGCCGACGATCGCGAAGAAAACGTCGGTCGAGAGCACGGCGTACTGGCCGCCGACGACGATCGGGTTGCCGAAGTCGGCGATGCTCTCGATGAAG
>JBDTUG010000128.1:0-9190 GCA_040007855.1 Caldimonas sp.
GCCACGACTTCTTCGACCGCATGGGCGGCCGGGTCCTGCCGAACGGGCACAGCGTCCTCGGGACGCAGTTCAGCATCCACTCCGGCTACGGCCAGGTGCCCGAGTACGAGGCGGCGATGCGCCAGGCCCACGGCGAGGAGCGTGCCGCCGAGATCCTGCAGCGCTCGCCGCAGAACGCGCTCTGCTTTCCGAGCCTGGCGCTGAAGGGCTCGCCGCAGGCGATCCGCGTGATTCGCCCGCTCGCAGCCGACCGCACCGTGGTCGAGGCCTGGAGCTTTCGGGTCGAGGGCGCGCCCGACCTGCTGTTCCAGCGCTCGGTCACCTACAACCGGCTCGCGTTCTCGCCGATGTCGGTGGTGGCGCACGACGACCTGCACCTGTTCCAGGGCATCCAGAAGAGCCTGCGCGCCGACGGCAACGAGTGGGTCAGCCTGCACCGCGGCTTCGCTCCCGGCGAGCTCGCCACGCCGACCCGCGACGTCAATGGCACCAACGAGATGCTGATGCGCAACCAGTTCCGCGCCTGGGTCAAGTTCATGTCGCTCGACATGGCAGACTAGCTAGACCAGTGGTAGAGGGCGGCGCACCGCCTCGGCGGGCTTTCCTAGAGGGCTACGTAACACTTCCAAGGTGTTCACCTTGCAAGGCGCCATGCCGCGAGACGTCGCGTTCACCCAGGCGCTCGTCGCCGCGGACGAGCCGGCGGTCCTTCCTTCCGACAGTAGTCAGTGTGTGCTCGGCCAGGCTGAAACACCCCCGTGGATCACCTCAGAGCGAGGGGTTCCTGTCCACCGGGCGCGAAAACATGCCGTTTGAAAATCCTATTCCCCTTGGGGCCAGGGCCATCACTAGCTGACGAGGCTTAGCTTGCCCTTGGGAGAACCGATCCGCAGGCGAAAGTGCGCCCGGTCGGATTTCTCGACCGGAATGCTCGCGCCGAGCGCCTCCAGCAGGCCGCCCAGGCGCTCGCCTTCAGGGTGGCCGATCTCGAAGCTTTCGTAGGTGCAGCCCGGGGTCGCGGTGCCGGAGGGATGGGGCGTATCCAGCCAGTCGATGAACTTGGGCACGAAGTCGCCGAGCGGATTGGCGTGGGGCACCAGCAGGCGCCACTTGAGCGTTCGGCCGTCGGGCGTGGTGCGCGAGGCGTCGAACAGGTCGGCGGTGATGCCGTGTCCGGCCAGCACCGTCTGCTGCCGGGCCAGGTCCTGGCCCTTGAGCATGTAGGCGAAGAGACGCGGCGAAGGCAGCGCGTCGATGCGCTCGCCCATCGTGCCCTCGAGCTTGTCTCGCTGCGTCGGGTCGACCGCGAGCAGCTCGAAGTAGATGTCCTTGCCAAGCGAGGCGAGCGCGTTGTGCGTGCCCAGGCCGGGGTGCCGGCCACCCCTGCCGGGCGCCACGCCGGTCATCCGTTCGAACTCCGCGCTCATGGCGTCGAGCTCGCGCCCGGCGTAGATGAAATGGTCGAGAGTGGCAGCCATGGGGCGCTCCTGGGTTGAATTGAGAAATGCGTGTCGCTACCAGGCCGCGAGGCCGGCGAGGCCCTGCAGCTGGATCTCGATCGCGTGGCCGGCGACGCCGCGGCGCCACTGCGGATCGGGCGGCGTGAAGGCATCGCCCACGCCGCGGCGCAGGCGCGCCAGCAGGCCCGGATCGTCGGGCAGGTCGCCGAACTTCAGCCAGCGATCGACGCGCAGCTGCTCGAACGCCTCGCTCACCGGCAGCGTTCCGAACTCGATCACCGCGCCGGTCATTTCGGCGGGGGCGACGAAGCGCTGCACGCCGTAGAAGACGAGGCCGCTGTAGCGTGGCCGCTTGGCGCCGGCGTAGCCGTCGCGGGACTCGATGCGATCGCGTCCCCACCAGCCGCAGGCCCGCTCCCAGCTCGCCTCGCCCTCGGGGTTGAAGCAGAGGAAGAACGGCTGGCCGGGCTGGCCGAGGCCGGTATGCCAGTCGATGAACGCCAGCTTTCTCACCGCCGGCAGGTGCCGGGCAACGATGGCTTCGAGCGTGCGGTGCGACCACTCGGGAGCGCGGCCGCCGTAGTTCAGGCCGGTGGGCTCGTCGTACTGGCCCATCATGATCGCCTGCATCCACGCCTGCTGGCCGTGGCTCCGGGTCCAGGCGTCGAGCTCGCGTTGCGCGGCGGCGCGTGCGGCGTCGGTCCAATCGCGCGGGCAGATCGCGTCGTGGACCTCGAGGTAGGCGTCGTTGCGAGGAAGCCGCGCGGAGAAGTCGGCGAAGTTCCGGTTCAGGTCGACGTTGTTCTCGGTCGTTCGCGTCCAGTGCGCGAAGCCGTAGGGGTTGATCGCATGCAGCAGCAGCACGCGCGTGTCGGCCGGCAGGCGCGCCAGCGCGCCCGTGCCGAGCAAGGCGATCTGCGCCGCCGAACCGGTGTAGCCCTCGCCGCCGTGCGTGCCCGAGAGGATCAGGAAGGCTTTCGTGGCGTCGCGCTGACCGAAGCAGGCAACGTCGATCGCAAGGCTTCCGCCATCGGGCCCGGTGGCGTCCGGATGCACGTAGCTGGTGAGTTGGCCTCCGGCCTGCGCCGCCGCGAGCTGGAACTTCGCCCGGGCCTCGGCGTAGCTGTCGGCGAAGCAGTCCAGCACGCTCGAAGGGGTCACGGCGAGACTCCTAACATATCAAATCCGGGAGCGGATCATGGCAGGGGCGTCCAATGGTGCGCCCTAGGGTAATACCTCCCGGCCCGGAGGAAGGTCCGTGTTCTAACATCTTAGGCATGGTCGAATCGGACGCTAGCTCCGTCGCTCCCGGCGAACCTTCGACGCCGGTGTCCGCGCAGCGCCGCCAGAGCGACGAGGCCTACGAGGCCATCTCGCGTGCGATCGTCCGCTGCGACCTCGCTCCCGGCGTCATCGTCTCCGAAGCCGAGCTGGCGGCGCGGTTCAGGCTGAAGACGGCGGCGACCCGCGCCGCCGTCGATCGTCTCTCGGTCGTCGGCCTGCTTCGGCCCATCCATCGGCGCGGCTACGTGGTCAAGCCGATCACGCTGCGCGATGTCAACGAGCTGTTCCAGCTGCGCGCCATCATCGAGGTCGGCGTGGTCCGGCTCGCCGCCGGCAAGGTCGACGCCGCCAGCCTGCAGCGGCTCGAGCTGGTGCGCACCAAGGAGTACCAGCCGGGCGACCGCGACAGCGAGGCCCGGTTCCTGCAAGCCAACACCGAATTCCATCTGGCCGTCGCCCGCGCCACGGGCAACGACCGGCTGGTTCTCGCGCTCGCGCAGACGCTGAGCGAAATGGAGCGCCTCTTCCACTTCGGCCTGGCGATGCGCGACCGGACCGCCGAGATGCGCGAGGAGCACCGGGCGCTGATCGACGCCCTGGCTCGCGGCGACGCCGACGAAGCCGAGCGGGTCACGCGGGAGGAGCTGGAGTCGTCGAAGGCGATGGTGGTCGCCGGCTTCATGTCGAGCGAGTCTCTGCTCGACGTCAGCATCTCCGGCGTGCAGGCGCGCGTCATGCAGGCGGTCGCTCTCTGATGACGCTCGCACCGATCTCCGATGGACGCCTGCTCGCCGTCGACGCTGTACGCAGCCTCGTCGACGCCAGCGACTGCCTCGACGACGCGTTCTTCTCGGTCGCGCGACGCAGCCTGGGCTCGCTGCTCGGCCGCGCCGACCTGCTGGACGCGCTGCCGCATGCCGATCCAGAAGCGTTCGCACGCCGGCTGCTGTTTTCCGACCCGGGGAACCGGTTCGGTGTCTGGGTCATCGACTGGCCGCCCGGCTGCCAGACCCCGGTCCACAATCATCACTGCTCCTGTGCCTTCGGCGTCTATCGCGGCAGCCTCGAGGAGATCCTGTATTCGGTCGACCCGGCCGGCGACGCCGCCACCCCGTCGGCGCGCTGGCGGCGCGACGCCGGCTACGTCGGCGGCTCGCCGCTCGGATCCGGTCTGGTGCACGAGATGCTCAACAGCGGCGCCGATCCGGCGGTGTCGATCCACATCTATGCCTACCCTCCCGACCGCCATGCAGATTCCATCGACCGCTGCTTCACTGCCACACGTCCCGCCCAGGAGGCCTGATGTCCGCTGAATCGGAACTCGAACCGACGATCGCCGCCTGGCTGACGCAGTCGCCGTTCATCGCCTTCATGAAGCTGGAGCTGGTCAGCGTCGACGCGCAAGCCGGTGAGATCGTCATGAAGATGCCGATGCGCGCCGAGTTCGAGCGCGGCGGCGGCATCGGCGGCCAGTTCCACGGCGGCCCGATCGCGGCGCTGATCGACACGGTCGGCGATTTCGCCGTCGCCGTCGTCGTCAAGGGGGGCGTGCCGACGATCAACTTCCGCGTCGACTACCTGCGCCCGTCGACCGGCAGCTACCTGCTGGCGAAGGCACGCACGCGGCGGGTTGGCCGGACCGTGGGCGTGGTCGACATCGACGTGCTCGACGACCAGAACCGGCTCACGGCCATCGGCCGGGGCTGCTACGGTGCCCAGCCGGGCTGAACCACGCATGGCGCCGATTCACAACCTGGGCGAGGTGATCGCGCGCGATCCGGCGCCCGAGGTGCCTTGGCTGATCGAGCTCGCGGCCGACGGCGGCGAGCGCACGATCAGCTATCCGCAGATGCACGCCGAGGCTGACGCGATCGCCCGCGGCCTGCTGCGCCGCGGCCTGGCGCGGGGCGCGCGCATCGGCCTGCTTGCCGCCAACAGCGCCACCTACCTGCTCGCCTGCATCGGCATCATGCGCGCCGGCATGGTGGCCGTGCCGATCAACTTCAAGCTGATGCGCGAAACGATCGAGCACGTCGAGAGCGACTCGCAGATCCGCCTGATGCTGGTCGACGGCGAGCACCGTGCCCTCGCTGGTTCGGTGCCGTCGGTTCGCATGGACGACGCCGCCGAGTGGGCCGCATTCGTGAGCCCGGGAGAGCACGTGTCGCCGGCGATGCGCGACGATGAGTTCGCGATCATCCTCTACACCTCGGGTTCGACCGGCCAGCCCAAGGGCGTGTCCCTGACTCATGGCGCCTACGTCTGGGGCGTCGACCTCCTGGTCGCCACCGGCCCGCCGATGCGCGCCAAGCGGGTGCTGGTCGCAGCGCCGTTCTTCCACATGAACGGCCTGCTGATCAGCATGCTGACCGCGGTGGCCGGCGGCACCGTCGTGCTGCTCTGCCGCTTCTCCGGCGAGACCTACCTGAGGGCGGCGGCGAGCCAGCGCTGCCAGGTGCTGACCTCGGTGCCGACGATGCTCGCGCTCGCGGCGAACGCGAGCGAGGCGATCGCCAGCCTCGACCTCTCGCACGTCGAATCGATCTTCACCGGCTCGGCGCCTTCGACCGATGCGCTGTTCGACCGGATGGCGCAGGTCTTCCCGAACGCCCGGGTGATGAACGGCTACGGCACCACCGAGACCGGTCCGCTGGTATTCGGCGCCCACCCCGCGGGGATTCCGCGGCCCAAGCTCTCGCTCGGCTATCCGGTGCCGCAGATCGAATGGAAGCTGGTCGGCGGCGCCCAGGAGAACGAAGGCGTACTCTGGCTGCGCAGCCGCCTCCTGATGCCCGGATACCTGAACCAGCCCGAGACGACCGCCAAGCGCGTGAGCGACGGCTGGTACAACAGTAGCGACGTCATGCGGCGCGACACCGACGGCTTCTTCTTCTTCGTCGGCCGTGACGACGACATGTTCGTCTGCGGCGGCGAGAACGTCTATCCAGGCGAGGTCGAGAAGCTCGTCGAGCGCCATCCGGGCGTGCTGCAGTCGGCCGTGGTGCCGCTGGCCGACGAGATCAAGGGCCAGGTGCCGGTCGCTTTCGTCGTGCGCGCGCCGGGCACCGCGACGACGGCCGAGGCGATCAAGGAATTCGCGCTCGCCCATGCGCCGGCCTACCTGCATCCACGATTCGTCGCCTTCGTCGAGCAGCTGCCGCTCGCCGGCACGAACAAGGTCGACCGCAGGGCCCTGATCGCCGCCGCCAAGGCGCAGTTCCGGCGTTGACCGGGCGCCGGCCTTTGCGTATCCGCTCAACGGACAACCCGATGCAAGCTCAAGTCATTCGTGCTCACGGCGAGATCGACGACATCTCGTTCGAGGCAAACTGGCCCGATCCGGTGCCGGGTCCGGGCGAGGTCGTACTCCGGGTCGGCGCCTGCTCGCTGAACTACCACGACCTGTTCACGCTGCGCGGCATGCCCGGCATCCGCCTCGACATGCCCCTGATCATGGGCATCGACGTCGCCGGCGACGTGGCGGCCCTCGGTCCCGACGTGACCGGCTGGAAGCCCGGCGACCGGGTCATGGTCGATCCGATCAATCGCCAGCTCGGCAAGCTCCTGGGCGAGGCGATGGACGGCGGCCTGGCCGAGCTCGTGAAGGTGTCGGCGGCGCAGCTCCTGCGCTTGCCGGACGACGTCTCGTACGCAGCGGCGGCGGCGCTGCCCGTCGCCTACGGCACGGCCTACCGGATGATGATGGCGCGCGGCAAGATCGCGGCCGGCGAGAAGGTCCTGATCCTGGGCGCCTCGGGCGGCGTCGGCACCTGCTGCGTCCAGCTCGCCAAGCTCGCCGGCGCGCACGTGGTCGTTGCCGCGTCCAGCGAAGACAAGCTGACGCGCCTTAAGGCGCTCGGTGCCGACGACGGCATCAACTACAAGAGCGACGACTTCATGAAGGAAGTGCATCGCCGCTACGGCAAGCCGAAGTTCTTTGGCGGCGCGAGCGGGATGGACGTCGTGGTCAATTTCACCGGCGGCGACACCTGGGTGCCCTCGATGCGCTGCCTGCGCAACGGCGGACGCCTGCTCACCTGCGGCGCCACCGCCGGCTTCGATCCGAAGGAAGACATCCGCTACATCTGGACCTTCGAGCTCAACATCGTCGGCTCCAACGGCTGGCTTCCCGAAGATCTCGAGGCGCTGCTCGCGCTGCTGCGCAGCGGCAAGCTCACCCCGGTGATCGACCAGACGCTGCCGCTGAAGGACGCGCGCACGGCGTTTCGCCGGCTCGACGAGCGCGCCGTGTTCGGCAAGGTCATCGTCGCGCCCTGATCCCTCCTCCCAACCCTCCCGGAGAAAGCCCCATGAAACACGCCTCCCTGTCGTCGTTCCTGCTTGCGGCGGCACTGTCGCTGGCAACGTCCGTCGTTCAAGCTCAGCCCAAGGAAGTGAAGTTCGGCTGCTATGCGCCGATGACCGGCCAGCTCGCGATCTTCGGCAAGAGCATGCAGTCGGGCTTCGACATGGCGGTCGACGAGTTCCAGAAGTCGCCGCAGGCCAAGGGCCTCAAGTTCTCGATCCAGTGCGAGGACGACCAGGGGCGCGCCGACGACGGCATCAACCTCGCCCGCAAGTTCGTCGAGGACAAGTCGATCCAGGTCGTGCTCGGGAGCTGGTCGTCGACGGTGACGCTGGCCGCCGCGCCGGTCTACAACGAAGGCAAGCTGGTGAACATCACGCCGATCTCGTCGCACCCCGACGTGACCAAGGTCGGCCCCTACGTGTTCCGCCAGAGCCTGGTACAGAGCCAGGAGGGCGCCTTCAACGGCGCGAGCCTGTGGAAGCTCGGCGCGCGCAAGATCGCGATGCTCGGCATTCCGAACGACTACGGCAAGGCGAACATGGCGCTCACCCGCCGCGGCTTCGAGACCCAGGGCGGCACGGTGGTCTTCGAGGAGTTCGTGCGCCCCGACGCCCAGGACTTCCGCCAGACGCTGCAGAAGGCGGCGCGCGAGAACCCCGACTGGATCTACGTCGGCGCCTTCGCACCGCAGACCGCGCTGATCCTGAAGCAGCTTCGGCAGATGGGCATCAAGACGCCGGTCTTCGTGTGCGCCGCCGACGACACGCCCGACCTGGCCCGCCTCGCCGGCACCGAGGCGATCGAAGGCATCCATCTGACGGTGCAGACCAACCCGATCCTCGGGCCGCCGCTGGCCGACTTCTACAAGCGCTACGAGGCGCGCAACAGCCGCCTGCCGGACCCGTTCGCCGCCAACTCGTACAACACGGCGATGATGATGATGACCATGGCGGCGCAGCAGTACCCGAACATCACCCGCGAATCGATCAGGAAGGGGCTCGAGGACATCCGCAGCTTCGACGGCATCTTCGGCAAGCTCAGGTACGACCCGGCGGCCCGCGAGTGGGAGTTCAAGCTCCTGCACGGCGTGATCGAGAACGGCACGACCAGGATCATCAACTGACGTCGCCGCGCCGGTGATCGACACTTTCGTCCTGAGCCAGCTCGCGATCGGCGTCAGCGTCGGCATGACGTACGCGATCGTGGCGATCGGCCTGACGCTGACCTATCGCGTCCTGTCGGCGGTGAACTTCGCCCATGGCGAGGTCTACACCCTCGGCGCGTTCGCGACCCTGGTCGGCGCCACGGTCCTCAAGCTGCCGCTCTGGGCGATCGTGCCGCTGGTGCTGCTGGTCGGCGCGGCGGTCGGCTGGGGCATCGAGCGCGCGGCGTTCCGGCCGTTTCGCAAGTTCACCGACGAGGCGTCGATGAAGTCGCGCGCCGTCCGCGAGGCGACGCTGCTGTCGTCGTTCGCGCTCGGCCTGGTGGTGCGCGAGACCCTGGACCAGATCTATCACGGCGAGTGGCTCGCCATCCCGCAGCAGTACCTGCTCAGCAGCCCACTCTCGATCGGCGGCCTGCACCTCTCGGTGGGCGAGGTCGCGATCGGCCTGGTCTCGGTGGTGATGCTCGGTTGCCTCCAATTCATGCTGCACCGCACCCGCACCGGTATCGCCATCCGCGCCGTCTCGTCCAACCTGATCGGCGCGCAGTTCTCCGGCATCGACATCAACCGCGTCGTCGTCGCCGTGTTCATCGTCGGCTCGCTGCTCGGCGCCGTCGCTGGCATGGTGGTGTCGCTCGCCTACGGCAACGTGCAGTCGTACATGGGGCTGACGGTCGTCATCAAGGCGTTCGTCGCGATGGTCATCGGCGGCCTGACGAGCATGCCCGGCGCCGTCGTCGCCGGCATCCTGATCGGCCTGGCCGAGGCGACCGCGGGGATCTTCCTGCCGAGCGCCTGGACCGAGATGGTCGCCTACGGCATGCTGCTGCTGACCCTGCTGTTCCTGCCGCAGGGCCTGTTCGCCCGGCGCCGCGCCTAGGGCCTGTTAACGCTATGGGAAGCCACGCGTGACTCAGCAAACGGGCGCCCGCAAGGCGCAAACCGCAGCCATAGCGTTGGCTATGGCGAGGA
>JBDTUG010000129.1:0-9105 GCA_040007855.1 Caldimonas sp.
CAGTGCATCCAGGGCAAGGGCATCGTCAACTCGATCTCGATGAAGGAGGGCGAGGCGGCGTTTCGCCAGCAGGCGAAGCTGGTGCGCCGCTACGGCGCCGCGGCGGTCGTGATGGCCTTCGACGAGCAGGGCCAGGCCGACACCTTCCTTCGCAAGACGCAGATCTGCGCGCGCGCCTACCGGATCCTGGTCGACGAGGTCGGCTTTGCGCCCGAAGACATCATCTTCGACCCGAACATCTTCGCGATCGCCACCGGCATCGAGGAGCACGACAACTACGCCGTCGAGTTCATCGAGGCGACCCGCTGGATCAAGGCGAACCTGCCGGGCGCGAAGGTGTCGGGCGGCGTCTCCAACGTCAGCTTCTCGTTCCGCGGCAACGACCCGGTGAGGGAAGCCATCCATACCGTGTTCCTGTTCCACGCGATCGAGGCGGGCATGGACATGGGCATCGTCAACGCCGGGATGATGGGCGTCTACGACGACCTCGACCCCGAGCTGCGTGAGCGGGTCGAGGACGTCGTCCTCAACCGCCGCAAGGACGCCGGCGAGCGGCTGGTCGAGATCGCCGAGCGCGCCAAGGGCGCGGCTCGCGACGATTCGACGCGGCTGGCCTGGCGCGGCACGGCGGAGCATCCGAAGACCGTGGCCGAAAAGCTCAGCCATGCCCTGGTCCACGGCATCACGGAGTTCATCGTCGAGGACACCGAGGCCGCCTGGCAGGTGATCCAGGCCGACGGCGGCCGGCCGCTGCACGTGATCGAAGGGCCGCTGATGGCCGGCATGAACATCGTCGGCGACCTGTTCGGCCAGGGCAGGATGTTCCTGCCGCAAGTGGTGAAGTCGGCGCGCGTCATGAAGCAGGCGGTGGCCCACCTGCTGCCCTACATCGAGACCGAGAAGCTGGCGATGGTCGAGGCCGGCGGCGAGGCGAAGGCCAAGGGCAAGATCGTCATCGCCACGGTCAAGGGCGACGTCCACGACATCGGCAAGAACATCGTCACCGTCGTCCTCCAGTGCAACAACTTCGAGGTCGTCAACATGGGCGTGATGGTGGCCTGCCAGGACATCCTGGCGCGCGCCAAGGTCGAGGGTGCCGACCTGATCGGCCTGTCGGGCCTGATCACGCCGAGCCTCGAGGAGATGCAGCACGTCGCCTCCGAGATGCAGCGCGACGACTTCTTCCGCATCAGGAAGATTCCGCTCCTGATCGGCGGCGCGACGACCAGCCGCGTCCACACCGCGGTGAAGATCGCGCCGCACTACGAAGGCCCGGTCGTCTACGTGCCCGACGCCAGCCGCTCGGTCGGCGTCTGCAGCGAACTGCTCAGCGACGAGCGCGCCGCTGCCTACATCGCCGACGTCGAGGCCGACTACGTCCGGGTGCGCGCCCAGCACGCCAGCAAGAAGGCGACGCCGCTGGTGACTCTGGCCGAGGCGCGCGCCAACAAGACGGCGGTCGACTGGGCCGCGTACACGCCGCCGGTGCCCAAGTTCATCGGCCGACGCCTGCTGAAGAACCAGGACCTGGCCGAGATCGCCGAGGTGATCGACTGGGGCCCGTTCTTCCAGACCTGGGATCTGGCCGGCCCGTACCCGGCGATCCTCACCGACGACATCGTCGGCGAGTCGGCGCGGCGGGTGCTGTCCGACGGCAAGCGGATGCTGCGCCGCGTCATCGAAGGGCGCTGGCTGGCCGCCAACGGCGTCGTCGGCCTGTACCCGGCGGCCACCGTCGGCGACGACGACATCGAGATCTACGCCGACGAGTCGCGCCGCGACGTGCTGATGACCTGGCGCGGCCTGCGCGTGCAGAGCGTGCGCCCGGTGGTCGACGGCGTGAAGCGGCCGAACCGCTGCCTGGCCGACTTCATCGCCCCCAAGGGCTCGGGCGAGGCCGACTACATCGGCCTGTTCGCGGTGACCGCCGGGCTCGGCGTCGAGAAGAAGGAGCGCCAGTTCGAGGCCGACCTCGACGACTACAGCGCGATCATGCTGAAGGCGCTCGCCGACCGGCTGGCCGAGGCCTTCGCCGAGAGCCTGCACCGGCGCGTGCGCACCGACCTCTGGGGCTACGCGGCGGGCGAGGCGCTCGCCGTCGCCGAGCTGGTCGCCGAACGCTACCGCGGCATCCGCCCGGCGCCTGGCTACCCGGCATGTCCCGACCACGGCGTCAAGCGCGAGCTGTTCCGTGTCCTCGGCTGCGACGAGATCGGCATGAGCCTGACTGAAAGCCTGGCGATGCTGCCGGCCGCCAGCGTCAGCGGCTTCTACCTCGCCCACCCCGATGCCGCCTACTTCAACGTCGGCAAGATCGGCCCCGACCAGGTTCGCGACTGGGCCCGGCGCAGCGCGCTCGCCGAGCGCGATGCCGAGCGGGCGCTGACGACCCTGCTCTAGTGGCGCAGACCACTTAGTGGTCTGCGCAGACCACTAGAGCAGCTCAGACCACTGGCTTGGCTAGCTAGCTAGCGATCGTCCGGCTTCGCGCCGGGTGGAAGCTGGCGTCCAGCCCGGCCCTGCGTGGCCGCCGCATCCGATGCGTTTGATTACATCTGGCGCAACTCCTTGCAAGACTCGCACAAAGCGGCAATGCATCAGTTGCGTCGGCTCGTAAGCCCATCGCGGACTGCCAAGTTTTGACGTTATATCCGCGCCGGCCCCCATCCAGAATGCCTTCCAGGCCTTGGCACGCGCTCTGCGTTGCAGGTCCCTTGTAAAGAATTCTCTTGGTCGTCGGGAGTCACAGTGAACACTGTTCAACACATCGAAATCGGCGGCGGGCGTCTCGCCCGCTTCGGGCGCGGCGCCGTCGCAACCGCAGTCCTGCTCGTGGTCGCCGCGTGCGGCGGCGGTGGCGGCGGCGCAGGCGCGGTCGACCCGGGCCCCCTGGGCAGCGACCCCGGTTCGCCGGCGGTGCAGGCGGCCGTGACGCCGACGCCGACCGAAGCCTCGCGCTTCCTCACCCAGGCGACCTTCGGCCCGACCGACGCCGAGATCAAGCGCCTGTCGGCGATGCAGTACGGCGCCTGGATCGACGAGCAGTTCGCCAAGCCGCAGACCCTGCACCGTCTCTACATCAACCAGGCCGCGGCCGACCTCTCCTCGGTCGGCCAGCAGCTCAGCCCGGTCAACTTCTACGACTCCTGGTGGAGCCAGGCGCTCGGCGCCGACGACCAGCTGCGCCAGCGCGCCGCCTTCGCGCTCTCCGAGATCCTGGTCATCTCGTTCGCCAACGACACCCTTCGCGCCCAGACGCGCGGCGTGGCCTCGTTCTACGACATGCTCGGCGAGAAGGCCTTCGGCAACTTCCGCGACCTTCTGGAAGGAGTGACGTTCCACCCGATGATGGGCATCTACCTCTCGCACCTGAAGAACCAGAAGGAAGACCCGGCGACCGGCCGCGTCCCCGACCTGAACTTTGCCCGCGAGATCACGCAGCTGTTCGCGGTCGGCGAATACAACCTCAACCTCGACGGCACCAACAAGATGGGTGCCGACGGCCGCCCGGCGGTCGCCTACAAGGCAGTCGACCTGGAGGGCCTGTCGCAGGTGTTCACCGGCCTCAGCTGGTACGCCGGCCCGCAGCTCAGCGACCGGACCAGCGCGCGCTTCATGGGTCAGAACGCGGACCTGTCGCGCGACTGGAAGCCGATGCAGGACTACAACGAGTACACCGCCGGCACGAGCTACCACTCGGTCTCGGCGAAGAGCTTCCTGGGCGTCACGATCCCGGCGCAGACCAAGCCCGACACCATGGGCGACGTCAAGATCGCGCTCGATACGCTGTTCAACAACGCCAGCGCCGGTCCCTTCATCGGCAAGCAGCTGATCCAGCGGATGGTCACCAGCAATCCGAGCCCGGCCTACGTGGCGCGGGTCGCCACCGCCTTCAACGACAACGGCGCCGGCGTGCGCGGCGACATGAAGGCGGTCTGGAAGGCGATCCTGCTCGATCCGGAAGCGCGCACCGCCAGCTCCTCGACGAGCTACGGCAAGCTGCGCGAGCCGCTGCTGCGCCTGTCGAGCATGCTGCGCGCGTTCAACGCGCAGTCGGTGAGCGGCCGCTACACCGGCATCGGCCTGACCGATGACCCGACGACCCGCCTGAACCAGACGCCGATGTTCGCGCCGACGGTGTTCAACTTCTTCCGCCCCGGCTACGTGCCGACGAGCAAGGCGATCACCGACGCGAACCTGGTCGCCCCCGAGCTGCAGATCACGCACGATCTGTCGGTCGCCGGCTACATGAACTACATCCGCGCCTGGACGCCGATCGACAAGACCCGCGACATCCAGCACAACTACGACGCCGAGCTCGCGGTGGCCGGCTCGACGACCGAACTGGTCGACCGGATGAACCTGCTGCTGTTCTCCGGGACGATGCCCGACACCCTCAAGTCGCAGATCGCCACGGCGGTCAGCAGCCGGGTCGTGCCGGCGCCGGTCTACGCGGTGACGCCGACGAGCGGCGGGGTCTCGAGCAAGATCGCCGACGAAGGGGGCAACTTCAGCGTCACCGGAACCGGCACCGTCCGCTACGGCGCGGGCATCACCTTCATCGAGAAGACGGTGAGCGGCGCCGGCCAGTGCAACACGACCTTCTTCGGCGGCGACCCGGTCGTCGGCACGGTCAAGGCCTGCTACCTCTACGTGGCCGGTCCGACGCCCGCCGCCTCGGCGGCAAGCATGGCAGCCGCGCCGGCCGCCCCGCCGATCAACCAGGCGGTGATCGACGCGGCCAAGCTCGACCGGGTCTACCTCGCGGTGTACCTGTCGATGGTCTCGCCCGACTACCTGATTCAGAAGTAAGAAGGAAAGATCATGTCGAAACTCAACGCTTCGCGCCGCCAGTTCCTGCGCACCGCGTCGGTCGTCTCCGGCTCTGTCGGCGCGGCGGGCGCTCCTTTCGCCCTCAACCTGGCGAGCCTGGGCACCGCAGTCGGCCAGACCCTGCCCGACTACAAGGCGATCGTCTGCCTGTTCCTGTACGGCGGCAACGACTCGTCGAACATGGTGCTGCGCACCGATCCCACCTCGTTCGGCGAGTACACCCGGATGCGCGCCACCGGGGTCGAGCCGATCGCCCTGCTCGCGCCGGGCACCCTGCCCAACGCCGGCGCGCCGCGGGCGACCCCGCTCCGGCTCGGTGGCGTGCTGCCGATCGCGCCGAAGTTCAGCGTGTTCGCGGCCGAGAACGCGGCCAACACGTATGGGCTGCATCCGGTCATGACCGAAGTGCAAAGCCTGTTCACGGCGGGCCGCCTGGCGGTCATCGCCAACGCCGGTCCGCTGGTCGTGCCGCTCAGCCGCACCGACTACACCTCGAACTCCAAGCCGCGTCCGCAGGCGCTCGGGTCGCACAACGACCAGCAGTCGACCTGGCAGGCGCTCGGCCCGGAAGGTGTCAAGATCGGCTGGGGCGGGCATCTCGGCGACATGGTCGCGAGCAGCAATGCCAACTCGACCTTCACCAGCGTCTCGGCATCGGGCAACAACGTGTTCTCCGCCGGCGGCCAGGTGTTCCAGTACCAGGTGGGCGGCGGCGGCGCGGTGCAGATCGGCGGCCTGACCGGCACGCTGTTCAACTCGCCGACCGCGTCGACGACCTTGCGCTCGATCGTCACCTCCGACAACCAGCACCTGTTCGCCAAGGAGTACTCGTCGATCATCAATCGGTCGATCACCGCGCAGGCCTCGTTCCAGACCGCCTTCAACGCCTCGACCGTGCTGGTCCCGACCCAGTACTTCCAGCCGTCGAGCGGCAACAACCAGAACAACGGCCTGGCGCAGCAGCTGCAGACGGTCGCCCGGGTCATCGCCTCGCGCACCGTGCTCGGCGCCAAGCGGCAGGTGTTCTTCGTCTCGATGGGCGGATTCGACACCCATGACAGCCAGAACCCCGGCCAGGCCGACCTGATGGCGCGCCTGTCGCATGCGATCGGCTACTTCGACACGGCGCTCGCCAACGTCGGCGGGGTCGACCTGCGCAACAACGTCACGCTGTTCACCGCGTCCGACTTCGGCCGGACGATCACGACCAACGGCGACGGCACCGACCACGGCTGGGGCAGCCATCACTTCATCTCCGGCGGCGCGGTCAACGGCGGCGAGATCTACGGGCGCTTCCCGGAGTTCGGCCTGAACAGCAACATGGATTCGGCCAACAACGCCTACCTGCCGTCGACCTCGGTCGACACCATCGGCAGCACGATCGGCAAGTGGTTCGGGGTGAGCGACAGCAACCTCGACACGGTGTTCCCGAACCTGACGAACTTCCCTCGCGACCTCGGCTTCCTGAAGGCGGGCTGAGTCCGACCCCTTCACGACGCTCTTCCGGGCAGCCTGCGGGCTGCCCGTTTTCATTGCGGCGGCCGGTCCGCCGGGCGACCGGGCGCCTGCGCCCTCAGGGCGCCTGCAGCACGCGCCGGTACTGGATCGCCTCGCCGAGATGGGCGGTGGCGATGTCGCGGCTCGCCTCGAGATCGGCGATCGTCCGGGCGACGCGCAGGATCCGGTGAAAGCCGCGCGCCGACCAGCCGAGCCGCGTCGCTGCGGCCAGCAGGAAGCGCGAGGCGGCGTTGTCCAGGCGGCAGTGCAGCTCGAGCGCTTCGCCGGCCAGCGCCGCGTTGCTCGCCCCCTGGCGCAGCGTGGCGATCTCGCGTGCCGCGGCGACGCGCCGGCGCACGACCTCGCTCGCCTCGCCGTCGGGCGCGCCTGCGAGCAGCTCGGCGCCGACCGCCGGCACCTCGACCTGCAGGTCGATCCGGTCGAGCAGCGGCCCGCTGATCCTCGCCTGGTAGCGCAGCACGGCGTCGGGCGTGCAGCGGCAGCTCCGGGCCGGGTTGCCGAGCTGGCCGCAGGGGCAGGGGTTCATCGCCGCGACGAGCTGGAAGCGGGCCGGGAACTCGGCCTGCCGGGCGGCGCGCGAGATGACGATCCGGCCGGTCTCGAGCGGCTCGCGCAAGGCCTCGAGGGCGGCGCGCGGAAACTCGGGCAGCTCGTCGAGGAAGAGCACGCCGTGATGGGCGAGCGACGCTTCGCCGGGCCGCGGCGGCGAGCCGCCGCCGACCAGCGCTGCCGCCGACGCGGTGTGATGCGGCGCACGCAGGACGCGCTGGCCCCAGCGGGAGGCGCTGAACACGCCCGCCACGCTCAGGATCGCCGCCGACTCGAGCGCCTCGAGATGCGACAGCTCGGGCAGCAGGCCGCCGAGCCGCTGCGCCAGCATCGACTTGCCGGTACCGGGCGGGCCGACCATGAGCAGGCTCAGCTCGCCGGTGGCGGCGATCTCGAGGGCGCGCTTGGCCGCGGCCTGGCCCTTGACGTCGCGCAGGTCGGGCAGGGGCGCCGGCACACCGCGGCGCAGCGGCACCGCCTGGCGCAGTGCCCCCGGATCGGCGGCGTCGCCCGGCAGCAAGGCACGCACCACGTCGAGCAGGTGGCTGGCACCGCGCACCGTGAGGCCGCCCACCAACGCGGTCTCGTCGGCGCTCGCCACCGGCAGGACCAGGGTACGCGCCCGCTCG
This sequence comes from Caldimonas sp., assembly GCA_040007855.1. GTDB lineage: Bacteria > Pseudomonadota > Gammaproteobacteria > Burkholderiales > Burkholderiaceae_C > Schlegelella_A. Next base: position 7,530 of record JBDTUG010000129.1, read on the forward strand.
GCCGGCGTGGCGCTGCGCTGCAGGGCCAGGCCCATCGCCAGCGCGCCCTGGACCGGTCGCAGCTCGCCTCCGAGCGACAGCTCACCGGCAAACTCGAACCCCTCGAGCCGGGCTGCGTCGATGTGCCCGGCCGCGGCCAGGATGCCGAGCGCGATCGGCAGGTCGAAGCGGCCGGATTCCTTCGGCAGGTCGGCCGGCGCCAGGCTGACCGTCACCCGCTTGTTGTGCGGGAACTCGAGGCCGCTCGTCTGCAGCGCGGCACGCACGCGCTCGCGCGATTCCTTGACCTCGGTGTCGGCGAGGCCGACCAGGGTGAAGCTCGGCAGGCCGTTCGCGAGATGCACCTCGACCGTCACGGCGGGCGCCTCGAGGCCTCGCAAGGCCCGGCTGTGGACGACGGCAAAGGCCATGGCGCGAAGCTTGAAGGTCGTGACGGGCGGTCGCGCATTGTCCATGGCCGCGGGCCCGGGGCGAGGTCGATCGATCGCGGCTCGGCACCATTGCAGTGCAGCGGCGGGCCTGCCCGGCGCGTTCCGATGGTGCCGTCAGGCGGGCTTCGGGGCATCCGCTCGCCTCGCCATGGGGCGCCTGCGCGGAACCCCGCTTGGCACGCATCGTGCAGAAGGCACGTGAACCTCAACACCCCCGCAGGAGCCCCATGAAGAAGAGTTCGATCGCCGTTTCGTCGCTGTTGTCACTCGCTGCCGCCAGCGTCTTTGCGCAGGCGACGCCGCCGGCTCCGGAACCCTCGCCGTTCACCGCCAACCTCAACCTCGCCACCAAGTACAAGTTCCGCGGCCAGGACCAGGGCAACGACAAGTTCCTGTCGCCCGCGTTCCAGGGCGGCTTCGACTGGTCGGCCAACGGCTGGTACCTCGGCAACTGGAACTCGAACATCGGTTTCACGAACACCGGCATCGAGATGGACTTCTACGGCGGCTACCGCGGCGAGATCTCCAAGGACTTCGGCTACGACGTCGGCCTGCTCGAGTACTACTACCCGTCGAAGGACATGGCGATCCAGTTCAACACGCTCGAGCTGTACGGCGCCCTGACCTGGCAATGGCTGACGGTGAAGTACTCGCACACCGTCTCGAAGGACTACTTCGGCAACGGCCAGGCGGGCGAGCTGCTGGGCCTGGGCTACAAGCCCTCGGGCCGCCACACCGGCTACCTGGAAGCCAACGCCAACTTCCCGCTGGTCGACAAGCTGACGCTCAACGCCCACGCCGGCTACACCCGCTACTCGAGCGACCTGCGCAACGCCCGCACCGCGACCGTCGACAACGCCATTCCCAACTACTTCGACTACAAGCTCGGCGTCACCTACGACCTGGGCTCCGGCTTCTCGATTGCCGGCGCGGTGGTCGGCGCCAGCAAGCGCAGCTTCTACAAGACCTACTTCGGCGGCTCTGACGTCAACAAGACGACCGCCATCTTCACGCTCAGCAAGGTCATGTGATCGTCGCCGGGGCGCCCAGGGGGGCCGCTCCGGACGACGGCAGTTCTTCAATCGAATACCGGGAAGGGAGTGCGACCATGAAAATGGTGACCGCGATCGTCAAGCCGTTCAAGC
>JBDTUG010000130.1:0-9036 GCA_040007855.1 Caldimonas sp.
GGGCAGGGCGCCGCCCGAGAGGCCCGTGCCGGCGCCGCGCGCGACCACCGGCACCTCGAGCCGGTGGCAGATCGCCAGCACCGCGGCGATCTGCGCTTCGCTCTCCGGCAAGGCGACGACCAGCGGCTGCTCGCGGTAGGCGGTGAGCCCGTCGCATTCGTAGGGCACCGTGTCTTCGCGTTGCCACAGCAGGGCGTGCGCCGGCAGCACGGCGCCGAGCGCGGCGACCACCTCGGCCTGGCGGCGCAACCGGTCGGCGACCGGCGGCGCCGCCGCGGCGAGCAGGGCAGCGTCGGGCGTCGCAGCGTTCACGGTGCGAGCACCGGCGTTCAGCGCCGGGTCGTGGCGCGCTTCTTGGCAGCTGGCCGGCGGGTCAGCGCCTTGCCGGCGGCGCCCGCTGCGCCGACCGCGGCGGCGCCGGCGGCGCTGGCGACCTTGGCGGGCGCGCCCGCCGCCGCCTTGAAGGTCGCGCTGGCGCTGTCGAAGGATTGCTTGAGGATGTTGCCGGCGAGCGTTTTGGCGGCGTCGGTGGCGGTGTCCTTCATCGCCGTCGTCGCCAGCTGGGTGAACTGGTTGGTGAGCGCGCCCCACCACTGCATCGGGTCGATGACGCCGGGCGCCGCCGCCTCCTTGGGGGCGCGCGCCGGCGTTGCGGCTGGCGCCGAGGCCACCGGCGCACGCGCGGACGCGGCACTGGGAGAAGGCGCGGGCGCCGGGGTCGGCAGCTTCAGCTTCAGCGACTCGCGCAGGTCGCCCATTTGCAGGTTCATCGTCTTCAGGGTCGAGAGCGTCATCTTCTGGACCTCGAGCGCCTGAATCGTCGTCGCCAGCATGCGGGCGTTCTGTTCGAGCCAGAACTGGACGGTGCGCAATTCGTTGATGCGCTTCTCGAGCTCGGCGGGGTCGAGGGTCGGCGCGACCCACTGGCCGATGCCCGGCAACGCGGTGCCGGCGTTCTTGACCAGGCTCTGCAGGAAATCGAAGCCGGGGACCAGCTTGGTGAAGCCGCTCGCGTCGCTCATGGTGCTCCTTCGCTCGGTTCTTGTTCGGTCGCGATTGTGACGCCGCCGCAGGGGCTAGCGCGAGAGGCGATCGAGTCGTTCGAGGCGGGCCGCTTCCGGCCGGTCGAGCGAGGTGTCGGCCGACAGGAGCTGCCAGGCCTTCGCAAAATAGGGCCGCGCCGCCGCGCCCTGCTGCTGCGCCAGCAGGTTCTCGGCGATCTCCTCGAAGACGAAGCCGTCGGGCTCGCCGATGGCCGCGAACTCGGTCTCGAGCCGGCGCAGCAGCGCCAGCGCCTCGTCATGGCGGAGCAGCGCGCGCAGCGCCCAGGCGAGCGCCCAGCGCGCTTCCCGGATCCGGCCGGCGTCGCCGATCCGCTCGCGCGCCGCCAGCGCCGTCTCGAAGCTGGCCAGCGCTTCGTCGTGGCGGCCGGCGTCGGCCAGGCTGAAGCCGATGTTGTTGGCCAGCGAGGCGTCCCAGTTGCGCGCGATCGGGTCGGACGAGGCGACGGCGACCGCGAACGCCCTGCGGTTCCAGCTGAGCTGCGCCGCCGGCTCGGCCTCGACCAGGGCGATCATGTGCAGCGCGTCGACCTCGAGGGCATCGAGCCGGTCGGCGCGGGCGCGCTCGGCGGCCTCGACGAACAGCGGCTGCGCCCGCACCGGCTGCTTCGACGAGCGGAACGCGCGGCCGCGCTCGAGCAGATAGCGCACGCGCGGCTCGGCGCCGGCGCCCGCCAGCTGCGGCTCGACCCGGTCGAGCAGCGCATGGGCGTCGTCGAAACGAGAGCGCAGGCCGAAGCTGCGCGCGATCTGCGTCTGCAGCGTGAGGGCGTCGTCGCCGCCGGGAACGGCGCCGGCCAGCGCCTGGCGAAAGGCCGCTTCCGAGGCCGCAGGGTCGGCGAAATTCCAGTACCGGGACACATCCATGGCCGAGGCTCCGCTCGTGAAGAAGGCGAGCGCGACGCCGAGCCCGGCGCTCCAGACAGACCGATGCCCCACCGGCCGGCCTCAGCGCGAGAAGTCGCCCTGCTCGACCTTGAAGCCGCGCTTCTTCAGCAGGTTGGGCAGGCCGTTCGGCCCGATCATGTGCAGGCTGCCGACCGCCGCGAAGACGCGCTGCCCGCTCTTGTGCAGGGTGTCGATCGCGCCGGCGAGCGAGGGATTGCGCTCGTCGAGCAGGCGCTTCATGGCGGCGCGCTCGGCCGCCGTGTCCATGCAGTCGCACCAGCGTGCGTAGCGGGACAGCTCGGCGTAGTCGCCGCGGGTCCAGACCTCGGCGATCCGGTTGAGCATCGGCCGGGTGCGCCCGGCTTCGAGGTCGTCGAGGCCGCTCTTCACGACTTCCAGGGTCTCGGCCCGGCTCGGCATCCGCAGCGCCTGGGCCTGCACTTCCGGCGTCTCGAGGGAAGAGATCGGCTTGCCGAGCTCGCGCGCCAGCACCGCCAGCACGAGGTCGATCGCATTGGTCGGATCGAGCCCGTCGCGGCGCGCCGCCAGCACGCTGAGCGAGGCGATCTGGAACTCCGGGACGAACCTCGCGAAAGCCTCGGCGTCGACGCACTCGGCCTTGATCTGCCGCTCCAGGCGCTGCGCCAGCTCGGCCGGCAGCGGGTCGTTGCGGCGGGCGACGACGCTCGTCACCAGGCGACGCTGCACGTCGGGGTCGAGCACGTCGAGCTCGAGTGCCAGGGTGTCGCTCTCGCGGATCGCGTCGACGATGGTCGGGCCGGGGAACATCCATTCGTCGCGCGCCGCGTGGATGGTGCCGTAGAGGTAGGAGGTGCGGCCGTTCTTGCTGAGGCGCCAGAGGAAGCCGTGGTCCTTGGCGCTGGCCATCCCGGCGGTCATGCGCTCGGCGCTGAGCGGCGGCGCGCTCGGCGGGCAGTTGTCGGCGGCGGGGGCGTCGGCGCCGTGCGCTGCCGGAAGTGCGAGCAGGGTGGCGGCAGCGGCGGCCAGGGGCGCGCCAGCCAGCGCGCGCCGGGCCGCAGCCAGCCCGGCGAAAAGGCGGTTCAGGATCGTCATGGCGAAAGCTTAGCGCGGCTCGGCCGTCGGCCGCAGGTCGATCCGCAACGAGCCGTTGCGCTGCTGCAGGTGCAGCCGGCCGAGGACGTCCATGCCGAGCAGCGGGCTGTCCAGGCCGGGCAGGGCGGCGAGGCGCAGCCGCTCGACGCGCACGCCGCCGTCGAGCACGAGGTCGGCGCGCACCCGCTGGCCGCTGACCTCGCCGCCGGCGGTACTCGAGCGGATCGTGCCCTCGCTGTCGAGGCCGAGCTTGCTCGCCAGCGCGGCCGGGATCGCCGAGCCGGTCGCGCCGGTGTCGACCAGGAAGTCGACCGCCCGGCCGTTGAGCGTCCCGGGCCAGTGATAGTGGCCGTCGTCGCCGCGCCGCAGCTCGACGACGTCGCCCTGGGCGGAGAAGCTCGCCTTCTGCGTCTCGTGCTGGCGCCACTGGAAGGCGACGAAGACGAGCGCGCCGAGGAGCAGCCAGATCGTGGCGAACTTGAGGGTGCGCGGCAGCTCGTCGCTCATCGGCCCGGCCCTACGCCTCCCGCACCGTCTGATCGATCGCCCCGAACACGCTTTGCCCGGCGCCGTTCTTCATCTCGATCCGGATCGTGTCGCCGAACTGCATGAACGGCGTCTTCGGGCTGCCGCCCTCGATCGTCTCGATCGCCCGCTTCTCGGCGATGCACGAATAGCCGCGCGTCCAGTCCTTGTTGCTGACCGTGCCGCTGCCGACGACCCCACCGGCCCGGCAGTTGCGCGTCTTGCACAGATGCGCGATCAGCTGGCCGAAGTGGAAGGTCATCTCCTCGCCGGCGTTGCACAGGCCCGCGCGCTTGCCGTTCCAGGTGCTTTCCAGGTCGAGGTGCAGGCGCCCGTCGTGCCAGGCGTCGCCCAGCTCGTCGGGCGTCACCGCGACCGGGCCGAACGCGGTCGCCGGCTTGCTCTGGAAGAAGCCGAAGCCCTTGGCCAGCTCGGCCGGGATCAGGTTGCGCAGGCTGACGTCGTTGGCGATCGTCACCAGGCGGATCCCGTCGATCGCCGCCTCTGGCGAGGTGCCCATCGCGATGTCGCCGGTGACGACCGCGACCTCGGCCTCGAAGTCGATGCCCCAGTCCTCGCTCAGGGCGACGACGTCGTCGCGCGGGCCGAGGAAGTCGTCGCTGCCGCCCTGGTACATCAGCGGGTCGGTCCAGAAGCTGGCCGGCATCTCGGCGTTGCGCGCCCGGCGCACCAGCTCGACGTGGTTGACGAAGGCCGAGCCGTCGGCCCACTGGTAGGCGCGCGGCAGCGGCGCCGCGCATTTGGCCGGCTCGAAGGCGAATGCATGGCGCGCCCTGCCGTCGTTGAGCGTCGCGGCCAGATCCTCGAGCTGGGGGGAGAGGAAATTCCAGTCGTCGAGCACCTGCTGCAGCCGGGTGGCGATCCCGCTGGCATAGTGGGCGCTGGCCAGATCGCGCGAAACGACGACGAGCTGGCCGTCGCGCGAGTCGTCCTTGTAGGTGGCGAGCTTCATCGTTCGTGTTCCCAAAGGTCCCGGGCAGCGTTCAGACATTGTCGATGCTGGACCCCACGCCTTGGAATCGCCCTGCTCTCCCCTCCGATCGCGCGAGCCGACCGTTCTGCCGGGCCGGCCGCGCGGGCGCGCCTTGCTGCTCGTCAGCCTGCTGGCGGTGCTGCTGCACGTCGCCCTGCTGGGCGCTGCCAGCCGGGGCCCGGGCCTGAGCGGCGAGCCGCGGGTCGGCGTGCCGATGGCGGTCCGGATGGTGTCGGTCGAGGCCGAAGCCGCCCTGCCCGTGCCGCCCCCGGCGCCGGCGGCGCCGGCGGCTGTCGACCCCGTCGCGCCTCGACCGGTGCCGCCTGTGCCGCGTCCTCGCTCGGCGCGCACGCCGACTGCGTCCTCTCCAGAAACGCTTACTGACAAGGCCAGTGCTCGCACCAAGGAGCCGGCAAGTGGCCCGACGAGCGAGCCGGAGGCGGCGTTGGCCGCCGCGTCGGCGGCGGAGCCGGCGGATTCCGTGGCGAGCGCGCCCGCGGTGGCGCAAGCGGCGATCCCGGCGCCGTCCGAGCCTGTCGCCGCCCCGGCGCTGGCCGGGGCCGAGGCGGCGCCGCCCGAAGCCGCCCCGGGTCCGGCGCCGGCCGCCCCGGCCAGCTTCCTTGCGGCCGGCGAGCAGCCGCCGCCGACCTACCGGACGGCCCTGCCGGCGCCGGTGACGCTGCGCTATCAGGTGCGGCGCGGCTTCTTCCGCGGCAGCGGCGAGATCCGCTGGCAGCCGGGCGGCGGTCGCTACCAGCTGCATCTCGACGCCCGGCTGGCCGGCATCCCCCTGCTGTCGCAGACCAGCCAGGGCGAGATCGGCAGCGTCGGCCTGGCGCCCGAGCGGTTCGTCGACCAGCGGGCGCGGCGGCCGGCGCAGGCCGCCAATTTCAGGCGCGACAGCGATACCGTCACCTTCTCCGGGCCGGCGACCGTCTGGCCGCTGCTGGCGGGAACCCAGGATCGGCTGAGCTGGATGATCCAGCTGGTCGGCATCGTCGCCGCCGATCCGGAACGGGCCACCGACGGGTCCCGGATCTCGATGGTCCTGGTAGGTGCGCGCGGGGAAGCGAGCGTGCGCACGCTTCGCTTCGCCGGTCGCGAGCACGCAGAAATCGCCACCGGCAGCGTGCCGGCGCTCAAGTTCGTCGTCGACGGCCGCTCCGCCTACGACACCAGCTACGACATCTGGCTCGACCCGGCGCGCGGCTTCCTGCCCGTGCATGCCACCGCCCGCAACGGTGCCGGCGAGTCGGAGTTCGACCTCCTGCTGGAGCGCACCGAGCCCTGAGCCCGGCTTGCAATCGGCGCCGCGGCCCGCAGCTACAACGCAGGAGACTCCTGCCATGCACATGCTCTACAACTCGGACAGCTTCGCGGTCGTCGCCTTCGACCTCCCGCCGGCCCCGGCGACCGAGGCGGGCGTCGCGCCCGAGCCGCGCGGCGGCTTCGAGATCGTCGACAAGTTCGCGAAAAAGGACATCTTCCTGGAAGGCGCCGTCGCCGAAAGCTTCAAGGCCGGGGCCCTTGCCCTGATGGCCAGCCAGCCGAGCGAGGAAGACATCGACGAGTACATCGGCCGCTTCACGGCGGTGATGCAGCAGCCGCTCGTCCTGCACTGAGCCGCCCGCGGCCGGGCCGCCGGACCGCCTGGCGGGCCCGGTCGCCCGCCCGGCCGGGTGCCCCTCGGGCGCCCTTTTCCCGCCTCAAGTTCCCGATTCCCGCGTCGATATGCAAGAGCGGCGGCGAAGCACGAGTTCGCCGGCGCTCGGGCGTTCTTTCGCGTGAAAAGGGTTCATGGAAGCCGAGTTGGTGATCAGTTCCGGGGTGCAGTCGGCCATGCCGGCGGCGCTCATGCTCGTGCTCGGCCTGGCGGTCAGCACGCTGGCGTCCTACGTCGCGCTCGACCTGGCGCGCCGGGTACGGGTGCTGCGCACGCGCACCGGCGCCCTCTGGCTGCTCGGCGCCGCGATCGCCCTGTCGCTCGGCATCTGGTCGTGCCAGATCGTCGGCATCGCCGCCGAACCGCTCTCGTTTCCGCACGGGTACGACGGCATCGACTCGCTCATCGCCTGGGGCGTGGCGGTGGCGGTCGGGATGGCTGGCCTGGGCGCCGTCAGCGGCCGGATCGCGACGCCGGTGCGGGTCGGGCTCGGCGCGTTCGCCCTCGGCACCGGCGTCGTCGGCGCGCACGTGCTCGCCCTTTCGTCGCTCGGACTGCAGCCGGGGATCGTCTGGCATCCGCTGCCGCTGGTGGCGGCCGTCGCCGGCGCCTGCGGCGGCTGCATGACCGCGCTCGGCGCCTTCTTTCGCGGCGGCGACCGGACCCGCCCCGCCACCGTGCCCTGGCAGACGACGGCGGCGCTGGTCATGGGCGCGACCCTGGTCGCCAGCCAGCAGCTGGTGATCGGCGCGGCCGGCCTGGGCGAGCAGACGGCGTCGCTCCACGCCGACCGGATGGCCTCGACCACGCTCGCCCTGTTCGCCTCGGTCGGTTCGATCGCCCTGCTGCTGGTCGGCCTGATCCTGTCGACCCTGGAAGCGCGCCTGCGCCGGTCGCTGCGCCGTGCCGAGTCCGAGCTGCAGCGCCGCTCGTTCCGTGACGGCCTGACCCGGCTGCCCAACCGGCTGATGTTCGAGGGCACCCTGGCCCAGGCGGTGCAGCAGGCCGACGCCGCCGGCGAGCGCATGGCCATGCTCTTCATCGACCTCGACGGCTTCAAGCCGGTCAACGAGTCGCTCGGCCACCACATGGGCGACCTGATGCTGCGCGAGATCGCCAGCCGGCTGAAGCGCTTCGCCCGCCCCGACGACCGGGTCGCGCACCTGGGCGGCGACGAGTTCCTGATGCTGATCCGCGGCAACCCGAGCGAGGAAGACGCGGCGACCTTCGCCGAGCGCATGCAGGGCCAGATCGGCGAGCCCTGCAAGATGAACGGGCGCGAGGCCGCGGTCTCGAGCTCGGTGGGCATCGCGATGTTTCCCGAGCACGGCGTCATGTCGGAGCTGATCCCGCACGCCGAGGCGGCGATGCGCGCCGCCAAGAGCGGCGGCGGCGCCACCCACTGCTTCTTCGAGGCGCGAATGGTGAGCGGCGCGCGCGACCAGTTCGACCTGCTGCGCGACCTGCGCCGCGCCCTCGCCGAAGGCCAGCTGCACCTGGTGTACCAGCCCAAGGTGCACGCGCCGAGCGGCGAGATCACCGGCGCCGAGGCGCTGATGCGCTGGCAGCACCCGCAGCGCGGCCTGGTCGGGCCGGCCGTGTTCATCCCGATCGCCGAGCGCTTCGGCCTGATCGGCGCGATCGGCAACTGGCTGATCGACGAGGCCTGTCGCCAGGCCGGCGTGTGGCGCGACGAGGGGCTGCGGATGCGCGTGGCGATCAACCTCTCGGCCTACCAGCTGCGCCATGCCGACCTCGCCGACCGGATCGACGCCGCGCTCAAGCGCCACCGCATCAACCCGCAGCTGCTGACCTGCGAGATCACGGAATCGGTGGCGATGGAAGACGCATCGAACGCGATCCGGATGGTCGAAAAGCTCGGCGCGATGGGCGTCAACATCTCGATCGACGACTTCGGCACCGGCTACTCGAGCCTGGCCTACCTGAGAAAGCTGCGCGCCGGCGAGCTGAAGATCGACCGCAGCTTCGTCATGGACCTCGAGACCAGCCCCGACGCCCGCGCCGTCGTCGACGCGGTCGTCAAGCTGGCCCAGGCGCTCGGTCTGAAGGTGGTGGCCGAAGGCGTCGAGACCGAGGCCCAGCACCAGATCCTGCGCTCGTTCGGCTGCCATGAGCTGCAGGGCTTCCTGTTCGCCAGGCCGATGTCGGCGCTGGCCCTCTCGGCCTGGGCGATGGACGACGAGGGCACGCGCGGCCTCGAGTTCCGCGATTCGCTCTACAAGGCGACCGTGGCCGGGGCGCTCCACTAGCACACCCGTCGCGCCGAATCGCGGGCCGGCCGGCCGCCGGGCCGCCCCGAGCCCGGCCGCCCCCCGAGGCGAGCAGCGACCGCAGGGAGCGTGAGGGTCGTCAACTTCCTACAATCGCAGTCATGAACACGCTGCCCTACAACCGTGGCGCGGCGCTGCCGCAGATCCTGAGGGATCGCATCGTCATCCTCGACGGTGCGATGGGCACGATGATCCAGCGCTATCGGCTTTCCGAAGCCGACTACCGCGGCGAGCGCTTCAAGGACCACCCCAAGAGCCTGAAGGGCAACAACGACCTGCTGCAGGTGACCCGGCCCGACGTCATCGCCGCGATCCACGACCAGTACCTCGCGGCCGGCGCCGACATCATCGAGACCAACACTTTCGGCGCGACCTCGGTGGCGCAGGCCGACTACGACCTCGGCGCCTGCGCGCGCGAGATCAACGTCGCCGGCGCCCGGCTGGCGCGCGCCGCCTGTGATCGCTTCAGCAGCGCCGACAAGCCCCGCTTCGTCGCCGGCGCGCTCGGGCCGACGCCGAAGACGGCGAGCATCAGCCCCG
>JBDTUG010000131.1:0-9019 GCA_040007855.1 Caldimonas sp.
GCTCGGCGACCTGGCTGGAGGTGGCCGCGACGGAGCTGTGGAAGGCGCCGATCAGGGCGACCACCTTGCGTTGCACGATCAACCGCTCGGCTTCGGCCGCGCCGATCTCGGGTGAACCCTGGTGGTCGGCCGCGATCAACTCGATCTTCGCGTTGCCGAGGCCGGGCAGACCTTCGCCTGCCGCAAAGGGGAGCGATAGGTCCGGGATGCGGTTGTTTATGACGTCAACCGCCAGGCGAATCCCGTTGAGTGTGTCCTCGCCGGACTTGGCTACCTGACCGGACAACGGATAGAGGGCGCCGATCCTGACCGGGTCCGCGGCCATCGCCGAATGGGCGGAGATGGCGATAACGGGCAGCAGCAAGGTCTTGAAGAGACGACTCATCAGCATGGCATTCTCCGGCAGCTTCATCAATAGTGCTGAAAATGCGCGCCCCAAGCAAGCGCACTTTTTGCAGGAGACTGTTGATCCCAGGGCAACGGTCAGCCTCAGGAGCGGCACGAGTCGTTTCCGCTACGGCCCCGGCGCGTCCAGCACTCGTCGCACCCGGCTCTGCTCGAGCCGGCCCCGCAGAAAGGCGCCGGAATCCCTGGCGGCGCCATCGATGACGAAGCCGACGCACTCCCGCTCGCGCGCGTACAGCATCAACAGTTCGCCGACGAGCGCGTTCGTCAGGTACCCTGCACCGTCGACGACGAGCACGTGTCGGGGAGTACAGGTCTGGGTGGCGCAGACCACTAGTAGGCGGCTTCCTGAGTCGCCGCCTCCGCAAACTTCGACTTCTCGGGCGCGTACTTGGGTTCAGCGAGCCTGCCGAGCTTGCCCTCTGCCGGACCTTTCCTGGCTCTCTCCCGGTAGCCGTGCTTCAGCGCGGGCCAGGCGTGCCTGCAATCGGCAGGCAGGTGTTCGAGCAGGCCGAAGCCCTCGATGAACTTGACGAAGTTGTAGCCGTCCTCCGTGAGCCCGTTCAGGGCAAGCAAGAGGACGGTGCCATCGCCGATCTGTCCGCGAGCGATGTTGGCGTACTGGATCTTCTGCCTGTCCGTCAGGCTCGACTCGGCGATGTGCTTGAAGACTTCATACAGCATCCGAAAATACGGATCGAAGTGCGACGGCGCGGTGCCGTGGGCGTTGCTCAGGAAGAGGGCGACCAGACGGCGCAGCTCGGCGTCGGTCCCTTCTCCTTTGCCCCACTTGTCCATGATGCGGCCGGCAAAGGCGTCGAGAGCCGCGCTGCCGTCGCGGTCTTCGCCGGGCGGGTCACGTTGCCTGTCGCCCACGAAGTGAAATCGTTCCGTCAGGTCGTGCAGCAGGTCGAGCAGGCGGAAGAACAGGCCTTCGAACTGCTGTTGCTGGAGGGCGGCGCGGGCCTCCAGAAGCTGCGCGTGCTGGAGCGAGGCGACGACGACGAGGAGACCTCCTGCGATGGCGGCGAAGAGCGCGGTCACGCCTGCGAACGCGTCGCCCATCTGTCCGAACTGGGTGAGGGCGGTGGCGACCTCGGCAGACGTGCCGTTGGGTTTCAGGAACGCGTGAAAGAACGGCACCCCGAACCACGCCCACGACAGCCAGACGGCGCAGGGAATGCCGATGGCCCACCTGATCATTCGCCAGAGCGTCCAGTGCCTGCCGGTGTCCATGCCTGTTTCCTTGCGACTGCCCAGGCGGGCGTGATGGATTGCTTCTGCAGCACCTGGTCCGAGTCATCAGGAGAGCGCCGCCTGAGCTGGTCCCGTCAGTAGGAATCGAACCTACATCTGACCCTTAGGAGGGGCCCGTTCTATCCATTGAACTATGACGAGAGCGAAGCCCTCCAGCGAGTCTAGTCGAAGGATTCCGGAGGGTTCCCGACGCACCCTGGGCGGTCCGCCATGAGCCGGGCGCGCCATACTTCGCCGATCGGCGCAGCGCGGAGGTGGGCATGGCAACGGTCGAAGGAATGCACGCGCAAGGCGGGAGCGGCAGGATCGTGCGCTATCGCGCCGAGTACGAGGTGGTCGGCAAGGCGATCCACTTCAAGGCGAGCTTCGACGGCGGGTCCTCCCACGAAGGCCAGTTCGATTTCGACCCGTCGAAGCTCGGCGCCGCGAAGGCGGTCGACGCCTTCCTCCACAACCACATCGAAAAGGCCGACTGGGACAGCGCGCCCTGATCGGCGGGTGCACGCCCCCTCACTTCCAGCGCAGCGTCCAGATCAGGTCGAGCGAGTTGTCGCCGCCGGCCTGTGCCCGCACGGTCAGGCGCTGGGCGATGCGGTAGATGAGCTGCCAGCTGCCGGTCGTCGCGTTGAGCCCCTGCTCGTAGCCGACGTACCAGCGCTTCGAGATCTGCTTGCCCAGGCTGACGATCGTCTGCCTGACCTCGCCTTCGGTCTGCCGCACCGAGATCTCGTCGAGGCCGATTGCCTGTGTCAGCCGGTCGGTCACGCCCGGCCCTTCGCCGGACAGCAGGGCGAGCGCGGCGCGCTGCAGCAGGGCGGTGTCGCCGCGGCCGACGCCCTCGCTGGCGTGGCCGAGCACCAGCCAGCTGAGCTTGTCGATGTCGGACATGTCGGGCTCGGAGAACAGGCGGATCCGCGGGTTGAGCGCGGTCCCGGTGACGACGACGCCGACCCGCAGGTCGAGGTTCGGCCGGGTCGCCTCGATGTCGAGCCGCGGGTTCTCGATCGGCCCGGCGAAGCTCAGCACGCCGCGGTCGATGCCGAGCTTCTGCCCGTAGGCCTGGTAGGTGCCGTCGCTCGCGCGCAGCGTGCCGTCGACTGCCAGCCGACCACCCGGCGAGGCGAGATGCAACTCGCCGCGCAGCCCGGTGTCGAGGCCGCGGCCGCGAATGCGCAGCTTCTCGCCCATCGCCACGCGCAGGTCGAGCGTGACCTTGCGCGCCGCGGGCGCGACCAGCGGGACGACTGGCGGCGCCGACGCTGCTGCCATTGCCGCGGTGGCTCTCGACGTCGATGCGGAGGCCGATGCCGATGTCGCGACGGAAGCCGCCCCCGGGCCCGGCGCCGCACCCGCCCCCGACGCCGCGCCGGCCCCCGGCGCCGCCCCCACCGCCGGCGCCGCCCCGACCCCGGCCCCTGCCGCTGCGCCGGCCGGCCGGCGAATCACCTCGACGTCGTCGCCCAGCGCCGGTGCGTCGGATCGCGTGAAGTCGACCAGGCCTTCGTCGATCCTGAAAGAGCCGTCGAGATCGAGCGCCTTGGCGTCGAGCCGGAGCGCCGCGCTGCCGCTGGTGACGATGCGCCGGTCGACCCGGCCGAGCATCTCGAACCGGTCGGCGCTCAGCTTGAGCGTGGCTGCCGGCGCGGCGTCGAAGCTGGCTTCGCCCGTGAGCGTGACGCTGCCGCTGCCGCCCTTGGCGGTGAAGTGCTCGATCCTTGCGGTGCTGCCCTGCAAGGCGATCGCGACGCTGCCGTCCTTGACGTTGACGCCCTGCAGGAAGTTGCGCACGCCGATGTTCGCGCCTTCGACGTGGCCCGTGTACTCCGGCGCGCCGAAACGGCCGCCGATGCTCGCGCTCGCATGCAACTCGCCGGTCAGGCGCCAGCCCGCCGGAACCCAGCGGCCCCAGGTGCCGAGGCTGGCGACGCTCAGCTCGAGCACGCCCTCGATCGGCGTCTGCGGCCCCGGCCACGCGGCCGCGCTGCTGGTGCGCGCGGTGACGGCGCCCGAGGCCACGCCGAGGGTGCTGCCGGCGAGGCCGGCGCTGAAGCTCCAGATGCCGTCCTTGGCGGCCAGGCCGAAACGCAGGTCGGTGAAGCCGAGGTTCTGGGTGCCGTATTCGTCGGTCACGCTCAGGTCGCCGTGCGCCCGCTCGAGCACGACGTCGACGCTGACGGCGGGCACGCTGCGCACCTCGATCCGCGCCCCCATCGCCAGGTCGCCGCCCCAGCCGAAGTCGGGCTGCACCGCGCGCAGCAGCGGCGCGACCGGCAGCGGGTCGATCACCGCCGAGGCTTCCAGCCGCGCCGGGGCGCCGCGCCCGTCGCTGCCTTGCCAGGCCAGCCGGCTCCAGCGCAGCGTGGCGCCGAGCAACTCGGCCGAGCCCGGCTCGAGGCTGGCGCGCGGCGCGCCGCCGCTCCAGAGAACGCTGCCGCGCAGCTCGCGCGCGTTCAGCCAGGTGCGGGCCGGCCCGCTGAGGCTTTGCGCGCTGAGCGTGTGCAGGGTGCCGTTCCACCCGGCCGCGCGCACCCCGCCGCTCTCGACCAGGCCGCCTTCGAGGCTGACGAGGATCGCGCTGCGGCCGGCCGGCGGCGTTGCGGGCGCGGGTACAGCGCGGGCGGTCGAAGCCGCCGTTGAAGGCGAGGCCGCCGGTGAAGGGGAGGGCACAGGTGCCGGCGAACGCGGCGGTGCCGGCGAGGGCGAGGGCGAGGGGGATGCCGCAGGTGCGCCCGTGGCCGCAGCGGCCGTGCTGGCGATCGCCTCGGCCCACTCCGGCGGCAAGGCATCCGACTCGACGCGAAGCTCGGCCGTGTGGGCGCGTGCGCTGCCGCGCAGCTCGGCCCGGGCGCGCGCCACCTTGCGGCCGGCGATCGTCAGTCCGTCGAGCGCGAGCGTGCCGCTCAGCGGCGCGTCGGCGGCGCTGCCGAGACGCCAGCGCCCTTCGGCCTGGCGCACTTCGGCGGCGTCGTAGCGGAGCGCCGCGCCGCGCAGCTCGCCTTCGCTCTTCAGGTCGGGCCAGCGGCCGTCGATCCGGGCCGTGGCCGTCAGGCGGCCGGCAATGGCCGGCGCCGAGGTGGCGGCGCCGGGTGCGCGGGCAAGCGGCGCCAGGCGGGCCAGTTGCGGCGCGTCGACCTCGACCTCCCAGTGGTCCTGGGCGCCGGCTGCGCCGACCCGGCCCGTCGCCTTGACCCGGTTGCCGGCGGCGACAAGGTCGAAGGCCGGCCGGGCGCTGCCGTCGCTGTTGACGTAGCTCGCCTCCCCCTGCAGGGGCACACCGGCGAGCGTGCTGTCGCTGATCGCCAGCTTCGCTCTGCCGCGCGTCGCGACCAGCAGGTCGACGATCGGCGCGCCGGCGTTGGCCGGGAAGGCGAGCTCGAACTCGCTCTTCAGGTTGAGCCGGTTGGCGCCGCGCGCGAGCAGCGAATCGGCGCTGCCCGGCCACCACGGCGCCGGGTCGAAGTCGAGCATCGTCGCCTGCCCCGACGTCTGCCACGGCGCATTCGCGGCGGCGCGGTGGAGCTTGCCGGCCAGCGTCGCACGGGCGCCGCCGACGCTCGCTTCGGCCTTGCGCAGCTCGATCTCGTTCTCGCTGGCCTTTGCCTCGATGCGCAGGCGCGCGTTGCGCGGCGCGGCCTGCGGCAGGCGACGGTCGGCGAGCGGCCCGACCAGGTCGGCGACGAGATCGACCGCGCGGATGCCGGCGGGGGGTAACGGGCCGAAGCCGGTGCCGACCGCCGTGGCCTTGCCGTCGAGCACGGTCTCCGGGGCGCGCGCGTCGAGCGCGGCGGGACGGACCTTGGTGAGCTCGAGCTCGACGTTCCAGCGCTGCGGCGTCCAGCGGCCGCTCGCCGCGACCTGCCCACCGGCTGCGCGGCCCGAGCCGAGCTCGGCATTCAGCGAGCGGATGTCGAGCGTGCCGGCGTCATCGGGTCGCACGCTCAGCTCGGCGGCGAGCCTTTGGACCGGCAGCAGGCCTTCGTTCCAGCGGCCGGCGCGCGCGTTGCGCAGTTCGACCTGCACCACCGCTGGCCGGTCGAGCGCGCTCGTCGTCGCGATCGCGTGGCCGCTCAGCGACGTGGCCGGCAAGCCGCTCGCGAGGGCGGCGAGGTCGAGCGCCTCGGTGGTCGCGCGCAGCTCGCCGAGCGGCCAGGCAGCAAACGGCCGGACGCGCGCGCGGGCATCGAGCGACTGCGCGGCGTGGGTCGGGGAGGGCTGGACACGCGCCGCGGCCGCCACATCGAGGGCGGCGAGCGGGCCATTCGCGCTCAAGGAGGCCTGCCAGGCCGGCAAGGCCGGCGTGGCTGGAGCAGGCGGCGCCGGGAGCGCGGACGATGCCGGCGGCGCGGCGGGCGCGGGCGGCGCGGACGATGCCAGCGGCGCGGCGGGCGCGGCCGGCGCGGACGAGGCCGGCGGCGCGGCGGGCGCGGGCGGCGCGGACGATGCCGGCGGCGCGGCTGGCGTGGCCGATGCGGCTGGCGCGGACAGTGCCGTCTGCGTGGCCGGGCCGGTCGATGCCGGAACCCACGCCAGACTCAGCCGCGCGGCAACTGCGAACGGCGGGTCCGCGCCGATCGTCGCCTCGCCCGCGGCGCTCGCCCGCTCGTGGGTGGCCGTCAGCGCCTCGAAGCGATGTCGCGCGCCGCCTTCGTCGCCGAGGTGGATGCGTCCGCGCAGGGCGCGCAACGCCGGCGCGTCGTCGCCGGCGCCGAAGCGCAGCTCGTCGACGCTCGCCGCCAGGATGTCGATCTCGACCGGCAGGCGCAGGCTGGCCGGCGGCGTCGCCGGCTCGCCGGGCGTCGCCCGGGGCGGGCCCGGCAGCAAGGTGACGCGGTCGGCGTGCAGCGCGGCGATCGTCAGGTGCAGCCAGCGGCCGTGGTCGCCACGCCGCGCGCTGAGCGAGTGCCAGCGCGGCGCGTCGATGCGCAGCACGCCGCTCGTTCCGGGCAGCGTGATGTCGATCCGGTCGGCGGCAAAGTCGCCGAGCAGCGAGCCGCGCGGCGCGACGAGCTTCAGCTGCGGCACCAGCGTCACCAGCCAGGCGCTGCCGCTCGTGCTGCGCACCGCCCAGACGATCACCCCGAGCACCACCACGACGCCGAGCAGGACCGCGGCGACGCTGCCGCCCAGCCACCATCGCCAGGCGCGCCGGCGGCGCGGCACGCGCGACGGCGATGGCGGTGGCGGCAGCATCGTCGCAAGGGTCGGCGTCGAAGCCGATGCCTCGGGCAGGGGTTCGTCAGCCATGGTCGCTGCGCCCGCTCAGAAGGCGATGCCGACGCTGACGTGCAGGCGCAGCCGCCGCACGTCCTGACCCCACGCGAGGTCGAGGCGCAAAGGCCCAACCGGGCTGCGGTAGTGCAGGCCGACGCCGACGCCGAGCACCGGGTGCAGTTCGCTCCAGCGGTCGGCGGCGTTGCCCGCATCGGCGAACACGGCGCCGAGCAGGCCGGGCAGGCGATCGCTCAGCGGATGCTCGAGCTCGACGCTGCCGGTGAGCAGGACGCGGCCGCCGACCACCGCGCCGTTGACCGTCGGCCCGAGCGTGCGGTAGCCGTAGCCGCGCACCGAGTCTTCCCCGCCGGCGCGAAACAGCACGGTGTCGGGCACGGCGATCCGGCTGTGCACGAACACCTTGCCGGCTTCGACGCGGGCGTTCGCGAACCAGCCGCCGAGCGGCCGGAACCAGCTCGCCCGCGCGAAGGCGCGCACGAACGGGCCGCGGCTGCGGAACTCGCCGGCGATGTCGGAGCGCGTCTCCGCGCCCTTGCCGTAGCCGGCGCCGCCCTGCAGCGACAAGGCCGTGCCTTCGGTCGGCGAGAGGACGTTGTCGAGATCGCGGCGCAGCCAGTGGTAGTTGAACGAGACCGCCTCGCTCGAGGTGGTGAGCGGTGCGCTGGTGACGCGGGCGTGCGCCGCCTCGAGGTAGTAGAGGCGCTCGTAGCGGGTGGCGTCCTTCGAGCGGCCGAGGCGGGTCGTCCAGCTGTCGCGGGTCTCGTCGGCGGCGATCAGCCGCTCGACGCTTGCCGAGGCGATCTTGCGCCAGAGGCCGTCGTCGGGATACGAGGCAAACGCGCTGCCGATCGACTTGAGGTCGGGGCCGAACGAGAGCGTGCTGTGCGCGATCCACGGCTGGCCGAACACCTTGCGGTCGTAGTGCTCTACCGAGACGCGCGGTCCGGTGTTGGCGCTGTAGCCGACGCCGAAGGTGGCCTGGTGCTGGGTCAGCTCCTTGACCTTCACCAGCACCGGCGCCGCCTCGGGCGGGCCGGTCGCGTCGAGCTCGACCGAGGCGCCCTCGAACAGGCCGATCCTGACCAGCCGCTCCTGGTAGTCGAGCAGCAGCTTCTCGTTGTACACCTCGCCCCGGAAGAAGGTGGCCAGGCGGCGTACCACGGCCTCGTCGTAGCGGCTCGTGCCCTCGACGCGCACGGGGCCCAGCCGGAACAGCGGGCCGCCCTCGATCGTCACCTCGAGCGCGGCGCTGCCGGCCGCGACGTCGACCTTCGCATGGGTGTCCTGCCAGGCCGCGGTCGGGTAGCCGTCGGCGCGCAGCTCGCCGAGCGCGCTGTTCTTGGCGCTGCTCCAGGCCGGCTGGCGGAACGGCCGGCCCGGCCTGAGGGTCCAGGTCTGGCGCAACTTGTCGAGCCGGTCGGACCAGGGCTCGTCGCGGGTCGGCGTGCGCGGCGCGAGCGGCGCGGTCGACTCGATCGCGACGCTGCCCACCGTCACGCGCGGGCCCGGCACGACCGTCATCGTCAGGCGCGGCAGGCCGGCGCCGTCGGTCGATCGGGCGAGCGTCACCTCGGCCTCGAAGTAGCCTTCGGTCTCGAGCAGGCCGCGCGCCTGCGCCGGCGCCGCCACCGCCAGGCGGTCGAGCTCGGGGCCGGAGATCGCGTCGGACTCGGGCGCCTTCTGGAAGCGCGCCAGGTCCAGGTACTCGAGCAGCAGGGCGCGCAGCGGCGCCGGCGCCCGGACCTCGAGCTCGTAGAGGGCGATCTCCGGCTCGTGCGCCACGGCGGCCGGGTCGTCCTTGTTGCCGAAGAAGGGCAGGCTGGCGCAGCCGCCGAGCAGCATCGCCAGCACCGACCCCGACAGCGCTCGCAGCAGCGCTGCGCGCCAGCTCATTTGACGAGCAGTCGCATGGCTCCTTCGAGCCCGGGCAAGGTGAGCGGGAACATGCGCTGGTTCATCAGCTGCTGGACCACCGAGATGCTCTGCCGGTAGCCCCACACGCCTTGCGGCTCGGGGTTGATCCAGGCGAACTTCGGGAAGGCGTTGGTCAGCCGCTGCAGCCATTCGGCACCCGGCTCCTCGTTGTTGTATTCGACGCTGCCGCCGGGCTGCAGGATCTCGTACG
>JBDTUG010000132.1:0-8972 GCA_040007855.1 Caldimonas sp.
GGTCCGTACCGCCCGGTACGGACCCGCGTCCGCGCCTTGCCTACGGCCCGATCCGGGGCAGCGAAAGTACAGATATGGGTGGCGCAGACCACTAGAGGCGAACTGCGACTCGAACATCTCGGTTCCCGAGACGCCGGTCGCCGGCTGCTCCTTGCGCATCGTCAGGAGCGAGCCGTCGCGGCCGCGGGCGCGCCCGATGCGCGGCGGTGAAGACGGAAAATGGCTGAGCTCATGGGATGCGTTCCGAGGCTGGGTGGGTCACTATGAACGAGTTCGACGAATCGATCGAGTTGCAGCGCGCCGGGCCGCACGAATGGACCGGCCGCGCCGACCCGCGCCGCGAGGCGTCGACCGGCATGTTCGGCGGCTGGACCGCGGCGGTGCTGCTCAAGGCGGTGCTGAGCGACGCCGCCGACCCGGGCAGCCCGGTCTCGCTCACGGTCCACTATCTCAGCGCCGTCGTGCCTGGCAGCGCGCTCGTGATCAGGACCCGGGCGCTGGGCGGCAGCCGCGCCCTCGCGACCTGGCAGGCCGAGCTGGCCGCGGCCGACGCGACCGGGCCGGCGGCCATCGCCACCGTGGTGCTGGCGAAGCGGCGCGAGAGCGTCGGCTTCACCGATGCGGCGATGCCGGACGTGCCGCCGCCCGACGGCCTGCCGACCTTTCGTCCGCCCGGGACGTTCGGGCAGCGCAGCCTGAGCCGCCCCGTCAACGGCTTCCCGATTTTCGACCGGACCGACGCCAGCACGATGTTCTGGCTCCGCGAAACCTCGGGCCGGGCGCTCGATGCCGTCCAGCTCGCCTACCTGGCCGACCACTATCCACCGCGAAGCTGGTCGCGCCGCTCCGAGCCCGGACCGTATTCGACGATCACCCTGTCCGCCTACTTCCACGCCACCGACGCCGAGCTCGCAGCCCTCGGCGACGACGACGTGCTGGTCGATGTCCGCTGCTCGCGCGCCGAATCGTCGACCGTCGCCGCCCACGCCCGGCTCTGGAGCCGCGGCGGCGTGCTGCTGGTGACGACCGAGCAGCTCGGCTGGTTCAAGTGACGGCGCCGGCCAGGCGCACCCGCGACCGCGAATCCGAGCGCACCCTGGCCGGGATCGGCCTGGTGCTGGTCGCGGTCGCCTGCTTCGCGACGCTCGACACCGCCGCCAAGATCTCGGTCGCTAGCGTGCCGATCGTGATGGCGGTCTGGTTCCGCTATGCCTTCCAGGCGGTGGCGACGACGCTGGTGCTGCTGCCGCGCCACGGCAGTGCGCTGCTGCGCACCGAGCATCCGCGCTTCCACCTGCTGCGCGGCAGCCTGCTGCTGGTCTCGAGCGCGCTCGCCTTTGTGAGCCTGCGCTTCCTGCCGCTCGCCGAGTTCACGTCGGTGGTGCTGATCTCGCCGCTGGTCGTCACGCTGTTCGCCGCGACGACGCTGAACGAGGAGGTGTCGCCGCTGCGCTGGGCGCTGGTGGCGGGCGGCTTCGCCGGCACGCTGGTGATCCTGCGCCCGGGCGGCACGGTCTTCAGCTGGGCGATCCTGCTGCCGCTCGGGCTGGTGGTGAGCAGCGCCTGGTTCCAGGTGCTCACCAGCCGGCTGGCGCGCACCGAGAAGCCGCTGACGATGCACTTCTACAGCGGCTGGGTCGGCACGATCATCGCCACCGTCGCGCTGCCGTTCGCCTGGGCGCCGTTGCCCGGATGGCACTGGTGGGCGCTGCTCTGCCTGATGGGACTCATGGGCACGGTCGGGCACTTCTTACTGATCCTCGCCTACCAGCGCGCCCCCGCCTCGACGCTCACTCCCTACCTCTACGGCCAGATCGGCTTCGCCATGCTCGCCGGCTGGCTGATGTTCGCGCAGGTGCCCGACACGACGTCATTGATCGGCATGGCGCTGATCGCCGTTTGCGGCGCCGCCGGCGCCTGGCTCACGGTGCGCGAGCGCCAGGTGCCGATCGAGCCGGCGGAGTCGTAGCCACGCGGTCACGCCGTCAGGTGATCGTCCGCGTCGCGCGAGGGGCGCCATCCCCAGCACGACGGGAACGCCATGAAGGCGCTGGCATCGCGTCGTGCGCGGCCTTCGCACAGCGCGCGAACATCGGCCGGATCGAGTCGGCGAGGTCGTTCACGCCGGCTGCCGGGCGCTCGCTGAACGTCCGCGCGGCGCGGCGACGGGGCGCAGTCCGCGGTAGCCGGGCAGCTCGCGATCGAGGACCCGCATCATGGCCTCGAAGTACAGCCGCTCGCGCTCGCTGCGCGAGTGCGTGTCGTCGGCGCTCGGCGTGTTGACGCGGGCGACGACATCGTCGGCGAGCACCTGCAGCGGCCGCCCGGTGCCGAGCGCGAGCACCTGGTTTCGGCAGACGCGCTCCAGCTTGTAGAGCCGCCGGTAGGCCTGCGCCACGGTGTCGCCGACGACGAGCACGCCGTGGTTCTTCATGAAGACGACGGGCCGCGTGCCCATCAGCCGGGCCAGCCGCTCGCCCTCCTGGAGCGAGTCGGCGACGCCGGCGTAGTGGTCGTCGTAGGCGATCTGGCCGTGGAAGAACGCCGCTGTCTGGGTCGTCGCCAGGAGCCGGTTGTCCTGCAGTGAGTTGAGCGCGAGGGCCCAGGTCTGGTGGGTGTGCACGACGACCGCGGCGCCGGTCAGGCGGTGGATCGGCGTGTGGATGCAATGCGCCGAGCGCTCGACAGCGCCGCTGCCTTCGACCGTGCGACCGTCCGCGTCGTAGACGACCAGGTTGTTGGCGCTCGCCTCCGACCAGTGCAGGCCGAACGGCAGGATCAGGTACTGGCCGTCCCGGCCGGGCACGCGCATCGTCAGGTGGTTGTCGATGCCCTCCTCGAGTTCGTGGAGCACCGCCAGGCGGTAGGCGGCAGCGAGATGGACGCGGGCTTCGGCGATCGCGTCGGCACGCGGCGCGGTGATGGGCGAGACGGACATGCGCGGGACTCCGGGCGGAAGCGACGGGTCGAGCTTAATCCCGGCGCTGGCCCGCGCGCCGCGCGCCATGCCGTGCATTTGTATTCAGTCGACGACGAGCGTGTAGACGATGTTGCGGGCCATGCTGCCGTCGCTGGCCGTGATCGTCACGACGTAGCTGCCCGGCGGGGTCGCCGTCGCGCCCGGTGCGCCGCCACCGCTGCTGTCGCCACCGCAACTCGCGAGGGCCAGGCCGCCGGCCGTGACCAGCGCGCCGAGGCGGAATCGGCGCCATGCCACGGCGGTCGCGCCGCGCCGGCGCATCGCGACGACAAGGCCGAGCGCGGCGAGCAGCAGCGTGCCCGGCAAGGCAACGCCCGGGCCGACCGGCGGGCCCGGATCGCCGCGGCCGAGCCAGCCGAGCGATGCGGCGGCGCGGGTCGCGATCGTCAGCGTCGTCGAGACGGCAGCGCTGCCGCTCACCGGCACCGAGGCCGGCGCGAAGCTGCAGGTGGCGCCGGCCGGCAGGCCGCTGCACGAGAAGGCGACGGTGCCGCTGAAGCCGGCGCCCGGCGTCACGCTGAAGGTGGTCTGCACGGATTGGCCGGCCCGCACCGTGCCCGTCGCGCTGTCGGCACTGAACGAGAACGAGCTGGGCGGCGCCGTCGGCGGGGCGGTGCTCAGCAGCTGGACGTTGCCGACGATGACGTCGGGCCGGGCGTCGCCGTTCAGGTCGACGACCCGGGTCGCGCCACCGACCGGCACGACCAGCGTCAGGTTGGGCGTGAAGGCGTCGACGCCGCCGAGCGGCGCGAGCGTGCCGTCGCCGTTGCCGTAGACGACGCCGGTGCTGCCGTAGGGATTGGCGAGCAGCAGGTCGGGCTTGCCGTCGCCGTTGAAGTCGGCGACCGCGAGGTCCTGGCCGTTGCCCAGGGCCTGGGCCGCGAAGGTGGTGCGGGCCGGCGGCTTGAAGCTGCCGTCGCCGTTGCCCAGGGCGATCGCCGCCTGCAGGTCGTAGCCGGTCGACGAGCCGAGGCTGACCAGGTCGGCGATGCCGTCGCCGTTCACGTCGGCCAGGATGACCGGCGTCGACACGTCGTCGCTGTAGTTGCGGCCCAGGATCTCGGGGCCGGGCAGGGTGACCGGCGTCGCGAACGTGCCGTCGCCGCGGCCCAGGGCGAGCTGGATGTCGGCGCGCTGGGTGGAGAGCTGGCTGTCGCGCGTCGCCGTCTGCGTCACCAGGATCAGGTCGAGCTTGCCGTCGCGGTTGACGTCGGCGAACTGCTGCACCTCGGAGCTCAGGGACGGCAGGCTGCTGTTGTCGGTGCCCGAATAGAAGGTGAAGGTCTGCGGCGCCCGGAACGTGCCGTTGCCGTTGCCGAGCTGCACCGCCGTGCCGACGGTGCGCAGGTTGCTGTAGTAGGCGGTGCTGGCGTAGGCGTAGACGAGGTCGACCTTGCCGTCGCCGTCGACGTCGGCGAGGCGCAGGTTGCGCAGCTTGAGGTTGTTGTCGAAGTCGCCGGCCGGCGCGAATGGCGGCGCCGGCAGGAAGGTCGGCGTCGCGAAGCCGCCACGGCCGTCGCCGCGTGCGATCAGCGTTCCGGGCGAGTAGAACTCGGCGCTGCTGTTGCGGGCCGAGAAGTCGCGGCCGAGAAACACCAGGTCGACGTTGCCGTCGCCGTCGATGTCGGCGAGGTCGAACGACTGGATGGCGCTGACGCCGAAGTCCTGGCCGCCCAAGGTCAGGCTGGCGACCGGCAGCGTTGCGATCGCCGCGAAGCCGCCGGTGCCATCGCCCTTGTAGGTGGTGAAGGAGCGGTCGGCATTGACGCCGACGCCGTCGAGCTTGCCGTCGCGGTCGAGGTCGCCCAGGTTGTGACCGGTGTGGACGAAGGGCATCGTCGGCGCGCCGATGAAGCTGCCGTCGCCGCGGCCCATCAGCGCGTAGGCCTGGTTCACGCCGTACTGGTCGCCGCCGAGGAAGCCGCCGTTGCCGAGGCCGATCCACAGGTCGAGGTGGCCGTCGCCGTCGAGGTCGGTGACGCTCATGTAGCCGACGTTGTCGGCGTTGGCGTAGCCGCGGCCGACCGAGAAGCTGCCGTCGCCGCGGCCGAGGTAGATCTGCATCGACGAGCCGGTGCCGGTGACGACGTCGGCCTTGCCGTCCTCGTTGAAGTCGCCGCTCGCCAGGTGCGGGCCGAAGCTGTTGTTCGAGCCCGGCGGCGGGAAAGCAAAGGCCGGCGCCGGCGTCAGTACGCCGTGGCCGTCGTTGAGCAGGACCAGGCCGTTCGAGCCGACGATGTCGGGCCGGCCGGTGCCGCGCAGGTCGGCCGCAACCATCGTCGTCAGCAGGCCGTTGAAGGAAAGCGTCGGCGTGGCGACCGGAAAGACCACCGCCGGATCGAAGCTGCCGTCGCCGCGGCCGCGCAGCACGGCGATGCTCTGGTCGGTGCGCGAGGTCGCAGCGTCGAGGGTCGAGCCGGCGACCACCAGGTCGAGCTTGCCGTCGCCGTCTAGGTCGGCGACGACGGCGGCGCGGCTGCGGCTGCCGGTCGCCGCATGGGCGACCGGCGCGGCGAGGCTGCCGTCGGCGCGGGCCAGCCACACCGTCGCCGTGCCGGCGGTCATGCTGAGCACGACGACGTCGGCGAGGCCGTCGCCGTTGAAATCGCCGGCGGTCATGCCGCCGATGTCGGGCACCGTGTGGTCGGTGGCGAACGAGTGCACGGTCTGCGTCGCGGCGTCGATCGTGCCGTAGTAGAGCGCGTCGCTGCCGGCCATGAAGTCGTAGCCGGTCGCCGCGAAGAAGTAGAGGTTCTGCGCGGTCTTGCCGAGGTAGAAGCCGCGCCGGGTGCCGATGCCCGTGGTGGCCTCGGCGCAGCCGCGCGGGAAGGCATTGGCGGTCGTCGTCAGGCCGGCGGCGGCGTGCAGAACATCCTGCTCGTTGGCGCTGGTCGAGAGCACCTGGATGGTCGGCGCGGTGAGGCTGAGCGTGTAGCTGCCGACCCGGTACGAGAGCGAGCAGTCGGCCTGGCGCTGCAGCGCGATGGCCTGGCCGGACGGGCCTTTCAGCAACGTCTGGTTGCCCTGGAAGGAGGCGAGCCCGGCGACTGTCTCCCCCGCGCCGGCGGCCAGGGCATGAACCATCCGCCGGCCGAACATCGCCAGCCGCTCGAGCCGCTGGGTGGCGCTCAGCAGACGCCACTGCGGATGCTGCTGCGCCTGGTGCGCCCGCTGCACGGCGAGGACGCGCTCGGCGGTGTAGGCGGGGGCCGAGGCGGCCGCCTCGGCGAGCGTGGGCGACGACGGCGTGCTGGCCGCGACCGCCAGCGCCAGCGGCACGCCGACCGCCGCCGCCGCCAGGACATTGAACAGGCTTCCCATGAGCGCTCCTCCGGGGTCGGCCGCCGCCACGCCGACGGGCCGGTCTGTCGATCTTAGGCAAAGCGGCGCTCGGCTGGCAAGGGCGGGGACCGCTCCGCCCCCGGGTCGCGGGGGGCGGCGGCGGGCACGGAATCCGTTCGCGGCGCACCGTGCCGTGCA
Organism: Caldimonas sp.; assembly: GCA_040007855.1. Classification (GTDB taxonomy): domain Bacteria; phylum Pseudomonadota; class Gammaproteobacteria; order Burkholderiales; family Burkholderiaceae_C; genus Schlegelella_A. Next base: position 6,461 of record JBDTUG010000132.1, read on the forward strand.
GTTTTTGGCAGTTCCCGACCGGGGCGGGCCCTGGTCTTGCACAAAGAACCGGGCGTGCCGATTTGTTTCAGGCGGGCGCTCAAGGCCAGCCGCGAACAGCCGATCCTCATGAGAACGCTCTACTCGCCGGAGACCCGACCATGAACGCCAGGATCAAGCAGCTTCGCGATCTCGTGGTCGCCCTGGACCGCTTCGATCGCAACCTCGTCGCGCCGAACCCCGACGTGTACCGGGCGGCTGCCGCGAAAGCGCTGTTCCTGACCAAACAGGAGATGGGGCTGCTGCCGATCGGCGACTTCGCCGGGCCGGTCAACGCGCTGCAGAGCATGGCCGAGAACATCTACTTCGGCGTCAACGGCTGCTTCGCCGACCTCGATGGCACCGGCCGCGCGCCGCTCGCGGCTGACGCCAGCCGGACCTTGTTCGACCGCCTGCGCCCGGTCCCGGCCGGCGCGGTCGCGGAGATCGCCGCCAGCCTGTTCGCCCGGCTGCAGCCGCTGCGCGCCTAGCTAGTAGTCCACCAACGAGCGGCGGCCGCCGGGCGGCTGATCGCCGAACGCTCCGCCGGACGGCGGCGCTGCGAGTTCCCCGCATCCCCCGCATCCCCGCAACCCATCAGAGCGCGTCCCGCGCCCTCCCGCGCTAGCGCGGCACGAAGCGCAGCGTGTGCGCAGTCGGCCCCGGCAGCAGCGGCGTCGGCCGGCCGGCCACCCAGTCCTCGTGGCCGGCGAGGAAGTGGCGGCTCAGCGGATGGCCGCTCTGCCCGCCCGGCATGTTGAAGACGCCGCTCGCCTCGCGCCCGGGCGAGACGACGAGCCGCTCCGACTGGCCGAAGTCGGGCGCGGCGACCCGCGGCATGTGGCTGTCGCCCGGCATCGGCCGGGGCGGCGCGGCGAGCCAGCGCGCGCCGAGCGGCAGCGCCGCCGCCATCGGGTGGACGATGGCGGTGGTGTTGCGCCGGCCCCAGGTGGCGTCGGCCAGCGGCGTGCCGTCTTTCTCCAGCGCGGCGATCGCATCGTCGATCGCGGCCAGCTGCACGGCACCCCAGTCGGCGCTGCCGGCCGGCAGCCAGCCCGGTGGCCGCTCGTCGAGCAGGCGGGCGATCAGCGCCGGCCAGCGCGCCGTTGCCCGGGAGAAGCCGGCCTGCCGGTCGGCCGCCTTCATCGCCTCGTCGGCACCGCCGAACAGGCGCCCGTAGAGGCTGGCGACGAACGCCCGGGTCAGCCGGTACGCGACCGAGTCGACGCTGGCCCTGCCCGTCCAGGTGGTCTCGAGCAGCCGCCTGAACTCGGCGCGCCGCGGCCGCGCCGCGGCCTCGTTGTCGCCGGCCAGCGCCTGCAGGGCGCGGTCGCGCCAGGGCGCGAGGTAGAGGGCGCGGTCGTCGAGAAAGACGCTGTACGAGGCGGCTTCGTCGCTGCGCGCGCCGAGCGCGGCGACGCTGCCCTGCAACTGGCGCTGGCGGGCGCCGAGGTCGAGGCCGCCGTCGCCGATCGCCGCGAAGCCCGGGCCGGCGAGCTGGCGCGCGTTGGCGGTGGCGAGCTGGCCGGAGGCCGGGTCGAGGATCGCCGGATGCGCGGTCGGCGCTGCCAGCGCCGACCAGGTGTGCGAGGCGGCCGCCGTGGCCGCGGCCGGAAAGGTCGAGGCCCAGTCGGCGCTCCGCCCCGGCAGGGCGCCGGCGAGGGTCCAGCCAATCCGGCCGGCTGCGTCGCCGGCCACCAGGTTCTGCGCCGGAAAGCCGGCGCGCTGGCCGATCGCCAGCACCTCGGCGACGCTGGCCGCGCGCTCGAACTGCAGGGCCGCGAAGTTGACCGCGCCCGGGTCGTGAGCCACCCAGTGCACGGCGTAGCGCCGGCCGCCGCGTTCCCAGACCGGGCCGAAGGCGCTTTCCTGCACGTGCAGGACTTCGTCTTCGGCGCCGGCCACGGCGATCCGCTCGTCGACCGTGCGCAGCAGACCCCAGCCGTCGCCAGACCCGCCGGCCACCGCGGGCGGCAGCCGGTAGCGGCTCGGATCCTTCGGGTCGAGCTCGAGCTCGAGCAGGTCGAGGAAGGCGCCGTAGCTGTTGGTCAGGCCCCAGGCCACCTGGCCGTTGCTGCCGACGACGACGGCCGGCGTGCCCGGCAAGGTCACGCCGACGATCCGGCGCAGCGGCTCGCCCGCGGTATCGAGCTCGAGCGCGGCGCGGAACCAGATGTGCGGCAAGCGCAGGCCGAGGTGCATGTCGTTGGCGACGATCGCCGCGCCGGTGCTGCTGCGCCCGCCGGCGAGCGCCCAGTTGTTGCTGCCGGTCTCGGCGTTGCCGATCTCGTCGGCCAGGGCCAGCTTCGCCTTGGCCGGCTTGCCGAACCAGGCCGGCGGCTCGGCGGGCAGGGGCGCCGCGACCGCCTCGATGGCGGCCGCGTCGAGCGGCGCGTCGTAGCTGCTGGACTCCGGCAGCAGGAAGGCGAGCTGCTCGGCCGAGCTGCCCTGGTCGCGCAGCCAGCCGCGCGAGAAGACGCGGTGCAGCTGGTCG
>JBDTUG010000133.1:0-8956 GCA_040007855.1 Caldimonas sp.
TCCTGATCGGCCTGAAGGCGTTCGTCGCGGCGATCATCGGCGGCCTCGTCAGCTACCCGCTCACCGCGCTCGGCGCGCTCGCGGTCGGGGTTGTCGAGAGCTTCGCCTCGTTCTACAGCGGCGCGCTGAAGGACGTGATCGTCTTCAGCCTGCTGATCCCGGTGCTGCTGTTGCGCTCGTTCTTCTCGGTCCACGCCGAGGAGGAAGAAGAGGAGCTCGACGAATGACGCCGCGGCGCCGGCATCGCGCGCTGCTCGCGGTCGTCGTCGCGGCGATCGCCCTCGCGCCGCTCGTGCTCGGCAAATTCGGCGTCTCGCTGCTCAACGACATCGGCATCGGCGCACTGGTCACGCTCGGTCTGGTGCTGCTCACCGGCATTGGCGGCGCGACCTCGTTCGGCCAGGCCGCCTTCGTCGGCATCGCCGCCTACGCCAGCGCCTGGCTGACGACGGCGCACGGCGCCTCGCCTTGGCTCGGGCTGGTGTTCGCGCTCGCGCTGACCGGCATCGCCGCGCTGGCGATCGGCGTGCTGACGCTGCGCCTGGGCGGCCATTTCCTGCCGCTCAGCACGATCGCCTGGGGGCTCTCGATCGCGCTGCTGTTCGGCAACGTCGACGCGTTCGGCCGGCACACCGGCCTGTCCAGCGTGCCGCCGCTGCGCATCGGCCCCTGGTCGCTGGTCGAGCCGCACGCGATCTACTACCTGATCTGGGCGCTGGTCGGGCTCGCCTTCGTGTTCAACCGCAATGTGCTGCAGTCGCGGCCGGGCCGGGCGATCCGCAGCCTGCGCGGCGGCGCGGTGCTGCTCGCGAGCGTAGGTGCCGACGCGTTCCGGGTCCGCCTCACGCTGTTCGTCCTCGCCGCGCTGCTCGCCGGGCTCGCCGGCTGGCTCTATGCGCACATGAACCGCTTCGTCAGCCCGTCGCCGTTCGACGTGCGGGCGAGCATCGAGTACCTGCTGATGGCGGTCGGCGGCGGCCTCGGCCAGCTCAGCGGCGCGCTCGCCGGCGCGGCCGTGGTGCTGCTGCTGAAGAACGTCCTGCAGGACACCATGCCGCTGCTGACGCAGCGCGCCGGCCAGCTCCAGGCAGTGGCATTCGCCGTGCTCTTCATCCTGCTGCTGCAGCACGCGCGCGGCGGCCTGATGGGCTTCGTGCGGCGCTGGACCCGCGGCCGCTTCGCCGCGCCCGAGGTCGACACCGCCGGCCTCGCCGGCGCCGAGCCGCTGCCGCGCCGTACCCCGCCGGCCGCTGGCACGACCCTCCTCTCGGTGAGTGGCGCGGTCAAGCGCTTCGGCGGCCTGGTCGCGGTCGACGATGTCAGCTTCGAGATCCGCGCCGGCGAGATCGTCGGCCTGATCGGCCCGAACGGGGCAGGCAAGTCGACCCTGTTCAACCTGCTGACGCGGACCCTGCCGATGAGCGCGGGCCGGATCGAGTTCCTCGGCCGCGACGTCTCGACCCTGTCGCAGCGGCGGCTCGCCCGGCTCGGCATGGCGCGCACCTTCCAGCACGTCAAGCTGCGGCCGCAGATGAGCCTGCTCGACAACGTCGCCCTCGGCGCGCACGGCCGCACCCGCGCCGGCCTGCTCGCCGCCGGCTTCGGGCTCGACCGCGCCGAGGAGCGGCGGATCCTCGCCGAGGCGATGCGCCAGCTCGGCCGGGTCGGCCTCGCCGGGCGTGCCCACGAGCTTGCCGGCAGCCTGCCGCTCGGCACCCAGCGCACCCTCGAGATCGCCCGCGCGCTCGCCGCCGACCCGGTGCTGCTGGTCCTCGACGAACCGGCGGCCGGCCTGCGCCGCCAGGAGAAGCAGGCGCTCGGCGCGCTGCTGCGCACCCTGCGCGGCGAGGGCGTGAGCATCCTGATCGTCGAGCACGACATGGACTTCGTGATGAAGCTGGTCGATCGCCTCGTCGTCATGAACTTCGGCGCCAAGCTGGTGGAGGGCGCGCCGGCCGCGGTGCGCGCCGATCCACGGGTGCAGTCCGCCTACCTCGGGGGCACGGCGTGAGCGCGGTCACGACGGGGCCGATGCTCGAGGTCGGCGACCTGCATGTCGCCTACGGGCGGGTCGAGGCGGTGCGCGGCGTGTCGCTGTCGCTGGCGCCCGGCCAGATCGTCTCGGTGATCGGTCCGAACGGGGCCGGCAAGACGACGCTGCTCGCCGCCGTGATGGGGTTGCTGCCGTCGACCGGCACGCTGCGCTTCGAGGGCGCGGACCTGCGCGCGCTCGACGTCGAGGCGCGGGTCGAGCGGGGCTTGTGCCTGGTGCCCGAAAAGCGCGAGCTGTTCGGCGAGCTGAGCGTGCTCGACAACCTCATGCTCGGCGCCTTTGTCCACCGCTCGCGCCGGCCTGCGCTGAAGAAGAGCCTCGACATCGTCTACGGCCGCTTCCCGCGCCTGGCCGAGCGGCAGAAGCAGCGCGCCGACACGCTTTCCGGCGGCGAGCGGCAGATGCTGGCGCTCGGCCGCGCGCTGATGTCGTCGCCGCGCCTCTTGATGCTCGACGAGCCGAGCCTGGGCCTGGCGCCGCTGATGGTGCAGGAGATCCTCGCCATCGTGCGCGGCCTGCGCGACGACGGCGTCTCGATCCTGCTGGTCGAGCAGAACGCGCGCGCGGCGCTCGACAGCTCCGACGAAGGCTACGTGCTCGAGACCGGCGAGGTGGCGCTGAGCGGTGCCTCGCACTCGCTGGCGAGCGACCCGCGCGTGCAGGCGACCTACCTCGGCGGGACGACCGATGACGACTGAACGGCCGAGCGCCGGTGTGCCGGCGCCGGTCGCGCCCTCGTCCATGCCGAGGACGGCGATCGAGCCGCTGCCGCCGGCCGAGCGCACGGTCCCGGCGATGCTCCTGCGCGGCGCGGGACGTCATGGCGATCGGCCGCTGCTGTCGTTCGGCGACGCGACGTGGTCGCACCGCGACCTGCCGCGCCTCGCGGCGGCGCGCGCGGCGAGCTTGCGCGCCGCCGGCGTCGCGCGCGGCGACCGGGTCGCGCTGATGCTCTCGAACCGGATCGAGCTGCTCGAGGTCTTCGTCGCCTGCGGCTGGCTCGGGGCGGCGGCGGTGCCGATCAACACCGCGGCTATGGGGCCGCAGATCGCCTACCTGCTGCGCGACAGCGCGGCGCGGCTGCTGATCATCGAGGACGGCTTCGTCGAGCGGCTGGCGACGGCCGAGCTCGGCGGGGCGGCGCTCGAAACGGTCTGGGTCGTCGGCGCTGCGGCGGCCGCGGCGCCACTGCCTGCCGGCATCGCCTGCACGGCCTTTGCGCGCTCGCCCGAGGGCGCCGATCCGTCGCTGCAGGGCAATCCCGCCGAGCCGCCGATCCTTCCCTCCGACATCCTCGCCATCCTCTACACCTCGGGCACCACCGGTCCGGCCAAGGGCGTGCTCTGCTCGCATGCCCAGTACCACTGGTGGGGCGTGCACAGCGCCGACATCCTCGGCGTCGGCGCCGGCGACGTGCTCTGCACGACGCTGCCGCTGTTCCACATCAACGCGCTCAACACCTTCGCCCAGGCGTCGCTCGCCGGCGCCCGGGTCGCCTTCGAGCCGCGCTTCTCGGCGTCGGCGTTCTGGCCGACGATGCGCAGGCGCGAGGCGAGCGTCGTCTACCTGCTCGGCGCGATGGTGCCGATCCTGCTCGCCCAGCCGGTGTCCGAAGGCGAGCGCGGCCACCGCGTCCGGATCGGCCTCGGCCCGGGGGTCCCGGCGAGCGCGGCGGCGGCGTTCCGCGAGCGCACCGGCGTGCCGCTGCTCGAAGGCTACGGCTCGACCGAGACCAGCTTCGTGATCGCCAGCGCGCCGGAGCGCGCGCGCCCGGGCACCATGGGGTGGCTCAGGCCCGGCTTCGCGGCGCGCGTCGTCGACGCACACGACGCCGAGGTGGCGGACGGCGAGGCGGGCGAGCTGCTGCTGCGTGCCGACGAACCGTTCGCCTTTTCGAGCGGCTACTTCGGCAAGCCTGAGGCGACCGTGGCGGCCTGGCGCAACCTCTGGTTTCATACCGGCGACCGCGTCGTCCGCGATGCCGACGGGTGCTTCCGCTTCGTCGACCGGCTCAAGGACGCGATCCGCCGGCGCGGCGAGAACATCTCGTCGTACGAGGTCGAGCAGGTGCTGCAGGGCCACCCGGCGGTCGCCGCGGTCGCGGTCTACCCGGTGCGCTCGGAGCTGGCCGAGGACGAGGTGATGGCCTCGCTGGTCGCCCACGACGGCGCGGCGCTCGACCCGGCCGAGCTGGCGCGCTTCTGCGCAACCCGGCTGCCGTACTTCGCGATCCCGCGCTACGTCGACATCGTCGCCGACCTGCCGCGTACCGAGAACGGCAAGGTGCAGAAGTTCAAGCTGCGCGAGCGGGGCGTGACGGCGAGCACGTGGGACCGGCAGGCCGGCCCGGCCGCGGCCCTGCCCCCGTCCGCGTCCGCCTGAGCGCCGCGAGGGATCCTTCCGGAGTCGCCATGGCCGAGTACTGGAACCCCGAGCTCGAGACCCTCGCGTGGCCCGAGGTCGAGCGCTGGCAGGCCGCTCAGGTGACGGCGATGCTGCCGGCCCTGCGCCTTCGCTCGCGCCTCTATGCGCGCCTGCACGCCGGCCTGGTCGACGACCTCGCCGTGCGCGCCGCCGCCGACCTCGCTGCCCTGCCGTTCACGCTCAAGGACGACCTGCGCTTCGCCCAGCAGGCGGCGAGCGAGACCGAGCCGCTCGGTGAGAACCAGGCGGTGCCGCGCGCCGACCTCGTGCAGGTGATCGCGTCGTCGGGCACGACCGGGCGGCCGCTCTACTACGGTCTCACTGCGCGCGACGTCGAGGTCTTCAGCGACGCCGTCGCCAACGTCTGGTTCACGGCAGGCATCCGCAAGGGCGACATCGTCGCCCATCTGGTCGGCTTGCCGATGGTCGCGGGCGGCCTGCCCTACGCCGACGGCTTTCGCCGGATCGGCGCGATGCTGTGCTGGCTGGGCGGCTTTCCCACCGAGCGGATCCTGCGCGAGATGCGGCACCTGCGCGTCACTGCGCTGCTGGCGACCACCTCGTTCGCGCAGCACCTCGCCGAGAAGTGGGACGAGGTCGGCACCGAGACCGGCATTCCCTCCTGCCTGCGCAAGGTGCTCGGCGGCGGCGAGCCCGGCCTCGCCCAGCCCGAACTGCGCCGGCGCATCGTCGACGGCCTCGCCCTCACCCACCTGCGCGAGACGATGGGGCTCGGCGACGTCATCGCGTCGATGTGGGGCGAGTGCGAGGTCGAGGACGGCATGCACTTCAACGCCCAGCGCTACGTGATGCTCGAGCTGATCGATCCCGGGTCGGGCGAGGCGCTGCCGTGGCGCGAGGGCGGCAGCGGCGAGCTGGTCTACACGACCTTCGCGCGCGACGCGACACCGGTCGTCCGCTACCGCTCGCGCGATCATGCCGAAGTGGTGGCGATGCGCTGCGCCTGCGGCCGCACCAGCCCGCGCATCCGCTGCGTCGGCCGCACCGACGACATGCTGATCTACAAGGGCATGAACGTGTTCCCGACCGCCATCCGCGACCTCGTCGTCGATCGCTTCGCGGGCCGCATCGAGCCGCTGCTGCGCCTCTGGAAGGCGAGCGGCGCGCAGGTGCGCTTCGACGCCGCGATCCCGGTCGAGGTCGAGGCGTCGGCGGCCGTCGACGAAGCGCAGCGCGCCGCGCTGGCGGGCGAGATCGAGGACTTGGTGCGCGCGCAGCTCCAGGTGCGCGTCGCGGTGACGGTGCTGGACCGCGGCGGGCTGCCGCGCGGCGTCTACAAGAACGCGATCGTCGTGGTGCGCGAGCCGTGAGCGCGGACAGCAAGGAGTCGCAACGATGAAGTTCCAGCATGCCGCCCTGAGCGCCGGCCACCTCTGGTCGTCGCCGTTCGTGCGCTGGCAGGGCAGCCTTGCCGACGTGTCGAGCCTGGATCTCGCGGCGGCCGTCACCCGCGACGCGCTCGCGGCACGTCGCTTCGACGCCGGCCGGGTCGCGCAGATCGTGCTCGGCACCACGATCCCGCAGCAGGGCTCGTTCTATGCCGCGCCGTGGATCGCCGCACGGCTCGGCATGGCGGGCATCGGCGGTCCGCACATCGCCCAGGCCTGCGCGACCTCGGTGGCCTGCATCGTTGCCGCGGCGACCGCGGTCGAGGTCGAGCGGCGGTGCGCGTCGCTCGTCGTCACCGCTGACCGCACCAGCAACGGGCCGCTGCTCGTATACCCGCGCAGCCGTGGCGCCGGCGGCAGCCCGGCCACCGAGCACTGGGTGCTCGACAGCTTCGCCGCCGACCCCTGGACCGGGCAGGCGATGGTTGCGACCGCCGAGGCGGTCGCGCGCGAGGGCGGCTTCTCGCGCGAGGCGGTCGACGAGGTGACGCTGCTGCGCCACCGCCAGTACGCGCGGGCGCTCGAGGACGACCGGGCGTTCCAGCGGCGGACCCTGCAGCCGGTCGTGATCGGCGAGGGCCCGCGCCGCCTCGTCGTCGAAGCCGATGACGGCGTGCACGGCACCACCGCCGAGGGCCTGCGCGCGCTCCTTCCGACGGTCGAAGGGGGCGTCGTCACTTTCGGCAGCCAGACCCATCCGGCCGACGGTGCGGCCGGCTGCGTTGTTCTCGACGTCGAGGGCGCACGCGGGCTGGCCGGCGGCAACGGCGTCGTCCGCCTGCTCTCCGCCGGCTTCGCCCGCGCCGAGCGGGCGCGCATGCCGAAGGCGGCGACGAGCGCGGCGGTGAACGCGCTGAGCGACGCCGGCCTCGCCTGGCGCGATGTCGCGGTCGTCAACACGCACAACCCGTTCGCGGTCAACGACCTCTGGTTCGCGCAGCAGACCGGCTTTGCGCTCGAGAAGATGAACCCGTTCGGCTGCAGCCTCGTCTACGGCCATCCGCAGGCGCCGACCGGGCTGCGCGGCATCGTCGAGCTGGTCGAGGCGCTGCGCATGCAGGGCGGCGGCGTCGGCGTGTTCACCGGCTGCGCCGCCGGCGACACCGGCGCAGCGCTGGTGCTGCGCGTCGACTGAGGGCCGTGAGCAGAAGGTACCCACTCAGGTCCGGCGAGGGCTCCGAGACGCATTTCAAATCACGGGGCGCCAATCCCGGTGACGGGCTCGGACCGACCCCAAGGGCTGCCCGGCGCACGTCGATGAGCTTGCCGCGATCAACGCGCGCCGGTACGGCGTCGCGGTCACGCCGCCCCCTGCGAGGCGAGGCGAGCGTTCTGCGGGAACATCGCCTTCCTCGCGTCGTCGTCCATCTCGCTCTTGTAGGCGTGCTTTGCCTTGAGTGCCTCGACGCGCTGCGCCGCCGGCCGCGCGTTGATCTCGTCGAGCAGGCGCTTCACGTTCGCGAGCTGCTGCCACGCATCGGCGCCAAGCACAAACGGCACCGCGCGCGCCCAGCCCCACACGGCCATGTCGACCAGCGTGTAGCGGTCGCCGAGCATCCAGCTGCGATCGCCGAGGCGCGCGTCGACGATCTTCCAATGCCGCCACGCCTCGAAGTCGTAGCGGTTGACCGCGTAGACCTTCGGCTCGGGCGCGAAGTGCTTGAAGTGCACCGCCTGCCCCGAGTACGGGCCGATGCCGGTGGCGACGAACATCAGCCACGAGAGCATCTCCGCGCGCGCAGCCGGCGTGTTCTCGGGCAGAAACTTGCCGGTCTTCTCGGCGAGGTAGAGAAGGATCGCGTTGCTGTCGAAGACGACCGCGTCGCCGTCGACCAGCGCGGGCGTCTTCGCGTTCGGATTGATTGCGGTGAAGTCCGGCAGGTGCTGCTCGCCCTTGCGGGTGTCGACTGGCACGAGTTCGTACTCGAGCCCGGCCTCCTCGAGGAAAAGAGCCACTTTGGCGGGGTTCGGCGAGGGGTGGTAGTAGAGCTTGATCATGGCGGCACCGGTGAAAGGGGAAAGCGATTCTGACGGGGCGCGCGTTCTTGCGCTCTGAGCCTCAACTCCAACGCCTTGGTCCGAGGTATGGGTCGTCCCTACTCCGCATGGCAAGTTGTCGGGCAGTCAGCGTCATTCCCAGTGGTCTGCAAGTCAGCGCGCCCTGGCTCGCTTCGTTGCCGGGGTGACGAAGGCCGCCCGCTCCTGCGCAGTGCGTTCGAACTGCCGCGCGATGCTGCCGCAGACCAGGTCGCACAGCGCATAGACGGACTTGTCCACGATGCTGTAGATGGCACTGTTGCCGCGGCTCTCGCGCGCGACCAGCCCACGCTGCGTCAGCAGTGCGAGGTGCCGTGAGACATTGGCCGAGCTGTGGCCGCAGAGTTGCGCCAGCTCGCCGACGCTGCGCTCCTGCTGGCGCAGCAGGTTGAGGATCTGCAGGCGTGTCGGCTCGGACAAGGCCTGGAAATACGCCGCCACCTGGGCCAGCGCTTCGTCGGGTAGTCCTTCCATGCTGCGGTACGCCGGCTGTTGGGGAGTCGCCATGATGCCCCGGAGTCGGATCCTTTGCTTGTCTTTGCGCACAACCGAACTTGACTATTCAACTATATGCGCAAACAATAGCAAATAGCACCAAGTCGATGTGTTCCAGCCGCTCCCAAGGGTCGGGACGCCACCAGAAAGCACGCTCCATGCTCCTGCTCCGCCTCGTCCCTGCCGCCCTGGCCGCCTCCCTCGCGTGGGGTCTGCCGGCAGGTGCTCGAGCGCAGGCCCTCGACGCGGTGCCGGCGCAAGCCGCTGCAAGCGCCGCCCCATCGGCCTTCGACGGCGTGGTCGAGGCCGTGCGCCAGACCGTGGTCGCGGCGCAGGTTTCGGGCGCGGTCGTCCAGCTCGATGCCAGGGTCGGCGAGCGCGTGAAGGCCGGCCAGGTGCTGCTGCGCATCGATGCCCGCGCCGCCGATCAGAACGCGGCCGCCAGTGACGCACAGGTGCAGGCGGCCCGCGCTGCCTTGGAGGTGGCGAGCAAGGACTTCGAGCGCCAGAAGCAGCTCTTCCAGAAGAACTACATCAG
>JBDTUG010000134.1:0-8926 GCA_040007855.1 Caldimonas sp.
TTCAACGAATCGTTCGCGAGCGCGGTCGAGAAGATCGGCGCCGAGCGCTGGCTCGCCCGGCCGGAGAACGCGCAGGCGAAGCTGGACCACGAGCGCGGCGAATCTCGCCGCGCCGACTTCCGCGCCCTCACCGCGCGCTACCGCGCCGAACTCGCCGCGCTGTACAGGAGCGACGCGCCGGAGGCGGCCAGGCGCGAAGGCAAGGCGGTGCTGATGGCGCGTCTGCGCGCCGAGCACGCCTTGCTGAAGGCCGGCCCCTGGGCTGGCTACGCCGGCTACGACCGCTGGGTCGTCGAGGCCAACAACGCCGCGTTCGGCGTGCTCGCCAGCTATACCGCGCTGGTGCCGGCGTTCGAGCGGCTGTTCGAGCGCGAGGGCCGGGACTTTGCGCGCTTCTATGCCGAGGTCAGGCGACTGGCGGCGCTGCCGCGCGCCGAGCGGCGCGCCGCGCTGACGCCCTGACCCGATCGATCACCACGACCGGAGACGCACTTTCATGGCCGATATCCACATCCACCGCAGCCACGCCCTCGGGTTTGCCAAGGCGAGAAAGACCGCCTGGAAGTGGGCCGAGACCGTCGAAGAGAAGTTCGGCATGGAGTGCACGGTGATCGAAGGCGACAAGCGCGACGTCGTCGAGTTCCGGCGCTCCGGGGTCGACGGCAAGCTGCTCGTCACCGACGATGCCTTCGAGCTCGAGGCCAAGCTCGGCTTCCTGCTCGGCGCGTTCCGGCACCGGATCGAAAGCGAGATCGAAGGTTATCTCGACGCGCTGCTGGTCCAGGGGGCGAAGAAGCCGGCGGCGAAGGCCGGAGCCGCGACGAAGGCCGGGGCCGCGGCGAAGGCCAGGCCGGCGACCACAGCCAGACCGGCGGCGAAGAAGAAGTAGCGGCGAGCATCGGGACGAGGACCGCCAGGGAGAAAGCTACTTCAGCGACTCGATCAGGTCGACGTATTCCTGCATCGTCGCGTCGCTCGCCTTGCCTTTCAGGCTGCTCCAGGCGTCCCACTTGGCGCGCCCGACCATGTCGCCGAAGCCGGGCCGCTTGCCGTCGGCGTCGCCGCTCGAGGCCTGCTTGTAGAGCGCGTAGAGCTTGAGCAGCGTCATGTTGTCGGGCTTTTCCGGCAGGTTTTTCGATTCCGCCACGGCCTGCTCGAACTGCGCCTTGAGGTCTGCCATCACGGGTCTCCGATCGTTGGTGTTGGGTGAAAGTCGCGATTGACGCCGCCCATGTTACCCAGCATCTTGAGCGCCCTCTTGCACTCCGGCCGACCACGGCCGATGCCGACGATGCCTGCCGCACCACGAGAGCGCATGACGCGCGTCGACACCGCCTGGCTGCGCATGGACAACGACGTCAACCTGATGATGATCGTCGGCGTCTGGTTGCTCCAGCCGAAGGTGACCTACAAGACCGTGTGCGAGCGGGTCGCCGACAAGTTGCTCAAGTACGAGCGCTTTCGCCAGTCGGTGGTTCGCGACGCGACCGGCGCCGCCCATTGGGCCGCCGACGAATCGTTCGACGTCCATCGCCACGTAGTGAGCGAAAAACTGGTCCGCGCCAAGGGGCAGAGCGAACGCGAAGCGCTGCAGGCCCGGGTCGGCGCGCTGGCGACGACGCCGCTCGATCCCGACCGGCCGCTCTGGCAGTTCCACCTGATCGAGGACTACGAAGGCGGCAGCGCCCTGATCGCCCGCCTGCACCACTGCATCGGCGACGGCATCGCCCTGATCTCGGTGATGATGACGATCACCGACGGCGGCAACGATCCGCCGGCCAGGAGGCGCCGCGCCGCGCGCAGCGACGGCGACGCCCCCGACTGGCTCGACGCCGTGCTCGAGCCGCTCGGCGGCCTCTCGGCGAAGGCGGCCGGTCTGGTCGAGGCGAGCATCGGCCGCGCCCTCGATGCGCTGGCCGACCCGCAGCGCGGCCTCGCCGGGACGATCGACGGCGCGCGCACGGTCGCCCGTGTGATGGGCGACGTCGCGGCGATGGCGATGATGGCCGACGACTCGCCGACCTTGCTCAAGGGCAAGCCGCGCGGGACGAAGCGCGTTGCCTGGGGCGAGCCGATTCCGCTCGATCAGGTGAAGTGGATCGGCAAGGCGCTCGGCTGCTCGATCAACGACGTGCTGCTGGCCTGCGTGTCGGGAGCGATCGGCGGCTGGCTGCGCGAGCGGGGCGACGACCCGAGCGGCAAGGAGATCCGCGCCATGGTGCCGGTCAACCTGCGCCCGCTCGACGAGGCCTGGAAGCTCGGCAACCGGTTCGGCCTGGCGCCGCTGGTGCTGCCGATCGGCATCGACAACCCGGTCGCCCGAGTCTGCGCCGTGCGCGCCCGGATGAACGCCCTCAAGGCGAGCTACCAGCCGATGCTCGCCTTCGCCGTGCTGGCCGTCGCCGGCCAGCTGGCGAAGCCGTTGCAGGACCTGATCCTCGGCCTGTTCGCGAAGAAGGCGACCGCGGTGATGACCAACGTGCCCGGCCCGGCCGTGCCGCTCAGGTTCTGCGGCTCGACGCTGAGCCAGACCATGTTCTGGGTGCCTTCCTCGGGCGACATCGGCGTCGGCGTCAGCATCCTCTCGTACGGCGGCGGCGTGCAGTTCGGGCTGATCACCGACGAGGCCCTGTGCCCCGATCCGCAGGCGATCATCGACCGCTTCGAGCCGGAATTCGAGAAGTTGCTCCTGCTGTCGATGATGTTGCCTTGGGACAGTCCGCAATGAATTGAATCCGCTGCGCCCGGCTGGGTCGTCGATTTCCGCGGCCCGTCGCGAACCGCCCGCCTCAGTCTTCCAGCTCGGCCTTGGCCATCTCCACGTCGAGCTTCTCGGTCGCGTCCATCGGCGCGCAGGCGGCGGCGTCTTCGTAGAGCTTGGTCGCCTCCTTCATCCGCTTGTCGCCCTCGAGCATGACCATGCCGTTGGCGTACTCGATCATCGCGATCGCCGAGCCCGGGTTGAGCTTGAGTGCGGTCTTGTAGCTCGCCAGGCCGGCGTCCTTGCTCGCGCCCTGGGTGCGGCCGAGCAGCGAGCCGACCTTGTCGATGATCTCGGCGTGAAAGGCGCCCAGCGCGGTGTGGGCGTCGGCATGCCTGGGCGACAGCTTGATCGTCGTCTCGAGCGCGTTTTTCACCTTGCTGCCCAGGCCCTGCGACAGCGCCTTGGCGATGCTGATGCCCTGGCTGTAGCGGCCCAGAGCGTAGGCCATGCAGTACCAGGCGTTGGCGTCCTTCGGCTCTTCCTCGGTCCGCGCTTCGGCGCGCTCGGACACCTCGAACAGCAGGGCGAGCTTGGCTTTCTCGCTGCCTTCGAGGTAGGTCGCGTACATCGCCTGCGCCTTGTTGGCGACCGTCATCCCCGCGCCGTGGCCGGCGGCGTGCGCCTTCAGCCCTGCGTCGGTCGCCTTCTGGAACTGGCCGGCGTGGAACAGCGCCCACGCGGCGAGCACGGCATCGTCCTTCGGCAGCGGCTCGGCGTCGCCGGCGTGCAGGCGCGCCCAGTGCTTCTTCAGCGCGGCGCCGTCGTAGGTGTAGGCGCTGGCGGCGTGCGGGAAGGCGGTCCATTTGGCCATGGCGAGGCTCCTCAGGTCGGTGCGAGATAGCGGGAGGCGAGCGCGTGCAGGTGTTCCTTGCCGGCGTCGTCGAGGTACGGGGAGAGCAGGCACAGGACGTGGAAGGCGCCGCGCAGCAGGGCCGGTCCGGCGCTCGCCGGCTCGAGCGCCTTGCGCGGGTTGCTGACGTATTCGAAGCTCAGCCAGTAGGTGAGCACGACGACCATCGCGGTGGCCACCGGCTCGGCGTCGCGACTCTCGATGCGCAGGGCGCTGGCGCGGCCGATGCCGTCGAGCACCGCCTGCACCGCGCGGGTCTTGCGCTGCAGGACGAATTGGAAGTGGGTTTCCAGCCGGCGGTTGTTGGAGAGCAGGTCGTTGAGGTCGCGGTAGAGGAAGCGATAGGCCCAGATCAGCTCGAACAGCAGATGGAAGAAGAGCCACGCGTCCTCGATGTCGGCGACCTCGTCGGCGGCGCGCAGCAGCTCGGTGAGGGCGGCGTCGTAGCGGTCGAAGAGCCGGGTGATCAGCTCTTCCTTGGCCGGGTAGTGGTAGTAGAGGTTGCCGGGGCTGATGCCGAGCTCGGCCGAGATCAGCGTCGTCGAGACGTTCGGCTCGCCGAAGCGGTTGAAGAGCTCGAGCGTGGTGTCGAGGATCCGCTCCGCGGTGCGCCGCGGTTTCTTCGTTCGGGTGGCCATGGGTCTTGGTCTCGGGGACAAGGACACTAGCACCGGCGCCCGGCGTCTCCCATCGGTTGGCTCCCTACAATCGCGGCCTCCATGCCGGCCATCTCGTTCGTCAACGTCGCCAAGACGTACCCCTCGGCGCGCGGCGAGGTGCGCGCCCTCGACGACGTCAGCTTCGACATCGAGGAGGGCGAATTCTTCGGCCTGCTCGGCCCGAACGGCGCCGGCAAGACGACGCTGATCAGCATCCTCGCCGGCCTGGCGCGCGCCAGGGCCGGCAGCGTCGCCGTGCTCGGCCACGACGTGTATCGCGAGTACGCGGCGGCGCGTCGCAGGATCGGCGTCGTCCCGCAGGAGCTCGTCTTCGATCCGTTCTTCACCGTTCGCGAGGCGCTGCGCATCCAGGGCGGCTATTTCGGCGTCCACGACAACGACGCCTGGATCGACGAGCTGCTCGCCAACCTGGGCCTGGCCGACAAGGGCGACGCCAACATGCGCCAGCTCTCGGGCGGCATGAAGCGGCGCGTGCTGGTGGCGCAGGCGCTGGTGCACCGGCCGCCGGTGATCGTCCTCGACGAGCCGACCGCCGGTGTCGACGTCGAGCTGCGCCAGACGCTGTGGCAGTTCGTCGCCCGGCTCAACAGGGAAGGGCACACCGTCCTGCTGACGACCCACTACCTCGAAGAGGCCGAGGCGCTGTGCGGCCGGATCGCGATGCTCAAGCAGGGCCGGGTGGTCGCCCTCGACCGCACCACCGCCTTGCTGGCCGGCACGGCCAGCACCATGCTGCAATTCAAGCTCGACCGGCCGCTGCCGCCGTCGCTGGCGGCGAGCGCGCGCGTCACCGGCCGGATCGTGCAGCTGAAGGCGCACGACGCGCGCGAGGTCGAGTCGATGCTGGCCGTGCTGCACGCGGCCGGCTGCGAGCCCGAGGACCTGGAGATCGGCCGCGCCGATCTCGAGGACGTGTTCATCGAGATCATGCGCGGCGAGCCGGCGCCGAGGGTGGCGGCGTGAGAGCGGCAGCGCGCCCCGCCGCCCCGATCCCGGTTCGGCTGTTGCGATCCCATCTCGACCACGGTGGCGAGCAATGAGAGCTGTTCCCGCTGTCGGGACCGCGCCCGCCGAGATCGGTGTCCTGGCCGGCGCCCGGACCCTGCTCTACAAGGAGGTGCTGCGCTTCTGGAAGGTGAGCTTCCAGACCGTCGCCGCGCCGGTGCTGACGGCGGTGCTGTACCTGCTGATCTTCGGCCACGTGCTCGAGGGCCGGGTCACGGTGTTCGGCTCGATCGGCTACACCAGCTTCCTCATCCCCGGGCTGGTGATGATGAGCGTGCTGCAGAACGCGTTCGCCAACTCGAGCTCGTCGCTTATCCAGAGCAAGATCACCGGCAACCTGGTGTTCCTGCTGGTCGCGCCACTCTCCCACTGGGCCTGGTTCATCGCCTACGTCGGCGCCTCGGTGGTGCGCGGCGTCGCGGTCGGCAGCGGCGTGATGCTGGTGACCGTCTGGTTCGCGCCGCTGTCGATCGCCAACCCGCTCTGGATCATCGTCTTCGCGCTGTGCGGCGCGGCGCTGATGGGCGCGCTCGGCCTGATCGCCGGCCTGTGGGCAGAGAAGTTCGATCAGATCGCGGCGTTCCAGAACTTCATCATCATGCCGATGACCTTCCTGTCGGGGGTCTTCTACTCGGTGCATTCGCTGCCGCCGGTGTGGAAGACGGTGAGCCACCTGAACCCGTTCTTCTACATGATCGACGGCTTTCGCAACGGCTTCTTCGGCACCAGCGACGTCCCGCCGTGGACCAGCCTGACAGTCGTCGCGGCCAGCCTGGTCGTGGTCTGCGCGCTCTGCCTGCACCTGCTGCGGATCGGCTACAAGATCCGCCACTGAGGGGCACCGTCATGAGCATGCCGACGATCCGCCAGGTGCGCGCCTTCACGCTGCGCGGCGGCGGCGGCGACTATCACGACCAGGCCGACGGCCACTGGATCGACGGCCAGATCGCGACGCCGATGTCGCGCTGGCCCGAGTACCGGATGACGCGCAAGTCGTTCGGCATCGACGTCCTCGGCACGCTGGTGGTCGAGGTCGAGGCGAGCGACGGTACGGTCGGCTTCGGCGTCACGACCGCCGGCGAGATCGGCGCCTTCATCGTCGAGAAGCACCTGGCGCGCTTCGTCGAGGGCAAGGCGGTCGACCAGATCGAGACGATCTGGGAGCAGATGTACGGCGCGACCCTCTTCTACGGTCGCAAGGGCGTGGTGCTGAACGCGATCTCGGGCGTCGACCTCGCGTTGTGGGATCTGCTCGCCAAAGTGCGCAAGGAGCCGGTGCACGCGCTGCTCGGCGGACCGGTGCGCGACGAGCTCGTCTTCTATGCGACCGGCGTGCGACCGGACCTCGCCAAGGCGATGGGCTTCGTCGGCGGCAAGATGCCGCTGGTGCACGGCCCGGCCGAGGGGGAACAAGGCCTGCGCGCCAACCTCGCGCAACTCGCCGCGATGCGCGCCGAGGTCGGCCCCGACTTCTGGCTGATGTTCGACTGCTGGATGAGCCTCGACCTCGAGTATGCGAAGCGGCTCGCCGCCGGCGCCCGCGAGCACGGCCTCAGGTGGCTCGAGGAATGCCTGCCGCCCGACGACTACTGGGGCTACGCCGAGCTGCGCCGGGCCCTGCCTGCCGGCATGCAGCTGACGACCGGCGAGCACGAGGCGACCCGTTGGGGTTTTCGCATGCTGCTCGAAATGGGCTGCGCCGACATCCTGCAGCCCGACGTCGGCTGGTGCGGCGGCCTCAGCGAGCTGGTGAGGATCTCGGCGATGGCCGACGCGAAGGGCGTGCTGGTCGTGCCGCACGGCTCCTCGGTCTACAGCTATCACTTCGTCGCCACCCGGCACAACAGCCCGTTTGCCGAGTTCCTGATGATGGCGCCGGCGGCCGACCGGGTGGTGCCGATGTTCACGCCGCTGCTGCTCGACGAGCCGGTGCCGGCCGGCGGGCGGCTGAAGACCAGCGCCCTCGACGCGCCCGGCTTCGGCGTGCGGTTGAACCCCGATTGCAAGTTGCACCGTCCGCATTTCCACTGACGGCTCGCCATGGACACGCCCGCGCCGCCCCGCCCCTCGTTCGACGACCTGCGCGGCAAGGTCGCGCTCGTCACTGGCGCGAGCTCGGGGATCGGCACCGCGGTCGCGCTGGCGTTCGCCGCCTGGGGCATGCCGGTGGCGCTGCACTACCGCTCGCGCAAGACCGAGGCCGAGGCGCTGGTGGCGGAGATCCGGGGCGGCGGCGGCGACGCCGAGGCCTTCTTCGCGGAGGCGAAGGACAGCGCCAGCCTGGCCCGCCTCGCGGTCGACACGCACGAGCGATTCGGCCGGATCGACGTGCTCGTCAACAACGCCGGCGGCTTCGTGCGGCGGGTGCCGCTCGCCGAGGCCGACGACGCCATCATCGACGAGGTGTTCCAGCAGAACGCGCGCTCGATGATGGCGCTCTCGCGCAGCGTCATCCCGTTCATGCGCGGCCACGGCGGCGGCGCGATCATCAACGTCACCTCGCAGGCGGCGCGCAGCGGCGGCAGCTTCGGCGCCGGCGTCTACTCGTCGACCAAGGGCTTCGTCTCGACCTACACGCGGGCGCTCGCCAGGGAACTGGTCGGCGACCGGATCCGCGTCAACGCGGTGTCGCCCGGCGTCATCGACACGCCGATCCATGCCGAGCACACGCCGCCGGCGCTGCTCAGGGAGCTCGCCGCGGGCATCCCGATGCGCCGGCTCGGCACGGCCGAAGAGTGCTGCGGCGCGTTTCTCTTTCTTGCCAGCGAAAGTTGTTCCAGTTACATCACCGGCCAGATCATCGAGGTGAATGGCGGCAGCGTCATGCCGTGACAGGCCCCTTCTAGGAGACATCCATGCCGAGATTCAAGAGCAATTGGCGCCGGCTCGCCGCCGCCGCTTTCGTCGCCCTGTTCGCCGTGCCGATGGGCGCGGTTGCGCAGGAGCTGACCATGTGGAGCCATTGGGCCGCCGAGGTCTCCAAGCGCGCCTACGTCGAAGACGCGATCAAGCGCTTCGAGGCGAGCCGGCCCGGCGTGAAGGTCAAGATCACCTGGTACGAGAAGTCGGCCCTGTACGCCTCGCTGAAGACGGCGCTGCGCGCCGGCCAGGCCCCGGACGTGTTCTACGCCGAGCCCGACCAGACCGACTACATCGACAACAACCTGCTCGCCGATCTCTCGACGGGCATCAACTGGGCCAACGTCGAGCCCTGGGCGAAGCAGGTCTGGACCTTCGGCAAGGGCACCTACGGCTTTCCGCTCGAGGCCTCGACCGTCGAGGTCTACTACAACACCAAGCTGATGGCCGACCTGGGCGTCAGCGTCCCGGCGAACGGACAGTTCGACCAGGCAGGCTTCCTCGACCTGGTCAAGAAGGCACGGGCCAAGGGCATCACGCCGATGGCGCAAGGCGTCGGCGATCGGCCCTATCCCGGCGCCTACGTTACCCATGAGGCCCTGCTGAAGAAGCTCGGCGTCAAGGACTACGACGCGCTGATGAAGGGCACGCTTTCGTGGAGCGATCCGCGCGTCGTCGAGACGCTGACCTTCGTCAAGCAGCTGGTCGACGCCGGCGCCTTCCCGGCCAGCTTCACCAGCCTGAAGCTCGGCGAGTCGCACATCTACT
>JBDTUG010000135.1:0-8922 GCA_040007855.1 Caldimonas sp.
CGCGCAACGCGCCGGCGACCTTTCCGCTCGGCCGCGTCATCCCGTGCTGGACCGAAGGCGTGCAGCGGATGAAGGTCGGCGGCAAGTCGCAGCTGATCTGCCCGGCGAAGATCGCCTACGGCGAGCGCGGAGCCGGCGGCACGATCCCGCCCAACGCGACCCTGCATTTCGAGATCGAGCTGCTCGAGATCGCGGGACGCTGAGAGCAGGCAAGCCGGACCGCAGCGATGCGATCACCCTTCGCCCAGGCCCTCGGGCTGCTGCTGGCAGCGCTGCTGGGCGCGTGCGGCGGTGGCGGTGGCGGCGGCCCGGCGGGCGGCCCCGGAACGGGCAACGAGCCGCCCGGCCTGTTCGACACCACGCCCTACTCGACCGCGCCGGGCGCCGCCCTCGACGCGCCGGCCGAGAACGCCGCCGTGACGACCCACACGGTGACGATCGCAGGCAGCGCCCTCACCTACACCGCGACCGCCGGCCACCTCAGCGCGCGCGCGCCTACGACCGGCGCGCCGGAAGCGTCGATGTTCTATGTCGCCTACACGGTGCCGGCGCTGGCCGGGCCGAACCGGCCGATCGTCTACTTCTACAACGGCGGCCCGGGCTCGGCGACGGTCTGGCTGCACCTCGGCTCGTTCGCGCCGCGCCGCATCGTCATGAATGCGCCTTCGCTGAGCGTGCCACAGCCGTTCCAACTGGTCGACAACGCGGAAAGCCTGATCGGCGTCGCCGACCTGGTGTTCGTCGACGCGGTCGGCAGCGGCTACTCGCAGGCGATCCGGCCGTTCACCAACCAAAGCTTCTGGGGCGTCGACAGCGACGCCGCGGTGATGCGCGACTTCATCGCCCGCTATGCGAGCGTCAATCAGCGGCAGGCGTCGCCGACCTGGCTGTTCGGCGAGTCGTACGGGACGACCCGCTCGGCCGTGCTCGCCCTCCTGATGGTGACGGCCAATCCGGCCATGCGCCTCGACGGCGTGATCCTGCAGTCGTCGATCCTCGACTACAACGCCAATTGCGAGGTCTCCACCCCTGTCACGCACAGCTGCGAAGGCAGCTTTCCGAGCTACGGCATGGTCGGCGCCTGGTTCCGGCTGACCACCCCGGTGCCGGCCGACGGCGACGCCTACGCGCAGCAGCTGCGCGACTTCGCGACCACCAGCTTCGGCCCGGCGGCGACGGCCTGGGTGCAGTCGCACCAGCCGGCCGCGCCTGCCCTGCTCGATGAGCTGGTCGCCCTGACCGGCGCGCCGAGGTCGGCCTGGCTGGCCAACGTCAACCTCGACGCCACCACCTTCCGCATCCGCCTCGTGCCCGGGCAGCTGCTCGGCCGCTACGACGCCCGCATCGTCGCGCCGAGCGGCAGCCCGCTGACGGCCGGCGGCGACCCGTCGTCGACCCTGATCAACGCGCCGTTCGCGGCGGCGGCGCGCAGCCTGTTCGCCAACGAGCTGCAGTACACCGCGAGCGCGCCTTACGCCCTGCTCTCGAACGCCATCAACAGCTGGAACTTCTCGCACGATGGCAGGCCGCTTCCCGACGCGGTTCCCGATCTCGAGGCGGCGATCGCCCTCCAGCCGGCGCTGCGCACCGTGTCGCTGTCCGGCTACCACGACCTGGCGACGCCGTTCCGCCAGACCGAGCTCGACCTGGACCGGCTCGACGCGAAGCAGGGGCTGTCGCTGCGCGTCTACCCCGGAGGCCACATGACCTACCTCGATGACATCTCGCGTGCCCGCATCCAGGCCGACGTGGCGGCCGCGCTGACGGCGCCCGCGCCGGCCCTGGGGAGGGTGGCCTCATCGGCACCGCGCACCGACGCCATCGCGGCGCTGCCGCAGGCCGAAGGCCCGGGCACCCCGGCGGCGGCGACCTCGGCCAGGACCGCCCCGGCGGCCGGGCCGGTCGACCCGACCCGGGTCGAGCCCGACCGAAGCACCCTGGCTCAGGGCGGCGACCCCTACCTGCCGCCGGCCCTGCGCTCCCTGCCGGCGACGCCGTCGCCGAGCGGCGCCGCGCTGCGCGCGCTGGTCGAGCGCAAGATCGCCGAGCGCCGGGCCGACGTCTATCGGTAGACGTGCTCGCCGCGCTGCGACTTCCACGAGGTTTCCAGGTAGCCCGCGTCGTCGTCGTTCTTCGGCCGCACCGCCATCAGGATGCCGCCTTCGCGGATGCCCTGGTCGTACTCCCTGAGCCGCTCCTCCGGGATGCCCCAGCCGATCAGCGCGCCGACCACGCCGCCGGTCGCGGCGCCGGCGCCCGCGCCGGCAATCGCCGCAGCCAGGGGGCCGGCGATCACCAGGCCGAGCCCGGGCAACGCGAGCGTCGTGCCGACGGCGGCGATTGCCGCCGCGATGGCGCCCAGGCTGCCGCCGATGGCGCCGCCGATCCCGGCACCTTCCGCCGCCTTGGTGCCCAGCTCGGTCTGCCGGCCTTCGGCCGCGAAATGGCGCCGGCGGGTGTCGTCCGACATGACGAGGTCGACGTCCTCGTGGCTATAGCCACGGTCCGAGATCGACTGGAACGCCCGCTCGGCGCTGTCGCGGTCGCGGAACAGGCCGGTGAGCAGGGGTTTCGAGGTCGTGTTCATGTTTTCGCTCCGGGTAAGGTGAACGGGCAAGGGTGACGCAGCGGAGCGGGCGGGCCTAGCGGCCGCGGCGCCCCCCGCCGGTCGTCCGGACGGCGCCCGGACCGTCGGGCAGCGCCTACAGCACGGGCGGGCGGGGGCCCGGCTCGCCGGCCGAGCGTTCGCGAGCGCGACCGACAGCCGGATCCGTTCGGCGCCTACGTCACCCACGCGCGGCGGCCGCCACAGTGCCCGGCATGAAACCACCCTTCCTCGCGGTGCTTGTCGTGGCCGCCCTGCTCTGTGCCTGCGGCGAATCGGCGACTCTGCCGCTCGCCGCTGGATTCGGCCCTTCGCCACGGTTGCCGGCGCCGCGGCCGACCCTGCTGCCCACCGTGAACATCGCCCCGGCCCAGGGCTGGAGCGAAGGCGCCCGGCCGACCGCCGCGGCCAGCACCCAGGTCACCGCCTACGCGGTCGGTCTCGACCATCCGCGCTGGCTGCACGTGCTGCCGAACGGCGACGTGCTGGTCGCCGAAACCAACGCGCCACCGAAGCCGGACGACGGCAAGGGCGTCCGCGGCTTCGTGATGAAGCAGGTGATGAAGCGCGCCGGCGCCGGCACGCCGAGCGCCAACCGGATCACCCTGCTGCGCGGCCTGCGCGCCGACGGCAGTGCCGAGTTGCGCTCGGTCTTCCTCGTGGGGCTGAACTCGCCGTTCGGCATGGCGCTGGTCGGCAACGATTTCTACGTCGCCAATTCCGACGCCGTGCTGCGCTTTCCCTATGCCCCGGGCCAGACCCGCATCGAGGGCGCCGGGACCAGGCTGGTCGACCTGCCGGCCGGGCCGCTCAACCACCATTGGACCAAGGGCCTGATCGCCAGCCCCGACGGGACGAAGCTGTACGCGACCGTCGGCTCCAACAGCAACGTCGGCGAAAACGGCCTGGCTGCCGAGCAAGGACGGGCGGCGATCTGGGAGATCGACCGTGCCACCGGAGCGCACCGGATCTTCGCCTCCGGGCTACGCAACCCGAACGGGATGGCCTGGACCGCGGCCGGCGCGGCCGGTCCCGCCACCCTCTGGACGGTGGCCAACGAGCGCGACGAGATCGGCAGCGACCTCGTCCCCGACTACCTGACCTCGGTGCGCGACGGCGCCTTCTACGGCTGGCCCTTCAGCTACTACGGCCAGAACGTCGACACCCGCGTGCAGCCACAGAACCCGGCGCTGGTGGCCACGGCCCTCCCGCCCGACTATGCGCTCGGCGCGCACACCGCGTCGCTCGGCCTCGCGTCGTCGACAGGCACGAGCCTGCCCGCGACCTTCGCCAACGGCATGTTCATCGGCCAGCACGGCTCGTGGAACCGGCGGCCGCACAGCGGCTACAAGGTGATCTTCGTTCCCTTCACCGGCGGCAAGCCGAGCGGCGCGCCGATCGACGTGCTGACCGGCTTTCTCAGCGCCGAGGGCAAGGCATTCGGCCGGCCGGTCGGCGTGGCGATCGATGGCACGGGTGCGCTGCTGGTCGCCGACGATGTCGGAAATGTCGTCTGGCGCGTCACGGGTAGCGCCCGCTAGGCGTTCCGGCCCCAGGCCGCCCAGTAGCCGGCGGCGCCGGCGAGCGCCGTCACCACGCCACCCCAGGTCCAGTCGATCAGGCTGAGTGCGACCGGCCAGTCACGCACGACCGACAGGTTGGTGAGGTTGTAGGCGCCGTAGGCAGCCAGGCCGAGTACGGCCGAGCGCAGCACCGCCTCGCCCCAGCCTGAAGGCGCGTGCCAGAGCACCAGATAGACGAGCGCCAGCGGATACAGCAGGTAGAACAGGACCGCCGGAGCAACGCGGAACGAATCAGCCATCAGGCTGCCCATCTCGCGCCGGTACAGCTCGCGGGTCAGCACGCCCAGCCATGCTGCGTCGAGCACGGCGACCGCGACCAGCACGGCGACGTAGGCGAGTCCGAACTGGGCGAGCGTCATCCGCGACCCGGTCATGCGCCGGGCATCACTTGCGGACGTTGTCGAGCGCCGCCGGTGCCTTGAAGCCCAGCTCCTCCGCGCGCGCCTCGTAGGGCGCGGCGAGCGCCGGCTGGTCGGCCTTGCGGTAAAAGACGGCCAGCTCGTAGCTCGCCGGGCCGTTGCCGAGCGCCGCCGAGTACTGCAGCCAGCCGACGTAGCGCGAGAGGTTGGCCTGGACAGCGCCCTCGGCGTCGCGATAGAGGTGGGCGATGCGGGCCGCGGCGTCCTTGTCGCCGAGCGCCGCCTTGCGGACGTCGTCGTAGATCGTCGGCGATGCGCCGCGGACCAGGAAATCACCGCGGTAGAGGCGGATGTCGCTGCGCTCGAGCAGGCGTTCGGTGTTACGCGCCCGCTCCAGCTCGCTGCGCGCCGCCGCTGCCGCCGGGCCCTGCGGATAGCTCCTGACGTAGCGCGCGGCGACGCTGACGATGTCGGCCGGCCAGCGCGCATCCTGCAGCTCCTGGCCGAGGGCCGGCTCGGGCGGTGGCGGGGCGCCCAGTGCCGGCCCGCCGAGCACCACCGCCGCGAGGAGGCCGCCCAGCGCCCGTCTCGCCCGGCGCAGCGCCGCTGTCACGGGCGAGCCTTCGCCTGCGCGAAGTCCTTTACCGCGGCCAGCGTCTTCTCGACGTGCCGGCTCGGGTTCAGGCTCTGGTAGTTGTAGAGGACCTTGCCGTTCGGCGCGATCACGTAGGACACCCGGTTCGCGTAGTCGGGGCGCAGCGCCATCACCGCGTCGTACGACTTCATGATGTTCTGGGAGTTGTCGGAAGCGACCGGGAACTTGCCCTGGCAGGCCTGCACCGAGAACTTGCCGAGGGTGTCGATGTCGTCGCTGGAGACGCCGATCACGGTCGCCCCGAGCGCCTCGAACTTGGTGATGGACTCGGCGAACTCGTGCGCCTCGAGCGAGCAGCCGACCGAGAAGGCGGCTGGAAAGAAGTACAGGACGACCGGCCCCTTCGACAGCGAATCGGCCAGGTTGAACCGGTACACCTTCCCTGCCAGCGCGGCCTGCGCTGTAAAGTTGGGTGCTGCATCTCCGACATCCAATGCTGCGTATGACGATGTCGTCAGCGAGATCAGCAACATCAGGAACGCAATGATCTTCTTCAAGGCAGCCTCCGTTCTGGCGCGTTCTTCATCTTACGAGAAACCGGCGCGGGTCGAGGAATACGTCCCGTCGACCGACGCGGATGTTCCGGCCGTCCGGGCAGGCAGGCCGCGCCGGCCGCTCGAGCGGCTCGCCGCCGCGGCGCTCGGGGCCTGCGCAATCGCCCTGGCCGGTTGCGGCACGCTGCCCACCAACGTCGGCAAGACCGACAGCCTGGCGCTGCCGCTGAACGCCGACAGCCCGCTCGTCAAGATCGCCCGCGCCTCGTCGCCCGCCGAAGACCAGACCGGCGTGCGCCTGATGCCGCTCGGCGCCTTCTCGCTCGACGCCCGGCTGCAGCTGGCGCAACGCGCCACGACCTCGCTCGACGTCCAGTACTACCAGTTCGAGAACGATCCGACCGGCCGGCTGCTGATGGCCGCCCTGCGCGACGCCGCCCTGCGCGGCGTGCGCGTGCGCCTGCTCGTCGACGACCTCTACACCACCCACACCGACGCGCTGCTGCGCGGCCTGGCCGCGTTTCCGAATTTCGAGGTGCACCTGTTCAATCCGTTCTGCTGCGCGCGCGGCAGTGGCGTCGCCGGGCGCTACACGGCGTCGATCTTCGACTTCGGCCGGCTCAACCACCGCATGCACAACAAGCTGTTCGTCGCCGACGGCGTGATGGCGGTGATCGGCGGGCGCAACATCGCCGACGAGTACTTCCTGCGCAGCGAGTCTTCGAACTTCGTCGACATGGACGCCTTCGTCATGGGCGCGGCAGTGAAGGACTTCTCGGCGATCTTCGACCGCTACTGGAACAGCGAGGTGGTCTTTCCGATCGGTCTCATCGGCGAACCGATCGGCGATCGGGCGGCGCGCCAGAAAGCCTTCGACGCTGCCCTGGCCAGCCTGCCGCCCTCGCCGCCGTCGGAGCCACCCCCCACCGACGTGCTCGGCTACGGGCCGCTCAGCGAGGACTTCGACGCCGGCCAGGTGGGCCTGCAATGGGGCAAGGCGCGCGCCTTGGCCGACCCGCCCGAGAAGCTGCTCTCGAAGACGGCGAAGATCGCCTTCGAGACCAGCGTCACCAACAGCGTGATGATGCAGGTCTGGCAGGCCAAGAGCGAGCTCGTCATCACCTCGCCATACATGATCCCCGGCAACGACGGCGTGACCTCGTTCCAGAACCTGCAGCGCGACAAGGTCAAGGTGACGGTGGTGACCAACTCGCTCGCCGCCACCGACGAGCCGCTGGTGCACAACGGCTATGCCAAGTACCGGCCGGCCATGCTCGCCGCCGGCGTCGACCTCTACGAGCTGAGCCCGACCCGGACCCAGAGCACGAAGCGACTCGGCATGTTCGGCAAGTCGCTCGGCCGGCTGCATGCCAAGACCGCGGTGATCGACCGCCGCCTCGTCTTCGTCGGCTCGATGAACCTCGACCCGCGCTCGGCCAGCGCCAACACCGAGCTCGGCATGTTCATCGACAGCCCGGCACTGGCCAAGGAGCTGTTGCGCGTCATCAACATCAGCCGGCTCGAGAGCGCCTACCGGGTGCGGATGGGGCCCAAGACCCGCGCCCTTCAGTGGTTGACGATGGACGGCGACAAGGAGGTGATCCTCGGCGCCGAGCCGGAGTCGACGTTCTGGCTGCGCGTGCACAACATGCTGCTCGGCTGGTTCGTTCCCGAGCAGCTGCTCTAAGGGCCGACCGGCGCGACGCGAGAGGGCGCGCGGCACAATCCGCGCGTGTCCGTCAAACCTGCCTTCGTGCTCGCCCTGGCCCTGGCCGGCGCGGGCCTCGCCCTCCCGGCTCCGGCGGTCCAGGTCTGCGAGCTGAACGGCCAGCACGTCAACCCGAGCAACGGCTCGACCACCGAAGGCAAGACCGGCCTGATGCGCTGCCGCGAGGGCGAAGGCGGGCCGGTGGCTCGCGAGCAGGAGCTGCAGCAGGGCCGCTTCATGGGCGTCGTCCGCTACTTCAAGGACGGCGCGATCGAGCGCGAGTACAGCGTCAACGAGCGCGGCAACCGCGACGGCCTGGCGCGCGAGTGGGCCCGGGCCGAGTCCGGCGGCAAGGCCGTGCTGGTGCGCGAGGAGACCTTGCGCGACAGCCGCACCGTCGGCATCGCCAGGAACTGGTATCCGAACGGCCAGCTGCGCCGGGTCGCCTTCCACGGCGACGACCGCGAGCAGGCGAGCGCCGAGTTCACGCCGCAAGGCCAGCTCTCGGAGCTGCGCTGTGCCGCCCGGCCGGTGCTCGGCAACGACTTCGACGACAAGGCCGCGTGCGGCTTCGCCGGTGGCGCCTCGAACGTCACGCTGTTCGGCGGCAAGGGGGTAGCGAAGGCCCGCCTCGCGTTCGAGCGCGGCGAACGGCGCAGGAGTGAGCAGCTGTGGGACAGCGGCGCAGTCCGCGAACTGCAGGAAGCGGCGGCCGGCGGCGGCGTCGAGCGCTCGTTCGCGGCCGACGGCACGAAGCGCCGCGAAGTGCAGTGGACGACGCTCGCCGGCGAGCGGCCACGCCGCATCACCACCCTCGACCAGGAATTCCACGAGTCCGGCAAGCTGGTGCGCGAGCGCCGCTGGCTGGCCGGCGAGCGTGGCGGCGAGCTGGCGCTGGAGGCGACCTGGTACCTGAACGGCCAGCCGCGCCAGCGCAGCGAGTTCAGCGTCGTCGACGGCCGACCGGTGCGGCGCGAGATCGGCTTCCACGACAACGGCAGGAAGTCGGCCGAGGGCGTCTGGCGGATCGAGACGGGCCGGGGCCGAAGCGAGTCGCCGAGCGGCGCGCACCAGAGCTTCGATGTCGAAGGCCGGTTGCGCGGCGAACGGATCTACGACGAGCGCGGCCGCATCAGGCGCGAGCGCGAGCTCGACGAGCGCGGCACGGTGGTACGCGACGACGAGGTCTTCGAGGACGGTTCGAGAAAGGCGGTGGGGCGATGAACAACGACACGGTCGGCGAGACACGAGAGTTCGACTACCTCATCGTCGGCGGCGGCTCGGCGGGCTGCGTGCTCGCGGCCCGCCTGAGCGAGGACCCTGCGGTCACGGTCTGCCTGCTCGAGGCCGGGCCGGTCGACAAGAGCGTGCTGATCCATTGCCCGGCCGGGTTCGCGCTGCTCGGCAGGACCGGTCAGGCGAACTGGGCTTTCGAGACCGTGCCGCAGCCCGGACTGGGTGGACGCCGCGGCTACCAGCCGCGCGGCAAGGTGCTCGGCGGCTCGAGCTCGATCAACG
>JBDTUG010000136.1:0-8916 GCA_040007855.1 Caldimonas sp.
ACTTCAGCTGGTTCATTCCCAGCCTCGTCAAGTACCGGCGCCTGTTCGGCGAAGTGCTCCTCGTCTCGCTCTTCCTGCAGCTCTTCGCCCTGGTCAGCCCGCTCTTCTTCCAGGTCGTCATGGACAAGGTGCTCGTGCACCGGGGCCTGACCACCCTCGACGTGCTGGTCGTCGGCCTGATCGTCGTCGTCGTCTTCGAGAGCGTGCTCACCACCCTGCGCACCTACGTCTTCAGCCACACCACCAGCCGGATCGACGTCGAGCTCGGGGCGAGGCTGTTTCGCCACCTGGTCAGCCTGCCCCTGGCCTACTTCCAGGCGCGCCGGGTCGGCGACTCGGTCGCCCGCGTGCGCGAGCTCGAGAACATCCGCGGCTTTCTGACCGGCAACGCCCTGACCCTCATCCTCGACGTCGCCTTTTCGGTCATCTTCATCGCCGTCATGTTCGCCTACAGCGTGCCGCTGACCCTGATCGTGCTCGTCAGCCTGCCCCTGTACCTGGCGCTCAGCCTGGTGCTGGTGCCCGTCCTGCGCGGCCGGCTCAACGAGAAGTTCGCCCGCGGCGCCGAGAACCAGGCCCTCCTCGTCGAGACCGTCACCGGCATCCAGACCGTCAAGGCCAGCGCCCTCGAGCCGGCGATCGCCCGGCGCTGGGACAACCAGCTCGCGGCTTATGTCTCGGCCAGCTTCAGGACGCAAAGCCTGGCCAGCTACGGGCACGAGGGCATCAACCTGATCGGCAAGCTCGTCAGCGCCGTCATGCTCTGGTACGGCGCTCGCCTGGTGATCGAGCAGCAGCTCACCGTCGGCCAGTTCGTCGCCTTCAACATGTTCGCCCAGCGCGTCGCCCAGCCGATCATGCGGATGGCCCAGATGTGGACCGACTTCCAGCAGACCGGCATCTCGATGGCGCGGCTCGGCGACATCCTCAACACCCGCACCGAGGTGGCGCCGGCCACTGCCGCGCAGCTGCCGCCGCTCAAGGGCCGGATCCAGCTCGACGCCGTCACCTTTCGCTACCGTCCCGAGGCCGCCCCGGTGTTGCACGCGCTCAGCCTGGAGGTCGCTGCCGGCGAGGTGCTGGGCATCGTCGGGCGCAGCGGTTCGGGCAAGAGCACGCTGACCAAGCTGGTGCAGCGGCTCTACGTGCCCGAGCAGGGAAGGGTGCTGGTCGACGGCATCGACATCAGCCTGATCGACGCCGCCCAGCTCAGGCGCCAGATCGGCGTGGTGCTGCAGGACAACCTGCTCTTCAACCGCAGCGTGCGCGAGAACATCGCCATCACCGACCCGGCCGCGCCGCTCCAGGCGGTGCTGCGGGTGGCGCAGCTGGCGGGGGCGCACGAGTTCATCAGTGAGCTGCCCGAGGGCTACGACACGGTGGTCGGCGAGCAGGGGGCGAGCCTGAGCGGCGGGCAGCGCCAGCGGATCGCGATCGCCCGGGCGCTCTTCACCAACCCGAAGATCCTGATCTTCGACGAGGCGACCAGCGCGCTCGACTACGAGAGCGAGGCGATCCTGCAGAAGAACATGGCGGCGATCTGCAAGGGCAGAACGGTGATCGTGATCGCGCACCGGCTGAGCTCGGTACGGCGGGCGCAGCGGATCGTGGTCGTCGACAGGGGGCGGCTGCTCGAGTCGGGCTCGCATGACGAGCTGCTCCAGAAGAAGAACGGCCTGTATGCGATGTTGTGGGCGTTGCAGGCGGGGACGCCGCCGATACGGCCGCCTATCCCGTCGCTCTGCCCGACACCCGAAACCTTGTAGAGGATCCCATGAATGCGACGACGACCACTGCACAACCACACCCCATACTGACCTTGCTCGCGGGCGATCGCGACGTGCTCTTCGCTGGCCGTTTGCATGAGCTTGCCGGGCCGGTGTGCATGAACGACGAGATGGCATTCACGAAGCTTGCGGGTTGCCCACCGCGAACCCTGGCGTACCGCAGCGTCGCAGGGGCGCAACTGGCCACGAAGCCCAGCGTCCTCTCGAAGGGACGGTGAAATCATGCTGACAGGAACTTCCCTGGACCTTACGTCGTTTGGATCAGCGCTAAGGGCTATCGCTTGGATGTATTGGCTAGCGGTCGGCGCTGCACTTTGGTGGACCGTTCGGGGAGAGCGCTCCTACAAATCAAAAATGGTGATGGGGCTGTTAGTCGTTTTGATCTTCGTCCTCGGCCCCGGACTCTCATCCTTCCAGCGCATTGAGGTAGAGCGTGACGGTGCGCGCGCGACTAAGGCGCGCCTCGAAGCCGCCATGGCTCGCTTCAACCAGCGGTGCGCGGGCGCAGGAGAGCGGGTCACCCGAACCGCAGAACAAATTGACGGCCTAGTGATAATGAATACGCGGCCAGAGGCGTTGAGCCATTCCGATCAATTCCTGATGGATGACCCCTATGGCAGAAACTGCGTGGGTGGGGATGACTGCATAGCTTCGTACCTGTTCGACTACCGTATGGTTCAGTCCGGCGCAGGCTTGGAGCCGAGCACGCCGCGCGTATATCAATTCGTTGATGTGGTCGATGCGGCGGGTCAACGCTACCGCTACACCAAAGATTCGCCGAACGCGCCATTGATGCGCAGCCCGACATCGGAGTCCGCGCCTCGGTATGGAGTCCTATGGACTGACGTTTCATCTCGGGAAGATCGCGATGACTGGATCGCTGGAGGCTCTATTAGGGTCGTCGATCTGCTGACTCAAGAAGTGATCGCCGAACGCATCGGCTATCTGATCGACGTTGGACAAGGCGCTCGAGGGGGGGGTCGGAGCCCGTGGAACTGGGCTCGCTCGAACGGTCCAGTTTGTCCCTCGGTAGGGGACCACAACGTCACTTTCGTCGCCAAGGTTCTTCAACCGCGGGGGTCAAAGCAATGAGGGATAACTCAGCAGCCCTATATCTCAAGTACGCCAACCTGCAGATGGCGGCCGAAGCGCTCCTGGACGACGCCGAGACGTACGCACAAAAGTTGACCTCGGGCAACAATCGATCCAGCAAATTCCCCAACTTGCTGGCCGAGCAATTCATTGCCGACGGTTGGACAATCGTCGATCACCAAGAGAGCACATCGACTGGATTTAGTGCCACGCTCTTCAAGAACACGATCACATGTGAGCAAGTCGTCAGTTTTCGCTCGACTGAATTCATCGACGATTCAGTTCGCGACAGCCAGGAAACGAACAAGCAGGAAATCGCAGCGTTTGGTTGGGCGTTTGGGCAGATCGACGATATGCAGAAGTGGTTCGCTTCGCTGCAAGCCGTGGGAAAGCTTGATCCTGGCGGACGCGTCAACGTCACCGGCTACAGTCTTGGCGGGCACTTGGCCACGGCTTTCAACCTTCTGCACCAAGACGATCTCACAGCGTTCGGAGCGCCACTCATCGGCAGTACTTACACGTTCAACGGCGCCGGCGTAGGCGACGTGAAAGTTGGGAGGTCACTGCTGGAGGCGATCAGTACGTTCCACCGCGTTCGTACAGGCGGCGCCGCTGGGCTATTCCAGACAACGATCGGCCAGCAGTATTACCAGCAGTATCGGGCTGCGCTGAGGGAACTGCCGACCCCGGACAAGCTGTTCGCGGCATGGAACACATTGAGCATGGCGTCCCGCAATGTGTCGCCGTACTCAAATGTGCAGTTGTATACAGAACTTTCGACACTCGCCGACGCCATAAGGCGCGCATTGGACCTTCGTGCCGAGGTCGAGCGCGTCGCGTCCATTCGGAACGCAGGCGTTGGGGACCCGCCCAAGCGAATCGATCCATCGCAAATAGAGGGACTTCAACTTGACTATCAGCTGGCAGCCTTGAAGGCTGGAACGTCCACTAGTTCATATCGAACCTTCGTGGCGTCAAGTGCATGGGATGCCTATTTTGGGCGCAATCAGAAACCGCCACTGGACGACTTCTTCGACATTTACGCGGCCCCACCACCATCGGCCGTATCGAATTCGCAATGGCACTATGGTCTGGCGACGCCGATCTTTGTCGAGGACCAGCCGCTATACCGCGGGTCGATCAGAAGCGACAGTGCATATCAGTCCATCCAATACTGGGATGCGAAGCTCTTGGTGTCAGATTTCGAAAGAAATGACTTCGGTGACACTCACAGTTTGGTGCTATTGGTGGACTCCCTCAGCGTACAAAACGCGTTGACCCGGCTTCAGCCTTCCATCGACCAATCCGAGCTCGATCGCATTCTTGCGGCGGCCTCCAACGCGGCCCGGGAGGAGAACTCCAAAGGGGACGAGCAAGGAAAGGCAGCCGGTGACGTGCTTGAGCACGTCGTCGACGCACTCTCCAAGCTGTTGGTCGATCCAAATACTTCCGCGATAGATGTCGACGCACAGATGAGAGGAGGGTCATGGGCCGACTTCGAGTATAGGAACACGTTCTTTGCCGCCCTCCAAAAGGCTTCGAGAAGTGCCGGCTTCCAGGCGATATCCGGGAAGGTAAGTGTTGGCTTGAGTACGAGTGATTTGACAACTAGGGCGCGCGACGATTTCAGCGCTATGGCAAGCCTACTTGCGTTGAGTCCGCTTGCGCTCACAGCGACAGCGGGTAATCAGCCGGTTCTTGATGGGGTCATGCAGTCCGTCTGGGGGACTACGTATGAGGACTGGAGAGTCGATCGCGACACTCTGTCCAACGCGGAACGGGCCGCTGGAGCCGAGACGTTTACCGACCAGTGGATTGCCGACCGCAGTTTGATGTTGCAGGCGCTGATTGCTCGCAACACGCTTAACCGTCCGACCGGCTCGGACAATCTCGCATTGACATCAATTGTGCAGAACGAGGTCTTCACGGATGCTGAGACGAAAACTGTAGTTATCGCGCGCCCATGGGGACCAAAGACCGAGGATCCCTACGTCGCCGTGACTTTTGGAAGCAGGAAAGGCGAGACGACTAGCGGGGGCGTCGCGAACGATCACCTCTATGGAAGGGCAGGAGAAGACATCCTCGAAGGCAAAGGTGGCAACGACTATCTGGAAGGAAACGCTGACGCCGACAAGCTCTATGGCGGCGAAGGCAGCGACACACTGCTGGGAGGCGCAGGCAACGACAGCGTGATCAATGGCGAGGCCGGCGACGACTGGCTGCTTGGCGGCGCCGGGAACGACACCCTCGACGGCGGCGCTGACAACGACGTTCTTCGCGGTGGCTCTGGGGACGATCGCCTTGATGGAGGACCTGGGAACGACATCCTTGCCGGTGGCGACGGGGTCGACGTCTATGTCTTCGCCGCCCGCTGGGGCGCCGACATCGTCAAAGACAGTGACGGGCGCGGCCAAATTCAGGTGATGGGTCTCGGACCGATCGATGGCGGCGGCGCCAAAAAGTACGGAGCCAACGTTTGGCGAACGGATGATGAGCGGGTTGCTTACACCCTGGAGTCGACGGGAAGTGGGCACGATGATTTGCTCGTCGAGATTTCGAGCGGCGGAACTATCCACATTCGAGACTGGAGTCCGGCTGGGAACGTAGGGATCACGCTTCAGGACACCCCGCCTCCCACCCCCGCCGGCAGCGTTTTCATCGGCGACTTCCAGAAGAAGACCGTCGGTACCGGGCTAGACCAGAAGTACAAGCTCGACGCCCAAAACAACTACACCCCCGACGGCGCCGCACCGAGCGGTGCCCCGGACATGATCTACGCGTTGCCGCAGGCCAGCCAGATGTTCGGCCTGCTCGGCAACGACGCGCTGTGCGGGTGGACGGGCGACGACTGGATCGACGGCGACAAGGGCGACGACCTGCTCATGGGCAACGCGGGCGCCGACACGATCTTCGGTGGCGACGGGGTCGACGTCGTCTTCGGTTCCGGCCTCGGTACCTTCACCCATGGCCCGCTCAATCTCATCGGGCCGCCGGTGGACCTTCCCGTGTTTCAGCCCGCAGCGGGCGGCCCGGAGATTTCCCGAGGGTTCTCGTGGGTCGCCTTCCGCGCGGGGCTCGACGCCAATGGCTTCGACAGGATGTCGACCATCGGCGTGCTTGCGAACAACGTCTACTACGACATGTTCGACCTCACTCCTGAACGCGGGAACTCGGTCGATGGCGGGATCGGGGACGACTGGCTGTTCGGCGGCGTCGCGGACGATACCGTCTATGGCGGCGACGGCGACGATCACCTCACCGGGCAGAACGGCCGCGACGCGATGTTCGGCGACGCCGGCAACGACACTCTCGTCGGCGACGGCGTCCACATTGCCGGCTACATCGAGACCGTGCTCGGCGACGAGCAAGCCGGAGACACGCTCTCGGGTGGCGCCGGCAACGACTCCCTGATCGGCGATGGGGGCGATGACCACCTCTACGGCGGCGGCGATGACGACAAGCTGTGGGGCGACGCGACCGACCCGAACGTGACCCCCTGGGTCAACCACGGTGCGGACTACCTCGATGGCGGCGACGGCGTCGACTACCTCTACGGCGGCGGCAAGGGTGATACGTTGTGGGGCGGTGCCGGCAACGACACGCTGTTCGGCGACGGCAGCCTGTCGTCGATCGAGGCGCAATACCACGGCGAGGACGAACTCGACGGCGGCGACGGCGACGACTACCTCGAAGGCGGGGCCGAGGACGACACCCTGTCGGGCGGCGCGGGCAACGACGTTCTATGGGGCGATGCGACGAGCGCGGGACTGTCGGCGCTGCAGTCGGGTGCCGACGTGCTCGACGG
Organism: Caldimonas sp.; assembly: GCA_040007855.1. Classification (GTDB taxonomy): domain Bacteria; phylum Pseudomonadota; class Gammaproteobacteria; order Burkholderiales; family Burkholderiaceae_C; genus Schlegelella_A. The sequence continues at coordinate 6,685 of JBDTUG010000136.1, forward strand.
CGGCTCCGGCGATGACGATCTGGTGGGAGGCGGCAACGCCGACACCCTGTGGGGCGGCGACGGCGACGATCGCCTCGTCGGCGACGGCGACTACGTCGACATTGCCGCCGAAGCAAACGATTCGCTCGAGGGCGGCAAAGGCAAGGACACCCTTCTCGGCAACGGCGGAAACGACACGCTGGACGGGGGCGCCGATGCCGATGTCCTGCAGGGCGATGCCGGTGACGACATCCTCTCCGGCGACGCCGGCAACGACCGCCTCGACGGCAACGCCGGAGAAGACTTCCTCGACGGCGGCTCCGGTACCGACACGCTGGCCGGCAACGCCGACGACGACTACCTGAACGGCGGCGAGGGCGCCGACCTCCTGTTCGGCGATGCCGGCGACGACTATCTCGAGGGCGATGCCGGCGACGACTCCCTGCAGGGTGGCGAGGGTCGCGACACCTTGACGGGCGGCGCCGGACGAGACGTCCTCGCCGGCGGCGTGGGAGACGACACCTACGTCTTCGCCTTCGGCGACAGCTACCGGGACCCGGACGGCGACCTCGAGGACGTGATCATCGACCGCGACGGGGCGAACGTCGTGCAGATCGACGGTCCGCTGCCGATGGAAGTCTTCGTCACGGCGGCGGGCGATTTCGAGATCGCCCTGGCCGAGAACGACCGGATCGCCGTCTACGGCGGCCTGGCATCGAGCAACACCTATCGCTTCGGCGACGACCTCGTGTTCGACACGCGGCAGTTGATCGGCGCGTTCTCGGAGCAGGTAGTGACGACGACGGATCCTTCCGGCGATCCGGAGCTGCTCGGCGGGCGTCAGGACGACACCATCGTCGCCACGGCGCCCCGCTCGACCCTCGCCGGCGGGCGAGGCGACGACACCCTCACCGGCAACGGCGGCACCAACACCTACAGGTTCGACGGTGGCGACGGCGCCGACCGGGTCGTCGAGCGAACTCTCGACGTCAGCGGCCACAGCGTCCCGACCCGAAGCCGCCTCACTTTGGGAGCGGCCCTCCTGGAAGCCGATCTCCGGCTACGCGGCGACGCCGGCACCTTGCAGCTGGACTTCGGCAACGGCGACAGCATCTCGATCGACTTCGCCGATCGAACGAACCCCGGTGCGATCGCGCCGATCGACCGGTTCGAATTTGCGGACGGCGGTGTGCTCACGCTCGCCCAGCTGCTGGCCCGGGGGTTCGACGGCGGCGTCGAAGACGACAACCTGGTGGCCACGAGCGGCAACGACCGCGTGAACGGCGGCGCGGGAAACGACAGCCTCGCCGGCCTGGCCGGCAACGACACCCTGGACGGCGGCGCTGGCGACGACGTGCTCGTCGGCGGCGCGGGCAACGATGTCTACGTCTTTACCGTGGGCTCGGGAAGCGATCTGGTCGACAGCACCGACGGCGCCACCACGAAGACCGACACCTTGCGCCTCGACGGACTCGTGGCGGCGGACGTCTCGCTCCGCTCCCAGGGCGACGATGTCATCGTGACGATCCGCAGCTCCGCCGAGCAGGTGACCGTGCACAACCACTTTTCCGGGGCGCCGATCGACAGGATCGAGTTCTCGGACGGCGCCTTCTGGACCCGCGCCGACATCGCCTCGCACCTGACGACCTCCCTGACGGAGGGCGCGGACAACTTTTCCGGAACGTCCGGCCCCGACAGCATCGCCTCGCTGGGCGGGAACGACTCGGTTCATGGTCAGGCCGGCGCCGATGTCATCGACGGGGCGGACGGCAACGACTACCTGTACGGTGGCGATGACAACGATTCGATGTTCGGTGGCGCCGGCATCGACTACGTCAACGGAGACGCCGGCAATGACCTCATCGACGGCGGCGAAGGCAGCGACGTGCTCGAAGGTGGTGCAGGCGATGACTCCGTGCGAGGCGGTGACGGCGCCGACCTCCTGGATGGTCGCCAAGGACGCGACGTGCTGGAGGGCGGCCCCGGTAACGACTCGCTGTTCGGCGGCGCCGATGCCGACACCTTGTCGGGCGGCGACGGCGAAGACTATCTGAGCGACGCCGAGGGCGACAACCGATTCTTCGGAGGAAACGGCAACGACTGGCTTCTCGGCGGCGCCGGCGACGACGTGCTCGACGGCGGCTTCGGCAACGACACCTATGTCTTCGGTGCCGGCGACGGGCAGGACGTCATCGGCGAAGGCCCCGATGCGAGCATCGGCAAGAACAACGTGCTTCGCTTCAAGCCCGGCAT
>JBDTUG010000137.1:0-8773 GCA_040007855.1 Caldimonas sp.
GAACGGGCGGCCCGCCGGGCCGGCGCCGGCGCGCCGGCGCCGGTCCGGCGGATGGCGATGAGCGGCGCGCGGCGGTTCAAGATCCCCGAATCGGTGCTCGTCGTCATCCACACGGCCGAGCTCGAGGTGCTGCTCCTCGAGCGGGCGGACCGGCCGGGGTACTGGCAGAGCGTCACCGGCTCGAAGGACGAGCCGGACGAGCCGCTGCTCGACACCTGCCGGCGCGAGGTGGCCGAGGAGACCGGCATCGAGATCGGCGGCCCGGGCAGCCCCACGCACGCCGATTGCCTACGCGACTGGAAGATGAGCAACGTCTACGACATCTACCCGCAGTGGCAGCATCGCTATGCTGCCGGCGTGACCCGCAACACCGAGCACGTCTTCGGCCTGCGCGTGGCGCGCGGCACGCCGGTGCGGCTGGCGCCGCGCGAGCACCTGCGCCACCAGTGGCTCGACTGGCGCGCCGCCGCCGACCAGTGCTTCTCGCCCTCGAATGCCGAGGCGATCCTGCACCTGCCGCGCTTTCTTTCCTGATTCTTTCAACGGTCCCGAGATGCGCCACCTCGCTCAAAGCACGATGTCCGGCGGCAACCTGCGCGTCGCCACCTACAACATCCACAAAGGCGTGCGCGGGCTCGGCCCGAGAAAGCGGCTCGAGATCCACAACCTCGTGCTCGGCATCGAGGCGCTCGACACCGACCTCGTGTTCCTCCAGGAGGTGCGGCGGATGAACCGCGCCGAGGCGCGCTACTTCCCCGACACCAAGATCGGCTGGCCCAAGGTGCCGCAGGCCGACTACCTGGCCCCCGAGGGCTACGAGGTCGCCTACCGCACCAACGCGGTGACACGCGACGGCGAGCACGGCAACGCCTTGCTGTCGCGCTGGCCGCTGGGCGACGTCGGCCACCACGACGTCTCCGATCACCGCTTCGAGCAGCGCGGCCTGCTTCACGTGCCGGTCGAGTGGAACGGGACGATGGTGCATTCGATCGTCGCCCACTTCGGGCTGATCCACGCCAGCCGGGTGCGCCAGGCGCAGCGGCTGCGCGAGTTCATCGAGAAGACCGTTCCCAAGGGCGACGCCCTGATCGTCGCCGGCGACTTCAACGACTGGGGCGGCCGGCTCGACGAGCTGATGACTGCCTGCTCGCTGGTCCGGGCGGTCGTGCCGGGCGACCCCCCGTCCCGCTTCAACACCTTTCCTTCGCGCATCCCGCTGTTCTCGATGGACCGCATCTACGTGCGCGGATTTCGCTGCGTGTCGACCAGCGTTCCGCGCGGCACGGCGTGGGCGCGCATGTCGGACCACCTGCCGCTGGTCGCCGAGCTCGCGCTGACCTAGGGCCTGTTGACGCTATGCCCCGGCGCGAGACTTCCCATGGCGCTAACACGCCCTAGCGGCCGGGCGACGCGGTGGCCGAATCGACGCGCGAAGGCCCGGCCACGCGGGCCCTCCGGCCCGGCCACGCCATCGAGCTGATCAAGGGCGGCGAAGCGCTGTTCGCGGCGCTGGTCGAGGCGATCGACCGGGCGCAGGTCGAGGTCCTGGTCGAAACCTATATCTTCGAGTTCGCAGGTGCGCCGCTGCGCGTCGCCGAGGCGCTCGAACGGGCCGCCGCGCGCAGGCTTCGGGTCCGGGTCGTCGTCGACGGCATCGGCACCGGAGACGTTCCGGCCGAGTGGCAGGCGCGCTGGAACTCGGCCGGCCTGCAGTGGCGCGTCTTCAATCCGGCACGCGGCTGGCGCGTGCTGATGCCAAAGCGCTGGCGACGCCTGCACAGGAAGCTCGTCGTCGTCGACGGCCGGGTGGCGTTCTGCGGCGGCATCAATTTCCTCGACGACTACCTCGATCCGACCCACGGCGCACTGGCCGAGCCGCGCTTCGACTTCGCGGTGCGCGTGACCGGCCCGCTGGTCGACGACGCGCACGAGACGATGACCCGCCTGTGGTTGCGCCTGCGGGCGGCGCGCGAGGCGCGCCACGTCGACTTCAAGGCGGCTCTGCAGACGGTTCGCGAGGCCGCCCGGGTCGGCACCGACATGAGCGACGCGCAGATGGGCGCCACCGACCTGGAAGGCAGCGCGCACCGGGCGGGCGCTGCCGGCGCCGGCCAGCTCGCCGGACTGGTGGTGCGCGACAACTTGCGCTTCCGCAAGCGGATCGAGCACTTTTACCGCTACGCGATCGCCCAGGCGCGCAGCGAGATCATCATCGCCAACGCCTATTTCGTTCCCGGCGTCGCCTTGCAGCGCGCCCTGCTGCGGGCGGCCCGGCGCGGCGTTCGCGTCACCCTGCTGCTGCAGGGCCGCTACGAGTACTTCATGCAGCACCACACGAGCCGGGCCATGTACGGCGTGATGCTCGACGCCGGCATCGAGATCATCGAGTACGAGCCGAGCTTTCTGCACGCCAAGGTGGCGGTGTTCGACGGTGCGCAGGGGGCGATCGCGACCGTCGGCTCGTCGAACCTGGACCCGATCAGCCTGCTGCTGGCGCGTGAGGCGAACGTGTTCGTGCGCGACGACGCCTTCGCCGCCGAGCTGCGCGGCCATCTGATCGAGGCGGTGCACAAGGTCGGCGTGCGGATCGATTCGTCGGCGCACATGAAGCGGCCGTTCGCCACCCGCACGCTCGCCTGGTTCGCCTACTCGCTGATGCGGGTGCTCCTGTTCGCCACCCGGAACCGGTACTGAAGTGATGCCCCCATGCTCACGATGTTCGCTGCCCCCCGAGGGGGCGCGGCCGGGCTTGGGGCGGCCCGGCGCCCGGCCGGTGATGCCCGATGGCGCCTCACGATGTTCGCTGCCCCCCGGAGGGGGCGCGGCCGGGCTTGGGGCGGCCCGGCGCCCGGCCGGCGCGACCATGACCAGCGACGGCGACCTGATCGTCCAGCGCCGCGAAGGCCTCTACTGCCCGCCGGGCGACTTCTTCATCGACCCGTGGCGGCCGGTGGAGCGCGCCGTGATCAGCCACGCCCACGCCGACCATTCGCGGCGCGGCCACGCCCGCTACCTTGCCGCCGCGCCGGCCGAAGGCGTGCTGCGTACCAGGCTCGGCGAGATCGACCTGCAGACGCTCCCCTACGGCAAATCGATCGACCACCACGGCGTGCGGGTGAGCTTTCACCCCGCCGGCCACGTGCTCGGCTCGGCGCAGGTGCGGCTCGAGCACGCCGGCCGGGTCTGGGTTGCTTCGGGCGACTACTACCTGGCGGGCGCGCGTGACGACCCGCGCGAGCACAACGCCACCTGCGCACCGTTCGAGGCGGTCCGCTGCCACTGCTTCATCACCGAGTCGACCTTCGGCCTGCCGATCTATCGCTGGCGGCCGCAGGCCGAGCTGTTCGCCTCGATCGACGCCTGGTGGCGCGAGAACGCCGAGGCCGACCGTGCCAGCCTGATCCTCGGCTACAGCTTCGGCAAGGCGCAGCGCATCCTCAAGGGCGTCGACCGCTCGATCGGGCCGATCTTCGTGCACGGCGCGGTCGAGCCGTTGAACCGTGCCTATCGCGCCGCCGGTGTCGACCTTCCCGAGACGCCGCTGGTCACCGAGGTCACCGACAAGGCGCTGTTCCGGCGCGCCCTGATCGTCGCCCCGCCTTCGGTGCAGGGCTCCGTCTGGACGCGCCGCTTCGGCGAGCACAGCGACGCCTTCGCGAGCGGCTGGATGCAGCTGCGCGGGGCGCGCCGGCGCCGTTCGGTCGACCGCGGCTTCGTCCTCTCCGACCACGCCGACTGGCCCGGACTGCAGCGCGCGATTGCCGCGACCGGTGCCGAGCGGGTGATCGTCACCCACGGCTACGAGGCGGTCATGGTGCGCTGGCTGATCGAGCAGGGCCTCGAGGCGAGCGCCTTCGAGACCGAGTACGGCGACAACGACGACGAGACGGCCGGCAGCGCCGAGCCGGCGGCGCCGGGCGAGCCGACGTGAAGCGCTTCGCCCGCCTCTTCGCCGAGCTCGACGCCAGCACCGCGACGCTGTCCAAGGTCGCCGCCCTGAAGCGCTATTTCGCCGAAGCCGCGCCGCGCGACGCTGCCTGGGCGGTCTACTTCCTGGCCGGCGGCAAGCCGCGCCAGGTGGTGCCGAGCGGCGTGCTGTGGGCGATCGCCTGCCAGCGCGCCGGCATTGCGGAGTGGCTGTTCGACGCGAGCTACCAGGCGGTCGGCGATTTCGCCGAGACGGTGGCGCACGTGCTGCCGCCGCCGGCCTACGAAAGCGATCTCGGCCTGGCGGTCTGGGTCGAGGAGCGGCTGCTCCCGTTGCGCGGGCTGGCGCCCGAGGAGCAGGCTGCACGGGTGGCGTCCTGCTGGGACGAGCTCGACACGGCCGGGCGTTTTCTCCTCAACAAGCTGATCGGCGGCGGCTTTCGCGTCGGCGTCAGCAAGCTGCTGGTGCAGCGCGCCCTGGCCGAAGGCGCCGGCGTCGACGTCAAGCTCGTGGCGCAGCGCATGATGGGCTACACCGACGGCCGGGTCACGCCGAGCCCGGAGCGCTACCTTCAGCTCACCGGCAGCGCCGAGGCCGGGCCGCTCGATCTCGGCCAGCCCTATCCCTTCTTCCTCGCCCACCAGCTCGACGCACCGCTGGAGGAGTTGGCCACGCGGCTGGCGGCGCCCGCCGACTGGATCGTCGAATGGAAGTACGACGGCATCCGCGCCCAGGTCGTCAAGCGCGCTTCGCAGGTCTGGATCTGGTCGCGCGGCGAGGAGCTGGTGAGCGAGCGCTTCCCGGAGATCGTGGCCACGGCGAGCGCACTGCCCAACGGCACGGTGCTCGATGGCGAGATCGTCGTCTGGAAGGACAACCGGGTCGCGCCCTTCGCCCTGCTGCTGCAGCGCATCGGCCGCAAGACGCTGACGAGGAAGGTGCTCGCCGACGCGCCGGTCGGCTTCATCGCCTACGACCTGCTCGAGCTCGGCGGCACCGACCTGCGCGAGCGGCCGCAGGGCGAGCGGCGCGGGTTGCTCGAAGCGCTCGTTGCCGATCACTCCGCGCTCCAGCTCTCGCCGGTCGAGACGCGCGCGAGCTGGGAAGACTTCGCCGAGCTCCGGCGCGAGGCGAGGGCGCGCGGCGTCGAGGGCTTCATGCTCAAGCACCGGCAGGCGCGCTACGGCACCGGCCGGCGCAAGCAGGACGATCTCGCCGGCGGCACCTGGTGGAAGTGGAAGATCGACCCGCTCAGCGTCGACTGCGTGCTCGTTTACGCGCAGGCCGGGCACGGCCGGCGCGCCAGCGTCTACACCGACTACACCTTCGCGGTCTGGAACCGGACGCCGAACGACGCCGCCGAGGCCGCGGCGGCGGTCGAGGCGATCGCCCGCAAGGAGCCGCCCGCCGCCGAGGCGCTGCAGCTGGTCGCCTTCGCAAAGGCCTATTCAGGCCTTACCGACGAGGAGTTCAAGGGCGTCGACAAGGTCATCCGCAGCAGCACGCTCGAGAAGTTCGGGCCGGTGCGCAGCGTCCGGCCGACGCTGGTCTTCGAGCTCGGCTTCGAGGGCATCAACCGCAGCGCCCGGCACAAGAGCGGGATCGCGGTGCGCTTCCCGCGAATGCTGCGCATCCGCGCCGACAAGCCGCTGCACGAGGCCGACACCCTGCAGGCGCTGGAGGAGCTGCTGGCGCTGCAGCACGGCAAGCCGACGCCGCACTGAGCGCGTTCGACGAGGCGCTCGGGCGGAGCCGAGGCGCTGTCCTCAGGCGGCGAGGCGGCGCAGGGCGCCGGTCGCGCGCAGGGCGCCGACCTCGATGTCGTTGCAGTTGCGCAGGGGAACGTCGCTCAGGCCGCGCAGCAACGCTGCCTCGCTGTCGTCGAGGGCGACGAAGGCCTCGATCGCGGCGGCCATCGCGACCTCGGCGGCGCGGGCGGTGTTGCCGTCGTCGATCTTGATCGCCACGCCCAGGCCGCGCCCGGGGAAAGCGGCACAGAACACGGCTTCGGCGCCGACCTTGCAAAAGACCCGTTCGCCGAGCCGCTCCATCACCCGGGTGTCGAAACGCGCCGTGCCGGCGACCATGAACGGATGCCGGGCGACCGCGCCGCGCAGACGCCGGGCCGCGGCCGCGTGGCCGGGCGAGAGGCCGACCCCGGTGCCGAAGCGCGCGAAAGCGAGAGCGAGCCGGCGCAGCGGGATGCCGAAGGTCGGGATCGAGCAGCCCTCGGTGCCGCGCGGCGCGCGCTCGAGGTCGCAGCCGGTCGTCGCCTGCAGCGCGGCGGTGACTTCGCGCATCACCGGGTGGCCCGCGCCGACGTAGCCACGGGCGTAGCGTCGCAGGTCGGTTCCGGCGCCGAGCCGGCACGCCAGGCAGAGGAAGCCGGCGTGCTTGCCCGAGCAGTTGTTGTGCAGGGCGTTCGGCATTTCGCCGGCGGCCGCCAGCTCGCGCTGCGCCGCCTCGCGGCGCGGCCAGTGGGTGCCGCATTCGAGCGCGCTCGCGTCGAGGCCGGCCCGGGCGAGCATGCGCCTGGCGACGGCCGTGTGCGCCGGCTCGCCGTTGTGCGATGCGCAGGCGATCGCCAGTTCTTCGGGGTCCAGGCCGAACTGGTCGGCGGCACCGCTCTCGATCAGCGGCAAGGCCTGCAGCGGCTTGACGGCCGAGCGCGGATAGACCGGCCGGTCGATGTCGCCGAGAGAGGCGAGCACCGCGCCGTCGGCGTCGAGCACCGCCAGGGCGCCGCGGTGCGCCGATTCGCGCAGGCCGCCGCGGGTCGCTTCGACGAGGATCGGGTTCATCGGGGCCGGGGAGGAGTCATGACCGGGACGACTATGCCATCGAGGGCGCCGACCGGGGTCGAGGCGGGCCGGGCCGCGGGTGGTCGGCTCCACCCCTCGGCACGACTCGACCGCGCGCGTCGGGCCGCGCCGCGCGCTGGTGACAATCGCCGGATGTCGGCCACGGCCCTGGGCCTCGTTCTCGTCGCCGCGCTGCTCCATGCGCTCTGGAACGTGGTCGCCAAGCAGACCGGCGGCGACGCCCGCTTCGCCCTCCTCTCGGCGCTGTTCCTGCTCGTGCTGTGGGCGCCGCTCGGCGCCTGGGCGGCCTGGGGCACCGTGCCGGGCTGGGGCCGGATCGAATGGCTCGTGCTGCTGGCCAGCGCGATCGTCCATGTCGTCTACTTCACGACCCTGCTGCGCGGCTATCGCCTCTCGGACCTGACCGTCGTCTACCCGGTGGCGCGCGGCACCGGGCCCTTGCTTGCGTCGCTCGGCGCGCTGCTCTGGCTGGGCGAGTCGATGAGCGCGGTGGCGGCTTGCGGCGTGGCCGGGGTGGCGGCGGGCGTCTTCTTCATCGCCGGCGGGCCGGGCCTCTGGGCGAAGGCGCACGATCCGCTGCAGCGCGCGCGGGTGCGCGCCGGCATCGGCTGGGGCGCGGCGACCGGCGCGCTGATCGCCGGCTACACGCTGATCGACGGCTACGCGGTCAAGGTGCTGGTGCTCTCGCCGATCCTGGTCGACTACGTCGGCAACCTGCTGCGCGTGCCCTTCCTGCTGCCGGCGGCGCTGCGCGACCGACGCGGCTTCGGCGAGGTCTGGCGCACCCAGTGGCGCGCCGCGCTGATCGTCGCCGTGCTTGGACCGCTCGGCTACGTGCTCGTGCTCTACGCGATGCGGCTGGCGCCGCTCAGCCATGTCGCGCCGGCGCGCGAGGTCTCGATGCTGTTCGCCGCGCTGATCGGCGGCCGGCTGCTCGGCGAAGGCGACCGGGCGCTGCGCCTGCTCGGCGCCGCCTGCATCGCCGCCGGCGTCGGCGCGCTCGCGCTCGGCTGACCGCGATGCAGCTGGCCGGTGTCGACTTCACCAGCGCGCCGTCGCGGCGCAAGCCGATCACGCTGGCCTTGGGGGCGCTCGAAGGCGACACGCTGCGCCTCGCTGCGGTCGAGCCGATGGACAGCTTCGACGCGTTCGATGCATGGCTCGCGACCCCCGGCCCGTGGCTCGGCGCCTTCGACTTTCCGTTCGGCCTGCCGCGCGCCTTCGTCGCAGCGAACCGGCTCGGCGCGAGCTGTGCCGAGGTCATTGCCGCGGTGCACGGCCGCTGCCCGACGCGCATGGCCTGGCGCGCTTTCATCGATGCCTGGGGCAACACCCGGCCGCCCGGCCAGCGGCTCCTGCACCGCGCGACCGACACCGCTTCGGCCGTGCAATCGACGAGCCCCCTGCAGACGCGCTACGTGCCGGTCGGCCTGATGTACTACGAGGGCGTGCAACGCCTGGTCGGCGCCGGCGTCACGATGCCCGGCCTGCACGCCGGCGACCCGGGTCGCGTCGCGCTCGAAGGCTATCCGCGTCGGCTCGCCCAGGAGCTGATCGAGCGCCGCTCGTACAAGAACGACGACCTGCCCGACCGGACCGCGGCCCGCGAAGCGATCGTCGATGCGCTCGAACGCGGGTTCGGCGGCACGACCGTCGTGCTCGATGCCGGCCTGCGCGGTTCGCTCGTCGCCGACGCGAGCGGCGACCGCCTCGATGCCGTGCTGTGTCTCGTGCAGGCGGCACGCGCCTCGCGCCGCGAGCGCTACGGCCTGCCCGAGCGGGTCGATCCGGTCGAGGGCTGGATCGCCGGCTGAGCCTTGTCAGTCGGCCTTGAATCCCGAGGCCTTGACGATCGGCCCCCAGCGGGCCGTGTCGTCGACCATGCGCTTGGCCAGGTCGGCGGGACTGCCGCCGGTCGGCTCGAGGCCGAGCCTGGTGAAGCGCTCGCGCAGCTCGGGCGCGGCGAGTGCCTTGTTGATCGCGGCGTTGAGCTGGCGCACGGTGGCCTCGGGCGTCTTCGCCG
>JBDTUG010000138.1:0-8756 GCA_040007855.1 Caldimonas sp.
CCTTCGGCGATCACGCCAGGAAGCTCGTCGTCAACTCGACCAAGTCGATGACCGGTCACCTGCTCGGCGGCGCCGGCGGCATCGAGTCGGTGTTCACCGTCCTGGCCGTCAAGAACCAGATCTCGCCGCCGACGATCAACATCTTCAACCAGGATCCGGAGTGCGACCTGGACTACTGCGCCAACACGGCGCGCGGGATGAAGATCGAGTATGCCGCCAAGAACAACTTCGGCTTCGGCGGCACCAACGGCACGCTTGTCTTCAAGCGGGTGTGACGCCGCCCGGCGGCGCTGCCGATGCGCGGCTCTCCTTGCTGTGCGGTCACTGTCGCCCGGTTCGAGGCCTGGCGCGGCGCGATCTTCCTCGTCGCCGCTGCCAGCTTGGCTTCGCTCGCCGTCTGGCTGGCGACTTCGGCGCTGTCGGACGGGGCCTGGACACGCGCCGCCATCGCGATGGCGGCGGCGGTCGTCGTCGCCCTGAGCGTCTCGCTGCTGCGCCGGCCCGCGCTCGTCCTGCGGTGGAACGGCTTCGAGTGGTCGGTGCAGGCGGCCGGGCCGGGAGCGCCTCCGCCGGCGAGCGGTCAGATGGAAGTGGCGCTCGACCTGGGCTCGTTCCTGCTGCTCCGCTTCGTGGCGCAGGCTGGGGCGAACCGCGCAGCGCCGCGCTGGATTCCGGTCGGCCGGCGCGGCCTCGAACGCGAATGGCATGCATTTCGCTGTGCGGTATATTCGCCGCGGCCCGCCGCCGGACCCTCCGCTGCGGACCCCCGACTCCCCTGAATGAATGCACCGGACGCCGACGCCCCGCTCATCGAACGTGTCAAGCAGGGCGACGTCAAGGCCTTCGAGATGCTGGTCGTCAAGTACCAGCGGCGGATCGAGCGCCTGATCGGACGGATGGTGCGCGACGTCGATCTGGTGCCGGACATCGCTCAAGAGACCTTCATCCGCGCCTATCGCGCGATTCCGCAATTTCGCGGCGACAGCGCCTTCTACACCTGGCTGTACCGGATCGCCGTCAACACGGCCAAGAAGTCGCTGATGGAACTCAAGCGCGATCCCCTGATCACCGAGTCGGCCCGAGCGAGCCGCGACGAGGACGACGAGCGCTCGCCGGTGGAGAACGAACTGACCGATGGCGCCACGCCGGAATCGATGCTGGCGAGCAAACAGATCGCCGCGGCAGTGAACTTTGCGATCGAAGGCTTGTCGGAAGAGTTGCGCCAGGCGATCACCCTGCGCGAGATCGAAGGCCTCAGCTACGAGGAGATCGCCGAGTTGATGAACTGCCCGATCGGGACGGTTCGCTCGCGGATCTTCAGGGCGCGCGAGGCCATTGCGGCCCGGCTGAGGCCGTTGCTCGATACCCGCGAGGGCGAGCGTTGGTAAGTATTCCTGAGCGGCGGGCCTCGAGGTCCGCCGTTCGCGTTGTGGGCTGAAGCGGAGACGGACATGTCGGCAGGATTCGAGAACGGTTCGACGCAGGCGGAGCGGCTTTCCGCGCTGATCGATGGCGAGACCGATGCCGCGGCGTCGGCCGCCGCTTGCGCCGGCTGGAAGAGCGACGCCGAGCTTCGGCGCATCTGGCACGCCTGGCAACTGATCGGCGACGTGCTCCGATCGGACGATCTGGCGTCGAACGCGGCACACGACCAGCGCTTCCTGCTCGCGCTGCGCGAGCGGATGGCGGCCGAGCCCGTCGTGCTTGCGCCCGCCCCCGTGCCGGTCGCGGCGTCCGGCCGGCTTGACGCTGATTCGCGCTCGGCGCGCTCTTCGCCTCGCTGGCTGCTGCCGTCGGCGGTCGCCGCCGGTTTCATGCTGGTGGTGGGCACCTTCGCCGTGCTGCGGCCGGGTGCCCTGCCGGCCCCTCCGGCACCGGCGCTCGCCCTGGCCGACACCACGGGCGTGGCCTCGTCGCTGCGCCCGGTCGCGTTGCGCGAGCCGGTCGATCCGGCCCCGGCGGTCGTCGTCAACGGCAAGCTGATCCGCGACGCCCGACTCGACCGCTATCTGGCCGCGCACAAGCAGTTCGCCGGCAGCTCGGCGCTCGGCCTGCCTTCGGCCTTCCTGCGCAGCGCGACGGTCGACGCCGAGCCGCGCTGATCCTCGCTTATCGCCTGCATGACGCCTCGCCCGCTCGCCTCGCTCGCTCTCGCCTGCGCGGCGATCGCGGGCGCGTCGGCGGCGCTGGCGCAGGCGCCTGCCGGGACGCCGGCTGCGGCGACGAGCGAGGTGCGCGCCTGGCTGCTGCGTATCCACAGCGCGGCCAGCCGGCGCAATTTCCAGGGCATCTTCGTCGTCAGCAGCGGCGGCAGCGTCGCCAGCGCCCGGATCTCGCACTTCGCCGAGGGGCCCAACCAGTACGAGCGCATCGAATCGCTCGACGGCCGGCAGCGCAAGGTGTTTCGCCACAACGACGTCGTCCACACCGTCTGGCCGGCCAGCCACGTCGCGATGATCGAGCAGCGCGGCCTCCTCAGCTCGTTCCCGGCCCTGCTCCAGGCCGGCGACGATGGCCTCGCCGAGTGGTACGAGCTTCACCTCGAAGGCGTCGATCGCGTCGCCGGCCACGAAGCCGACGTGCTGGTCGTCAAGCCGCGCGACAGCTACCGCTACGGCTACCGCCTGTGGGCCGATCGCGCTTCCGGCCTCCTGCTGCGCGCCGACGTGATCGGCGAGCGCGGCGAGACCCTCGAAACCTCGTCGTTCTCGGAGGTCTCGATCGGCGTCCGGCCGCAGTCCGAGAGCGTCGTGCAGGCGATGCGCAAGCTCGACGGCTACCGGGTCGTCAAGCCGCAGCTGACGCCGACCCGGTTGGCTGACGAAGGCTGGACGGTGCGCCAGCTGGTGCCGGGCTTCAAGCTGGTGAGCTCCGTCAGCCGCCAGATGGAGACCTTCGGCGAGCCGGCCGCCGATCCGGCGCCGCCGCCCGTCACCCAGACCATCTACTCCGACGGCCTGACCTACGTCTCGATCTTCATCGAGCGCTTCCGCCCCGAGCGGCACACGCATCCGATGCTTGCCGCGCTCGGCGCCACCCTCACCCTCACCCAGCGCCAGGGCGACTGGTGGGTGACGGTGGTGGGCGACACGCCCGCGGTGACACTGAAGGCGTTTGTTGCCGCGCTCGAGCGCAAGAAGCCCTAGTGCCGGCCGCCGCTGCCCCGATCCGCTCACCATCACCGTTTCTCCTCCCGCACGTCCCTCATTGACTCCGACAGGTGCTCCGAATGAACCCGCTCTCGTCTTCTTTCGCCTCCACCACCGGTCGCCGCGGCTTGGTGGCGCCGGCCCGCCGGTCGCGCCACGGGTTCGTCGCTCTGGCCTTCGCACTCGGCCTGCTGGCGACGGCGGCGCCGCAAGTCACCGCGGCACAGGGACTGCCCGATTTCTCCGAGCTGGTCGAAAAGGTCGGCCCGGCCGTCGTCAACATTCGCACGACCGAGCGCGGTCGCGCGGCGCGCGGTCCGGGCGGCGGCTCCGGCGAGACCGACGAGGACATGCTCGAGTTCTTCCGCCGCTTCGGCATCCCGGCGCCGAACCGGCCGAACCCGCGCGCGCCGCAGCAGCCGCCGGGCGACGGCGATTCGCAGCCGCGCGGCGTCGGCTCGGGCTTTATCCTCACTGCCGACGGCTACGTGCTGACCAACGCGCACGTCGTCGATGGCGCCGACGAGGTGATCGTCACCCTGGTCGACAAGCGCGAGTTCAAGGCGCGCACGATCGGCTCCGACAAGCGGTCAGACGTGGCTTTGGTCAAGATCGAGGCGAGCGGCCTGCCAATGGTGCGGATCGGCGACGTCGGCAAGCTCAAGGTCGGCGAGTGGGTGATCGCGATCGGCTCGCCGTACGGGCTGGAGAGTACGGTGACCGCGGGTATCGTCAGCGCCAAGTCGCGCGACACGGGGAACCTGCTGCCGCTGATCCAGACCGACGTGGCAATCAATCCGGGCAATTCCGGCGGGCCGCTGATCAACATGCGCGGCGAGGTGGTCGGCATCAACTCGCAGATCTACAGCCGCTCCGGCGGCTACCAGGGCATCTCGTTCGCGATCCCGATCGACGAGGCGGCGCGCGTCTCCGAGCAGCTGCGCGCCGGCGGTCGGGTGATCCGGGGCCGAATCGGCGTCGTCATCGACCGGGTGACCCGCGAGGTCGCGGAGTCGATCGGGCTCGGCAAGCCGACCGGCGCGCTGGTGCGCACCGTAGAGGCCGGCGGGCCCGCCGACAAGGCCGGCGTGGAAGCCGGCGACATCATCACCAAGGTCGACGCCAGGACGGTCGAGACCTCGGTCGAGCTGCCGCGCATCATCGGCGGCTTCAAGCCGGGCAGCAAGGCGAGCCTGCAGGTGTTCCGGCGCGGCGGATACCGCGATCTCCCGGTCGTTGTCGCCGAGATGGAGCCGGAGCGGACGACGGCGCGCCGGACCCCCGAGCGCGAAGGCGCCAAGCCGCCGGCGGCGGTGAGCACGCTGGGCCTGGCGGTTTCGGACCTCACCGACGCGCAGAAGCGCGAGCTCAAGGTGAAAAACGGCGTTCGCGTCGATACCGCCGAGGGAACGGCGGCGCGCGCCGGGGTCCGCGAAGGCGACGTGATCGTGACCATCGACAACGTCGAGGTGGCGAGCGCCAGGCAATTCGATGCTGCCGTCGCCAAGCTCGACAAGACCAAGCCGGTGACCTTGTTGGTGCGTCGCGGCGAGACGGCAAACTTCCTCATCCTCAAACCGGTGCGCTGAAGGAAAGAGCGCGGGTTAACCCATACATGGAGTGTGCGTTTGCTAACTTGATTGGGCCACCACGAACCTCGGGACCCCGCGATCTCTATATAAGAGGGCCGGATTTCTGGTTTCTCGACGTCTGGTTTCGGGCCGCCGAAATTGCCCCCAGCACATCCACAGGCATATGTGGATAATCTGTGGATGAAAATTCCTGTTGGCGGCCCGCAACGGCGAGAAATCAAGCATTGGCGCGGCTTGCGGCGGGACGCTTTTGACTACAATGAAGTCCCAACAAGCAGTTGCCATACGTTTTGTTGGAAGGCGCGTCAATCATTCGACGTGCCTTTTTTTTGTCTCCCGCCGCGTGGCTTCGCCCACGCTTAACTTCGCTGCGCGAAGTTAGCGTCCGACGCAACGGCTACGCCGTTGTGCGTTCAGGTCGGCGCCCTTCTTCATCGCAGTGAGCATGGATCAGATCCGCAATTTTTCGATCATCGCGCACATCGACCACGGCAAATCGACGCTGGCCGATCGGTTGATCCAGCGTTGCGGAGGCCTGAGCGATCGGGAGATGGAGGCGCAGGTGCTCGACTCGATGGACATCGAGCGCGAGCGCGGCATCACGATCAAGGCGCAGACGGCCGCGCTGCAGTACACGGCGCGCGACGGCCGGGTCTACCACCTGAACCTGATCGACACGCCCGGCCACGTCGACTTTTCCTACGAAGTGAGCCGGTCGCTCTCGGCCTGCGAAGGGGCGCTGCTGGTCGTCGACGCGAGCCAGGGCGTCGAAGCGCAGACGGTCGCCAACTGCTACACCGCGCTCGACCTCGGGGTCGAGGTCGTTCCGGTCCTGAACAAGATGGACCTGCCCCAGGCCGACCCGGAGCGTGCCCGGGCCGAGATCGAGGACGTGATCGGCATCGACGCCGAGCGGGCGATCCCCTGCAGCGCCAAGACCGGCGAGGGCATCGACGACATCCTGGAGGCGGTCGTCAACTGGATGCCGGCGCCGCGCGGCCGGCCCGACGGGCCGCTGCGCGCCATGATCATCGACTCCTGGTTCGACAACTACGTCGGCGTCGTCATGCTGGTCCGGGTCGTCGACGGGTCGCTCTCCCGCGGCGAGCGGATTCGCCTGATGGCCAGCGACGCGGTGTTCGGCGCCGAGCAGCTAGGCGTCTTCACCCCCAACTCGGTGCCGCGCGACAAGCTTTCGGCGGGCGAGGTCGGCTTCGTCATCGCCGGCATCAAGGAGCTGCAGGCGGCCAAGGTCGGCGACACCGTGACGCTCGAGAAGAAGCTGCCCAATAACCACGGCGTCGCCACCGAGGCGCTGCCCGGCTTCAAGGAGATCCAGCCGCAGGTCTTCGCCGGCCTCTACCCGACCGAGGCAAGCGAGTACGACCAGCTGCGCGACGCCCTGGAAAAGCTCAAGCTCAACGACTCGTCGCTGCGCTACGAGCCCGAGGTCAGCCAGGCGCTCGGCTTCGGCTTTCGCTGCGGCTTCCTCGGCCTGCTGCACATGGAGATCGTCCAGGAGCGGCTCGAGCGCGAGTTCGACCAGGACCTGATCACGACGGCGCCCTCGGTCGTCTACGAGGTGGCGCTGAACAACGGCGAGGTGCTGCGGATCGAAAACCCGTCGAAGATGCCCGACCAGGGCCGGGTCGCCGAGATCCGCGAGCCGATCGTCACCGTGCACCTCTACATGCCGCAGGAGTACGTCGGTCCGGTGATGACGCTGGCCAACCTGAAGCGCGGCGAGCAGAAGAACATGGCCTACCACGGCCGCCAGGTGATGCTCACCTACGAGATGCCGCTGGCCGAGATCGTGCTGGACTTCTTCGACAAGCTGAAGAGCGTGTCGCGCGGCTACGCCTCGATGGACTACGACTTCAAGGAATACCGGGCCGCCGACGTCGTCAAGGTCGACATCCTGCTCAACAGCGAGAAGGTCGACGCCCTGTCGATCATCGTCCATCGCAGCCAGAGCCAGTACCGCAGCCGGGCCGTCGTTGCGAAGATGCGCGAGCTGATTTCCCGGCAGATGTACGACGTGGCCGTCCAGGCGGCGATCGGCGCCAACATCATCGCGCGTGAGACAATCAAGGCCCTGCGCAAGAACGTCATCGCGAAGTGCTACGGGGGCGACATCACCCGCAAGAAGAAGCTTCTCGAGAAACAGAAGGCCGGCAAGAAGCGCATGAAGCAGATCGGCTCCGTTGAGGTGCCGCAGGAGGCCTTCCTGGCCATTCTCCAAGTGGACGATTGATGGGTGTATTCACCGGATTGCTGTATGCGTGCCTCGCCGTGTTCGCGGCCGGCTGGTACTTCAACAAGTGGTCGGGTAATTTTTCGCTGCTCCTGTTCGTCCTGAGCGTCGTCACCTTCGGCTACTGGCTGGCCGAGCGCTTTCACTTCGCGCCGCAGCGCCGTCGCGCAGTCGCCGCCTTCGAGCAGCAGGACAGCGCCCGTCGCGAGCAACTCGCCCGCCAGGGCATCACGCGGGTCGACGACAACACCGCCGAGACCCGGCAAGCCCTCCTGATGCAGCCCTGGTGGCTCGACTGGACGGCGGGCCTGTTCCCGGTGATCCTCGCCGTCTTCCTGCTCCGCTCGTTCCTGTTCGAGCCGTTCAAGATTCCGTCGGGCTCGATGAAGCCTACCCTGCTCGTCGGCGACCTGATCCTCGTCAACAAGTTTCACTACGGCGTGCGGCTCCCGGTGATCAACAGGAAGATCGTCGCCCTCAACGACCCGCAGCGCGGCGACGTGATGGTGTTCCGCTACCCCCAGGATACGAGCACCGACTACATCAAGCGGGTCGTCGGCGTGCCGGGCGACGTGATCAAGTTCCAGGGTCAGAAGCTGTACGTCAACGGCGCGGCGGCCCCGGTCGTGCCGATCGGCGACTTCTATGACGACGACACGCGCCGTTACGAGAAGGAATTCAGCGAAAAGCTGGGCGCGGCGGAGCATCGCATCCTCATTAATCCGCAATCGACGCCTTTTTTCGGAACTCAGGAGGGCCATCAGTTTCCGTTCCACGAAAACTGCCAGTACAGTGCCGAAGGTGTCACGTGCAGGGTGCCCGCGGGCCACTACTTCATGATGGGCGACAACCGGGACAACTCCCAGGACTCGCGCTATTGGGGTTTCGTGCCGGACGAGAACATCGTCGGAAGGGCCTTTTTCGTGTGGATGAACTTCGGCGACCTGAAACGCATCGGGTCGTTCCGGTAGGCCAAGGAGCTCGCATGAAGATCGGAGTTCGCAGTGCACGCAGGCAGCGCGGTGTCACGCTGTTCGGCCTGCTGTTCTGGGCCATCGTCCTCGGCTTCTTCGCGCTCGTCGGCATGCGCGTGCTGCCGGCGCTGAACGAATACTTCACGATCAAGCGCACCATCAGCAAGATCACGACCGAAGGCTCGACGGTCCCGGAGATCCGCGCCGCCTTCGAGCGCCAGAAGGACATCGAGTACTCGATCTCGTCGATCTCCGGCAAGGACCTCAACAT
This sequence comes from Caldimonas sp., assembly GCA_040007855.1. GTDB lineage: Bacteria > Pseudomonadota > Gammaproteobacteria > Burkholderiales > Burkholderiaceae_C > Schlegelella_A. The sequence goes on from JBDTUG010000138.1 coordinate 8,241, forward strand.
CACCAAGGAAAACGAGAAGGTCGTCGTCAGCTTCGCCTACGACAAGGAAGTGGAGCTGATGAAGCCGGTTTTCCTTCTCATCAAGTTCGAGGGCCGCTCGTCGTCGAACTAGCCGTCTGGGTCGTCTCTTCCCACGCATGGATCCCCGCCTAGTCGCCCTCCAGCAGCGCATCGGCCACCGCTTCGTCGACCCCGCCCTGTTGCAACGGGCGCTCACCCATCGCAGCTTCGGCACCGACCACAACGAGCGCCTCGAGTTCCTGGGCGACGCGGTCTTGAGCCTGGTCGTCTCGAGTCTCCTGTTCGAACGCCTGGGCGGCTCCGACGAGGGTGATCTCACGCGCGTCCGAGCCCACCTGGTGCGCGAGGACAGCCTGCACCGCGCCGCCCTGCAGCTCGGCCTGCCCGAACTGCTGCGCCTGGGCGAGGGCGAGGCGCGCGGGGGCGGCGCCCTGCGCCCCTCGATCCTCGCCGACGCCCTCGAGGCCCTGATCGGCGCCACCTTCCAGGACGGCG
>JBDTUG010000139.1:0-8720 GCA_040007855.1 Caldimonas sp.
GGCGTGCGCTTCTACACCCGGCAGAAGAGCGTGATGCAGCGCTGGCCGGCATCGACGCCGAAGGGCGCCGACTTCACGATGCCGACCTCGAAGTAGGGCTACCGGGCCGCCGCGACGCGGCCCGGTCACGAAGCGAGGGGCTCAGCGTTTCGGCTCGTCGGGGACGCGCCAGTCGAGCTGGGTGCCGCCGCTCGCGACCTTGACCTGACGCCGCTCGACGCGGCCACCGAAGCTTGCGGCGACGGCGTAGTCGCCCGGCGCGAGCTTGACCATCAGGATCGGGCCGGCCTTGTCGACCGCCAGGACGCGCGCCCCGCCCCGGCTCACGTCGACATGGTCGGCCACCGTGTAGGCGCCGCCGGGCAGGCTGAAGACGATCCGCAGGGCGAACGCGGCGCGCTGCGTCGCCATCTCGACGCGCGCCTCTTCGCCGGCGCCGCCGCTGAGGTATTCGACGTTGCCGGCGCGTTGCACCCGCGGCGGCGGTGGCGCCCCCGGGTCGGTGGCCGTCTGTGCCCACGCGGCGGTCTGAACCCAGGCGGCGGCGAGGGCGATTGCCGCAATCACGAGAATCGAAGCCTGTCGTGAGCAGGTGTTCATGACGCCGCCGATGAGAAGCCGAGGAATGGCCGCAACGGTATCCGGCATGCCGCGGCGCGACGATCGGTCGACGGCGCACCCGCACGTGGGACGGTTCCGACTTTCGCCGGCGCGCGAGGGCTCAGGTGCCGATCAGGCCGCCGTCGCTGCGCCGGATCACGACGGTGGCGCTGCGCGGCCGGCCCTCGGGGCGGAAATCGGGCCAGTTGCTGAAACGGCGCGGTTCGGCGGCATCGCTCCGCTCGCTCGGCGTCTCGCCCGGGTGCTGCACGTTGACGAACATCGTCCGCCCGTCGGGCGTCCAGGTGGCGCCGGTGATCTCGCAGTTGACCGGGCCGACCAGGAAGCGCCGCATCTCGCCGGTGGTGACATCGCAGGCAAGCATCTGGTTGTTGCCGAGGCGCGCCATCTCGCCTTTGTTCATCGCCGCCGGCCCCATGTCGGTCTGCACCCAGAGCGTGCCGCGGGCGTCGAAGGCGATGCCGTCGGGGCAGGCGAAGATGTCGCCGCGGACGTTGCCCTTCGCCTCGACCCGCTCGTTGGCCGGGTCGCCGGCCAGGACGAGATGGTTCCACTCGAACGCCTCGCCGTCGAAGTCGCCGTCTTCCTTCCAGCGGATGATGCTCCCCATCACGTTGTTGGCGCGCGGGTTGGCGCCGTCGACGCCGGCAAAGCCCGGCTGGCCGCGGCTCGGGTTGTTGGTGAGGGTGCAGTAGACCCAGCGCGAGGCGGTGTCGATCGCCAGCCATTCCGGCCGGTCCATCCTGGTCGCCCCCAGTGCATCGCTCGCCTGGCGCGACCGGATCACCACCTCGCCTGGATCGGCGAAGGCGGCGAGCGGCCCCTGCCCGGCAACCAGCGGCAGCCAGCGGCCGCGGCCGTCGGCGGCGAAGCGGGCGACATGCAGCGTGCCGTGGTCGAGCAGGGTCGCGTTGGCGCGGGCGCCGCCCGGGCGGACCGGGTCGCGACTGACGAACTTGTAGAGGTACTCGAAGCGCGCGTCCTCGCCCGAGTAGACGACGGCGCGGCCGTCGCGGGTCAGCGCGACCCAGGCGCCTTCGTGGGCGGCGCGGCCGAGCGCGGTGCGCTTGACCGGCGTGCTCTGCGGATCGAAGGGGTCGATCTCGACCACCCAGCCGAACCGGTTCGGCTCGTTCGGATGGCGCACGGTGTCGAAGCGTTCGTCGTGCTCGTGCCAGCGGTAGCCGACGCCGTTGCGGCGCAGGCCCCAGCGCCGCTCGTGCGGCGTCGGCGTCTGGGCGGTGCTGAAGTAGGTGTAGAAGTTCTCTTCGCCGGACAGATAGGTGCCCCAGGGTGTCATGCCGCTCGCGCAGTTGTTGAGCGTGCCCAGCACCAGCCGGCCGCTCGGGTCGGCGGCGGTCGTCATGAGCGGATGGCCGGCGGCCGGCCCGGCGACGGCGAACGGCGTGTTGCCGGTGAAGCGGCGCGCGTAGGGCGACGGGCGCACCGCCTGCCAGCGCGCGTCACGCCAGGCGATCTCGGTGACCGAGACGCCGTGCGCTGCCTGGCTCTTGGCCACCTTCTCGGCGCTCCAGTCGGCCATGCCACCCGCGTGCAACAGGCCGTCGTCGCTGTATTCGTGGTTCATCACCAGCAGGCCGCGCCGGCTGCCGTCGAGCGCGAAGTAGTGCACGCCGTCGTGATGCATGCCCATCTGCACCGCCTGCTCGGCGGCGCTGTTGCCGGCGTCGTCGCGGAACGCCGGCATCCGCCCGGTCACGCCGACCGGCTCGCCCCAGGGCATGAAGACGGTCGCGCTGTAGCCGGCAGGCACGGTGACGCGATCGGCCGCCGATGCCGCCACGGCGACGAAGCCGATGCGCGGGCCGGCGGCGGCCACGGGGCCGGCGTCGCCTGGCAGCGCGCACGAGGCCAGTCCGGCACCGGCGAGCGGCCCGAGCAGGGCCGCGCCGAGTCCGCCGCGCAGCACGACCCGACGCGCCGGATCGGACACCTCGTGGATGCTCGGATTGGCGGACCGGTTGCTGTCCTCCATCGTCGCGAAGTCCTTGGCCATGGCGTGCCTTGCGTTGCTCCGACGCTCAGAGTTTCTCGGTCTCGCCGGCCTGCGGCTGCCAGCGCATCAGGCGCTTCTCGATCCGGCCGACTGCCGCGTCGAGCGCCAGCGCGAACACCGTGAGCACGAGGATCCCGGCCATCACGGTGTTGATGTCGAAGGCGCCCTCGGCCTGCAGGATCAGGTAGCCGACGCCGCGCGACGAGCCGAGGTACTCGCCCACGACCGCACCCACGAAGGCCAGGCCGACGCTCGTGTGCAGCGAGCTGAAGACCCAGCTCGTCGCGCTCGGCAGGTAGACGTGGCGCAGCAGCTGGCGCTGCGAGGCGCCGAGCATGCGCGCGTTGGCGAGCACGACCGGGCTCACTTCCTTGACGCCCTGGTAGACGTTGAAGAAGACGATGAAGAAGACCAGCGTGACGCCGAGCGCGACCTTGCTGGCGATGCCGAGGCCGAACCAGACCGCGAAGATCGGCGCCAGGATCACGCGCGGCATGCTGTTGAGCGCCTTGATGTACGGATCGGCGATGGCGCCGGCCATCGGGCTGAGCGCCAGCCAGAGGCCGAAGCCGAGGCCGAGCACGGTGCCGATGGCGAACGCGAGCACGGTCTCGAGCAGGGTGATCCAGAGGTGGCCGTAGATGTCGGCATGGCCGAAGAACCATTGCCAGATGCGGTCGAAGATCTTCAGCGGCTCGCCGAAGAAGAACGCCGCCTGGCGGTCGTTGTCGAACATGAAGTTGGGCAGCAGGCCCGGCGTCGTCAGCAGGTGCCAGACCACGAAGACGGCGACCAGCAGCCCGACCTGCCAGACACGCAGGTATTTCATGGAGGGATTCATGCCGCCAGCTGCTGCCGGTAGCCGGCCAGCACTTCCTCGCGCAGCACGTCCCAGATCGCCTTGTGCAGTTCGACGAAGCGCGGTGTGGCGCGCACCTCGGCGACGTCGCGCGGGCGCGGCAGGTCGATCGCGAACTCGCCGATCGGATGCGAGCCCGGCCCGGCCGAGAGGCAGATCACGCGGTCGCTCATGGCGATCGCCTCGTCGAGGTCGTGGGTGATGAAGAGCACCGCCTTCTTCTTCTCGGCCCAGAGCGCGAGCACCTCGTTTTCCATCAGCTGGCGGGTCTGCACGTCGAGCGCCGAGAACGGCTCGTCCATCAGGATGATGTCGGGGTCGAGCACCAGCGTCTGCGCCAGGCCGACGCGCTTTCGCATGCCGCCCGAGAGCTGGTGCGGATAGCGGTCGCCGAAGCCGCCGAGGCCGACCCGCTTCAGCCACTCGAGCGCCTGCGCGTTCGCGCCGGCGACGCCGTGGAACTCGAGCCCGGCGGCGACGTTGCCGAGCGCCGTGCGCCAGGGCATCAGGCTGTCGGACTGGAACATGTAGCCGGCGCGCCGGTTGATGCCGGCGAGCGTCTCGCCGAATACCGCGACAGTGCCGGTGCTCGGCGCGAGCAGGCCGGCGGCGACGTTGAGCAGCGTGCTCTTGCCGCAGCCGGTCGGCCCGACCACCGAGACGAACTCGCCGGCACCGACCGCCAGCGTCACGTCGCGGACCGCGGTGTAGCGCTGGCGCGCATCGTTGCGATCGACGAAGGTGCAGGAGACGGCGCCGAGCGCCAACGCCGGCGCCGAGCTCGCGGCATCGCCCATCGGCTGCGCCTCGCCCCTCAGCCCTTCGGATACTTCGCGTTGGCCCGCTTCACGTAGTCGTTGCTCCAGACCGCCGCCAGCTCGATCTTCGCCGCGGCGATCTCGGGATCGATGCTGGCCAGCGCGCGGCGCGCGGTCTCGGCACCTGCTTCCGGGAACATGCCGTCGGGCGAGAGCGCGCCCTTGGCGGCGAGGAAGGCGTCGACATAGACCGCCCGGTCGCCGAGCAGGTAGTTCTCCGGCACCGCCTTGATGATGTCGCCGGCGCCGGCGACCTGGATCCACTTGTCGGCGCGCACCAGCGCATTGGCGAGCGCCTGCGCGGTCGCCGGGTTCTTGTCGAGGAAGGTCTGCTGGGTGTAGAGGCAGCCGGCCGGCATCGGCCCGCCGAACACCTTGTCGGCCTCGGCGACGATCCGGGTGTCGGAGATGATCTTCAGGTCGCCGCTGCGCGTCAGCAGGGTGATGACCGGATCGAGGTTGGAGATCGCGTCGATCTGGCCGGTGCGCATCGCTGCCACGGCGCCGCTGCCGGCGCCGACGCCGATGATCGAGACGTCGCCCGGCTTCAGCCCGGCCTTGCCGAGCACGAAGTTGGCGAGCACGTTGGTCGACGAGCCCGGCGCGGTGACGCCGAGCTTCTTGCCCTTCAGGTCGGCGACCGACTTGAAGTTGGGCATCGTCTTCGGGTTGATGCCGAGGACGATCTGCGGCGCCCGGCCCTGCAGCACGAAGGCGCGCAGGCGCTGGCCCTTGACCTGCATGTTGATGGTGTGCTCGAAGGCGCCCGAGACGATGTCGGCGCTGCCCCCGACCAGCGCCTGCAGCGCGCGCGAGCCGCCGGCGAAGTCGGCGATCGTCACGTCGAGGCCCTCGGCCTTGAAGTAGCCCTGGGTCTCGGCAATCGTCAGCGGAAGGTAGTACAGCAGGTTCTTGCCGCCCACCGCGATCGTGAGCCTGGGCTTCTCGACGGCCTGGCTTCGGCCCAGCCTGGGCAGCGCCAGCAGCGCGGCGCTGGCGGAAATGAGCGTGCGACGGCGCATCGGCTGTCTCCGGGGAATGATCAGATCGCCGACTGTAGCGAACGCGCGGCGCCGCGCCACCCCGGTCAACCCGCCGGCGCGCCGCGCCGAACGGCAGCCCGCGCGCATGCGCCGAACGGTAGCCCGCTCGTAGAATGCCCTTGGATGAATTTGCACCGGCCCTTCCTGTTTCTCGTGTCGGTGCTGATGGGGTTGGCGGCCCCGGTTGCCGGCGCCGCACCGCCCGGCGTGCCGGTCAAGCCGGCGCCACCGGCGGCCGCCGCCTCCGAGCCCGCGCCGCCTGCGCCCGCCGCGCCGGTCTCGCTCTCGGCGCGCAAGGTGTACGAGCAGGCCCGCTCGCAGCTCGTGCAGATCCGCACCGTGCTGAAGGGCCGGGCCAGCCAGACCTCGGTCGGCTCGGGCTTCCTGGTGACCAAGGATGGCCTGATCGTCACCAACTTCCACGTCGTCAGCGAAGCGGCGCTCAAGCCCGACCGCCACGACCTCGTCTACGTCACCGCCGACGGCCGGGAAGCGCCGCTGCAGATCCTGCAGCTCGACGTCCTGCACGACCTCGCCCTGCTGCGCGCCGCCGATTTCGCCGGGCGCGGCTTCGACGCGCTCGCCTTCCGCTCGCAGGCCGAACCGCTGGCCCAGGGCGAGCGCATCTACTCGCTCGGCAATCCGCTCGATGTCGGCTTCGCGGTCGTCCAGGGCACCTACAACGGCCTGGTCAAGCGCAGCTTCTATCCGCAGATCTTCTTCGGCGGCGCGCTCTCCGGCGGCATGAGCGGCGGCCCCGCACTCGACGAGGAAGGCCATGTCATCGGCATCAACGTGGCGCGCCGGGTCGACGGCGAGCAGGTCAGCTTTCTGGTTCCCGCGAGCTTCGCGACCGCGCTGCTGGCGCGCGGCAAGGACGCCGCGCCGCTCACCGGCACCGCCTACGCGATCGTCTCGGAGCAGTTGCAGCAGCATCAGGCGCTGCTCACCGAGCGCTTCCTGCAGCAGGGCTGGAAGGCGGCGACCCACCCGCGCTACCTGGTGCCGGTGCCGCCCGACGTCTTCATGCGCTGCTGGGGCTCGAGCGAGCCGTCGCGGACCGGCGGGCTCGACTTCGAGCGCACCGACTGCGTCATGGACACGCGCATCTTCGTCGGCGACTTCAACACCGGCACGATCAGCCTGCGCCACGAGAGCTACGACGGCTCCAAGCTCGGGCCGCTGCGCTTCGCGGCGCGCTACTCGCAGAGCTTTCGCAACGAGAGCTTCAGCCGGCTTTCGGCGCAGCACCAGACCAAGCCGCGCTGCAGCGAGGACTTCATCGACCGCGACGGGCTGCCGCTGCGCGCCGTCGTCTGCCTGCGCGCCTACAAGAAGCTGCCGCAGCTGTACGACCTCGCCGTGCTTGTCGCCACGCTCGACCAGAACGAGGCCGGCGTGCAGGGTCGCTTCGACGCGCAGGGCGTGAGCTTCGCCAATGCGCAGCGGCTGGCCCAGCACTACCTCGACGCGTTCCGATGGGTCCGCTAGTGCGCATCGTCGCCGAGCCCGAGCCGGCACCGGAGGCGCCGGGCCCGGCGCCGGATGTGCCCGCCGCGGCGCCGCCGGCCGCCGGCAGCGGGCTGCTCGAGGCGATCGACCGGGACGGCATGGTGCGCCAGGCCTGGCGCATCGAGCGCTGGCCGGTGACGATCGGCCGCGCCCTCGACAACGACGTGGTGCTGACCGACCCGCACGTCGCCGCCCGCCATGCGACCCTCGAGCTCGTGCCCCGCGCCGACCCGGCCGAGGCGCCGGCCAACCTGCTGGTGAGCGCCGGCGCGACCCGGAACGGCCTCAGCGTCGGCCGCGACCGGCTGGCCGGCGGCGCGACCCGCAGCTACGCCGACACCGGCCGCGACCTCGACCTGCACATCGGCCGGACCGCCTTGCGCCTGCGCCTGCCGGGCCACGCACTGGCGCCCGAGCAGCCGCTGGCGCCGATGATGGCGCGCGAGATCGGCTGGCTGCCGACCTCCGGCCTCGCGCTTGCCGCGCTTTCCCTGCTGCTGTTCAGCACTTACATCGATACCGACCCGGACGGCCTGGGCCGGGCGATCGGCACCTCGCTGCTCGGCATGCTGATGGCGGCAGCGCTCTGGTGCGGCTTCTGGGCCCTGCTCTCGAAGATCTTCGCGCGCCAGAGCAGCTTCGGCTGGCACGTCCGGGTGTTCGTGGTCGCCAGCCTCGCCGGGGTCGTGCTGGGTGCCTTGCCGGCGCTGCTCGCCTTCGCGTTCTCCTGGCCCTGGGCGACCGACTTCGCCTTCGTCGCGGTCTACGCGACCATCGCCGCGGCGATCTACTTCCACCTGCTGGCGGTCGAGCCGGGCCGGGAGCGGCTGATGCGCGCCGTCGCCCTCACCGGCTTCGCGATCGGCGTGGCCCTGCAGGTCTGGTTCAACGTGCAGCGCACCGGTCGGCCGGGTGAGGAGCTCTACATGAATCACCTGTTCCCGCCGCAGCTGCGGGTCGCCCGGCCGGTGTCGGTCGACCGCTTCGTCGAGGGCCTGGCGCCGATGCAGGCGGTCCTCGACCGCCAGGCGAAGGAGCAGACCGGCACCGACGCCGATTCGCGCGGCGCAGGCGACGATGAGGAATGACCCCGGCGGCGCGGCCGCGGGCACGGTGCTCGTGACCGGCGGCGGGCGCGGCATCGGCGCCGCGGCCAGCCGGCTCTGCGCCACCCGCGGCTGGGCGGTCGCGGTCAACTATGCCAGCGACGCGGCCGCGGCCGCGCTGGTCGTCGCCGCGATCCGCGCCGGCGGCGGCACCGCGCTCGCGATCCAGGCCGACGTTGCCGACGAGGCCGCGGTGGCCGCGATGTTCGCGACCCTCGACCGCGAGCTGCCGCCGCTCGCCGGGCTGGTCAACAACGCCGGCGTCGTCGACCTCGCGGCCCGGGTCGACGCGATGACGCAGGCACGCCTGCAGCGGATGTTCGCGATCAACGTCTTCGGCAGCTTCTTCTGCGCCCGCGAGGCGATCCGGCGCATGACGACGAAGCCGGTCGACGGCACGCCCGGCGCTCACGCGGGCGGCGCGATCGTCAACCTCTCGTCGGCCGCCGCCAAGCTCGGCGGGCCGGGGCAGTACGTCGACTACGCCGCCGCCAAGGGGGCGATCGAGACCTTCACGATCGGCCTCGCGAAAGAGCTGGCAGGCGAAGGCATCCGTGTCAACGCGGTCCGGCCTGGGATCATCGAGACCGAGATCCACGCCTCCGGCGGCGCCCCCGACCGGGTCAGGCAGGTCGCAGCGTCTCTGCCGATGCAGCGCGCCGGCAGCGCCGACGAAGTCGCCGAGGCGATCGTCTGGCTGCTCTCGGGCGCGGCGAGCTATACGACCGGGTCGATCGTCGAGGT
>JBDTUG010000140.1:0-8709 GCA_040007855.1 Caldimonas sp.
ACCCGCGACTGCCTTCGCGCCTTGCCGCCGTCGGCAAGCAGCAGGCGCGGCTGGAGGGTGATCGCGTCTTCCGGGCAGGTGCTCGCGCACAGGCCACACTGGACGCAGTTCTTCTCGATGAAGCGAAGCATCGGCCGGTCGGGGTTGTCGGCGAGCGCCGCTTCGGGGCAGGCACCGACGCAGGCGAGGCACAGCGTGCACTTGTCCTTGTCGACGATCAGGCTGCCGAACGGGCTCGCCGGCGCCGGCAGGGCGATCTCGTCGGGCACGCTCGGAGCGACGAGCATCAGGTGCTCTATCGCCAGATCGAGCGTCGTTCGCTTGTCGGCCTGGACCGCGAAGGTCGCGGCGCGGGCGACGGTGCTCGCCGCCGGCCGCTGCAGCGCCTTGTCGAGACGCTGCAGTGCCGGCTCCGACCGCGCCCCGGCTCGGGCAGGCCCGGCGCGCGCCGGTCCGGCTTCGATGGCGCCGGCCTGCAGGCGCGAGACTTCGCCGCCGCCGACGATGCGAAAGTGCTCGCCACTCATCCCCAGCCCGGCGAGCAGCGCCTGCGCCACCTGCATCTGCGCCGCGATCGCCTCGCGATAGCCGGGCGCCTCCTCGTCGGTGACGAGCACCCACACCTGCGACGCGCCATAGGCGATCGCCGCCAGCCAGATGTCGATGCCGACCGAGGCGGTGTGCCAGACCTCCAGCGGCAGCACCCGGCCCGGAACGCCGTGGACTCCCGGGTCGGTACGCGCCGCCCGGCCGAGCGCCTCGAGCGCCTTGGCGCCTGCCTCCTGACTGTGGATCAGGAGCGCGGCATCGCGCCCACCGGCGCGTGCATAGGTGCCCAGCAGGGTCCGGATACGCGCCCCGAGCTCGTTGGGTCGCGGCGTGGCGAATGTCAGCGCGCCGCTCGGGCAGACGGTGGTGCAGGCGCCGCAGCCGACGCACAGATGCGGCTCGACGACGATGCCACCGCCGCTGGTGCGGCCCCTCATCGACGCATCGCTGCGGATCGCCGCCGCCGAGCAGACGTCGATGCAGGCGGTGCAGCCGATCTGGCCGTTGCGCGTGTGCGCGCAGATCTTCTGCCGGTAGTCGAAGAACTTCGGCTTCTCGAACTCGCCGCTGCTTTCGCGCAGGCGCAGTACCGCGGCGAAGAGCGCCGCGTCGTCGGCGGCGTGGAAGTAGCCTTGCGGCGGCTGGTGCAGGGCGATCTGCGGCACCGCCTGCAGGTCGAGGACGAGGTCGAAGCGACCGCTCTGCTCCTCGGCGCCGCGCTCGAAGTCGATCGCTGCGGCGGCGCCACAGGCGCGCACGCAGTCGCGGTGGCCGGTGCATTTGTCGAGGTCGATCTGGTAGCTGAAGTCGATCGCCTGCTCCGGGCAGACCTCGATGCAGGCGTTGCAGCGCGTGCAGAGATCGGCATCGATCGGATTGCTGCGCGTCCAGGCGACCTCGAAGGCGCCCAGCCAGCCGGAGATTCGCGTCGGTCGCCCGGTGTGCACCGGCGTCGTCCGCGCCTGTGCCAGCGTTCCGCCGGCGCCAGGCACGAGCAGGCTGACGTCGAGGCGATCGGCGAGCAGCGCGGCCGCGCGTTCGGCCCGATCGGCGCCGCCGATGACGAGGACGCGGCCGGCCGAGGCATACGAGACCGTCGCCACGGGTTGCGGCGGCGCGAGCTGCGCGGCGGCGATGAGCGCGGCCATCTTCGGCAGGGCGTGCGCCGCGTCCTTCGACCAGCCGCCGGTCTCGCGGATGTTGACGAAGCGGATCGGCCGCTCGGCTTGCCCGGGCGCGCCCTCGGTCGCCGCGGCGAGCTCGAGGAACAGGCGGCTCTCCTGGGTGCAGGCGACGACCAGGTCGGCGCCGTCCTTGGCCGCCCGCTGGAAGGCGCCGGCCTCGCGCCGGCAGAGCAGCGAATGAACGGTGCCGAGACCCGCGCCAGCGTCAGGCCCGAGGACCCGGGCCAGGCCCAGCTCGCTCAGCGGCATCGTCCGGTTGCAGTCGCAGATCAGGGTCGTCATCGGTTCGGCTTGCGGGTACGGGAGAGGGGGTGCTCGGCGCCGGATCGGGGGGTGACTGTGACAGCGCGGCCAGCGGTCCGCCATCGGGACAAGCCTGTGCGGCTGCAGCGCCGCCGCCGGCAAGGTGCAGCGGGTCGGTGTCCTTCTCGTCATCGAACAGGCCGAGCGAAGCGGCCTGGTTCATCAGGCGCAGCATCGAGGCAGGAATCGGGTCGGGCTGGCTGTAGTCGCCGATGTAGGTGTCGAGCCCGTCCATCACGTTGAAGTGCGGGTCGCTGAAGAGCTTCTTCATCGCCGCGTTGCGCACCTCCGGCCCGACGCCGGGCCGGACGAAGCGCGAATAGTCGGAGCTTCGCGTCAGGCGGGCGACGTCGTCGAGCGTCGGCAGCGCCGGCGCCTCGGGCAGCTCGGTTGCCGCCGGCGGCACTTCTTCGACCTGCGCCGGCGACACGGGGTTCGCGGCCAGGGCACCGACCTCGGCGCGTGCCGGCTCGGCCGGCGCGGGTGCCGGCTCCGCAATGCCGGCCTTGCGCCGCGACCAGCGGCCGAGAAACCCCTCTTCCGAAGATCGGCTCATCGCCGCTCTCCCGGCGCGACGAACGACTGCGGCCGGCGCCGCTTCTTCGGCTCGGGCTTGTAGTTCTCGTCGGTATAGGCCTGCAGCCAGGCGGCGAGTTCGGGCGCGAGCGGCACGTTGTCGACCCGCTCCTGCGCGTCGAGCCAGCGGCCGGCCTCCTCGTACGACAGGCTCACGGTTTCCGGCCAGGCCCGCGACGGGTCTTCATCGTCGATGCGCCAGACGACGAACCAGACCGGCGCACCGGAGCTGAGGTTGAGGTGATAGCCCTGCGCCTGGTCGCGGAACAGCTCGAGCGTGAAGCCGGGATGCAGGGTGCGCTGCAGCTTGTTGTCGTCACGCAGGACGCGGGCTTCGGTGCCGAACGCGTCTTCGTGCGGCACGACCTCGGCGATCCGGAAGCGCCAGTCCTGCCAGCGATTCGGCGCCGCCTCGCGCTCCATCACGACGGCGACCCGGATCGCGGGTCGCGGCAACGGGAGTGCAGCGTTCTCGTCCATCGCCCGAGTCTAGGGCAGCGGTCCGACCTCGATTGCCGCGGCGGATCAGGGTTGCCGGTCGGGGCGGGGCGTCGGGCCGCTGCCCGTGCCGTATCCGCGCGCAGCGCGCGGCACGCCGCCCGCCCGCACCTGGATCGCGCAGTACTTGAACTCCGGAATCTTGCCGACGGGATCGAGCGCGGCGTTGGTCATCAGGTTGGCCGCCGCTTCGTAGTAGGCGAAGGGCACGAACACCGCGCCGCGCGGCGTGCCGTCGTCGCGACGAAGATGCAGGGACACCTCGCCGCGGCGCGAGCGCAGGGTGACGACGTCGCCCGGCACCAGGCCCAGTCCGGCGATGTCCAGGCCGTTCATCGAGGCGGTGGCCATGGGCTCCAGGGCGTCGAGCACCGAGGCCCGCCGGGTCATGCTGCCGGTGTGCCAGTGTTCGAGCTGGCGCCCGGTGATCAGCACGAAGGGGTAGGCCGCGTCGGGGCGCTCGTTCGCCGGGATGATGTCGGCCGGCACCAGCGTCACCCGACCGTCGGCGGTGGGGAAGCCGTCGTCGAAGACGATCGGCCGGCCAGGGTCTTCGGCGCTCAGGCACGGGTAGGTGACGCTGTCGTCGCGTTGCAGCCGCTCCCAGGTGATCCCGGCGATCGCGCCATGCATCGCCTGGCGCATCTCCTCGTAGACGGCGGCGACGCCGGCGTCATCGCCTTCGTAGCGCCAGTCGAGGCCGAGGCGCCGGGCGAGCTGCTGGATGATCCACAGGTCGAGCCGGGCGTCGCCCGGGAGGTCGAGAGCACGCCGTCCCATCTGCACCATGCGGTCGGTGTTGCTGACGGTGCCGCTCTTTTCCGGCCAGGCGCTGGCCGGAAGCACGACGTCGGCCATCCACGCGGTCTCGGTCATGAAGATGTCCTGCACGACCAGGTGTTCGAGCGAGGCCAGCGCATGCCGCGCGTGGTTCAGGTCGGGGTCGCTCATCGCCGGGTTCTCGCCCATGATGTACATGCCGCGCACCTTGTGCGGATCGCTGTCGGGGGCGAGCGCCTTGCGCATGATCTCGACGACCGTGTAGCCAGGAGTGGCATCGAGCGGCGTCTTCCAGAAGTCCTCGAACCAGGCGTGCGCCGCGGCGTTGTCGACCCGCTGGTAGTTCGGGAACATCATCGGGATGAGGCCGGCGTCGCTCGCTCCCTGCACGTTGTTCTGGCCGCGCAGCGGATGCAGGCCCGAGCCGGGCTTGCCGATCTGGCCGGTGACCGACACCAGCGCAATCAGGCAGCGCGCGTTGTCGGTGCCGTGCACGTGCTGGCTGATCCCCATCCCCCACAGGATCATCGCGCTCTTCGCCGTCGCGAACGCACGCGCCACTTCGCGCAGCGTCTCGGCGGGAATGCCGCAGATCGGCGCCATCGCCTCGGGGCTGTAGCCGTGCACGTTCTCCTCGAGCGCCTCGAAGTTGGCGACCCGCGTGCGGACGAACTCGAGGTCGGTGAGGCCTTCTTCGATCACCGTGTGGATCAGCGCGTTGAGCATCGCCACGTCGGTGTCGGCGTTGAACTGCAAGGTTCGCCAGGCATGACGCGAGAGCTCGGTCCGGCGCGGGTCGGCGAGGACGATGCGGGCGCCGCGCTGCGCCGCGTTCTTCATCCAGGTCGCGGCGACCGGATGGTTGGAGGTCGGATTGGCGCCGATGACGAAGATCAGGTCGGCGTGCTGCACGTCGCTGACCGGATTGCTGACCGCGCCCGAGCCGACCCCCTCGAGCAGCGCCGCCACGCTCGACGCGTGGCACAGGCGGGTGCAGTGGTCGACGTTGTTGGAGCCGAAGCCGGTCCGCACGAGCTTCTGGAACAGGTAGGCCTCTTCGTTGCTGCCCTTGGCCGAGCCGAAGCCGGCGAGCGACTTGGCGCCGTGCCTGTCGCGCAGGTCGCGCAGCCTTCCGCCGGCGACCTCGAGCGCTTCTTCCCAGCTCGCCTCGCGAAAGACCGTCGACCACTCGGCCGGATTCGGCTCTGCGTCGGCATCCTTGGCGATGCCGGGCTTCCTGATCAAGGGCATGGTCAGGCGCTGCGGATGGCTCGCGTAGTCGAAGCCGAAGCGGCCCTTGACGCAAAGCCGGTCGTGGTTGGCCGGCCCGTCGCGGCCGTCGACGCTGACTATCCTGTTGTCGCGGACGTTGTAGGTCAGAAGGCAACCGACGCCGCAGAAGGGGCACACCGAGTCGACCTTCCTGTCGACGACCTGCGAGCCGATCGCGGTCTTCGGCATCAGCGCGCCGGTCGGGCAGGCCTGGACGCACTCGCCGCAGGCCACGCAGGTGCTGTCGCCCATCGGATCGTCGAGATCGAAGACGATCTTGCTGTCGGAGCCGCGCAGCGCGTAGCCGATGACGTCGTTCACCTGCACCTCGCGGCATGCACGAACGCAGCGCGTGCACTGGATGCAGCTCGATAGGTTGACTGCCATCGCCGGATGGGAAAGGTCGGGGGCGACCGGCGCGCGGCTCAAGGCACGCAGCGCCGGGCGGACCTCGACGCCTTCGCGCGCCGCCCATTCGCTCAGCTCGCCGTGCGGCAGCGCGCCGGCAGCGTCGACCCACTTGAAGCCCTGTTCGGGCAGGTCGGCGAGCAGCATCTCGAGCACCATCCGCTGGCTCTTCTTCGCCCGTTCGCTGTCGGTCTGCACGACCATGCCGGCCTGAACCGCGCGGCAGCAGCTCGGCGCCAGGGTTCGCTCGCCCTTGACCTCGACGACACAGGCGCGGCAGTTCCCGTCGGGCCGGTAGCCCTCCTTGAAGCACAGCCGGGGGATGTCGATCTTTTCGCGCTCGGCCACACTCAGGATCGTCTCGCCTTCGACGGCGCGGACGGTGCGGCCATCGAGGGTGAACTCGACACGCGCGGCGTGAAGGAGGTCGGGGTCGATCGGCGCGTTCATGGCGAAAGCCCCACCTCGTGGGCGAAATGCCTGAGCACGCTGCGCACCGGGTTGGGTGCCGCCTGACCCAGGCCGCAGATCGACGCATCGATCATCACCTGGTTCAGGTCCTCGAGCGTCTCCCGGTCCCAGGTCTCGGCCTCCATCAGGCGCGCGGCCTTCTCGGTGCCGACCCGGCACGGCGTGCACTGGCCGCAGCTCTCGTCGGCGAAGAACCGCATCATGTTCGACGCTGCGTCACGCGCCCGGTCGCGGTCGGAGAGCACGATTACCGCCGCCGAGCCGATGAAGCAGTCGTGCGGCTGCAGCGTGTCGAAGTCGAGCGGGATGTCGGCGAGGCGCGCCGGCAGGATGCCTCCCGACGCGCCGCCCGGAAGATAGGCGTAGAGGGTGTGGCCCTCCGCCATGCCGCCGCAGTATTCGTCGACGAGCTCGTTCAGGGTGATGCCGGCGGGAGCGAGCTTGACGCCCGGCCGCCTGACGCGCCCGCTGACGCTGAAGCTGCGCAGGCCTTTCCTGCCGTTGCGCCCGAAGCCGGCAAACCAGTCCGGGCCGCGTTCGACGATGTCCCGAACCCAGTAGAGCGTCTCGAAGTTCTGCTCGAGCGTCGGCCGGCCGAACAGGCCGGTCTGGGCGATGTAGGGCGGACGCAGGCGCGGCTCACCGCGCTTGCCTTCGATGCTTTCGATCATCGCCGACTCTTCGCCGCAGATGTAGGCGCCGGCGCCGCGCCGCAGCTCGATATGCGGCAACGGGTATGGCGGGTTGCGCTGCAGCTCGAGCAGCTCGGCCGTGAGCAGCTCGCGACAGCCGTGGTACTCGTCGCGCAGGTAGATGTAGCAGGCGTCGATGCCGACCACCGTCGCCGCGATCAGCATCCCTTCGAGGAAGCGATGCGGATCGCGCTCGAGGTAGGTCCGGTCCTTGAAGGTGCCGGGCTCGCCTTCGTCGATGTTGACCGCCATCAGCCTGGGCGCGGGTTGCTCGCGGACGATGCGCCACTTGCGCCCGGCGGGAAAGCCCGCCCCGCCGAGCCCGCGCAGGCCCGAGTCCTCGAGCACCTTGACGAGCTCGTCGGGGCTTCGCTTGCCGGCGGCGATCCCGGCGGCGAGCGAATAGCCACCGGCGGCGCGATAGCTCGCGTGATCGACATAGTCGGGCGCGACGTCGGCGTCGCGCTCGCTGACGCTCTGTTCGGCGAGCGACCCAGGCGCGAAGCTCGCGCCGGCGCGTGCGGGCGCGGGTCGCGTCTCTTTGGCGCGGACCGCGGCCAGCACGTCGGAAGGTTCGGCGCGCGGCACCGGACGCTGGCCGACGATCGCGACCGGCGCCTGCTCGCAGCGCCCGACGCAGGGCGCGGCCAGGACACGGGCATCCTGTCCCAGGAGGCCCGGCAGCTCGTCCAGCAGCCGACGGGCGCCAGCGAGCTCGCAGCTCAGCCCGTCGCAGATCCGCACCGTCAACGCCGCCGCGTTCTCGCCGTCCTCCAGCACTTCGAAGTGGTGATAGAAGGTGGCCACCTCGTGGACCTCGGCCATCGGCACGTTGGTCTCGAGCGAGAGCGCGACCAGGTGCCGCTCATGCAGGCCGCCGTAGTGGTCGTTGAGCAGGTGCAGATGCTCGATCAGGCGGTCGCGGCGCCAGCCGGCGGCCGGGCAGGGTCCTAGCAGGTCGCGAACCTGCACACGCGAAGCGTCGTCAGCCTGCCGCCCCTTCAGGCGGCTCTTCTTCTTGATGCGCTTGCGCATCTCCCCGGCGCTGACCGAAGCCACGACCTGGGAACTTGGCGGCGATTCCGTTCGTGGGTCCATGGGCTCGGTTGAAGAAATTCGCCGTGCAGGGCAGCGCTCGCTAGACGCTCGTCTCGACCAGCTCGAGCATGCCGTTGACGCAGGCCATGCCGATGCACAAGTGTATGACCGGACCCTGACTATCGGGCGGCGCGGCGAGCACGTCCAATGGGTTTGCGAAACGGAGCGATTCACGGCACGAATCTCGGCCCGGGCAAAGCGGCGTTCGGCGCTCTGATGCCGAGCACGTCGCCCCGCGCTGCGGCCCGACGCAGCCACTCGGCCGTCCCGGGCGGGCGCGAGTGCCGCCGCGAGCGCACGCGACTCGCGCCGTCGCGACGACCATGAAGCCGATCGGCGTTCGCGGGTCCGGTTCTCGCAGCAGCAGCGCCTCGACGCCTTGGTAGCCGCGCACCAGTGCCATCAGCGCGCCCGGCAGCCCGGCGCAGACTTCGCCGTCGAGCAGGCTCGGCGATGGCGACGCCGAGCTCAGGTGTTCTTCGAGACGCTGATCGTCGGAAACCGGGCCGAATAGTCCTTGCCGCGCTCGGCGATCCTGACGGCGACCTTGCGGGCGACGCTCTTGTAGAGCCCGGCGATCTCGCCCTCCGGATCGCTGACCACGCTCGGCCGGCCGCTGTCGGCCTGGACCCGGATCGAGAGGTTCAGCGGCAGCGCGCCGAGGTAGTCCATCTTGTACTCCGCCGCCAGGCGCTTGCCGCCCTCCTCGCCGAAGATGTGCTCGACGTGGCCGCACTTCTCGCAGACGTGGACGGCCATGTTCTCGACGATGCCGAGGATCGGCACGCCGACCTTCTCGAACATCTTGATGCCCTTCTTGGCGTCGAGCAGGGCGATGTCCTGCGGCGTCGTCACGATCACCGCGCCGGTCAGCGGCA